>JAHQVX010000094.1 GCA_019634125.1 Saprospiraceae bacterium
AAAACCATCGCGGAGCTGGGCTATGGGAATACTCCAATTGACATGTTGGTGGTTACTACACAAGGTTTTGATGGTTCGATGAGCGAGAGCTTATTAATCACACATAAAAACCGGGGAGGAACAATGGTACCATTAACTTCGGTTACTGCTGGTATAAATGGAAATGGGATGGCTGGTCAACGCGCCATGTTCGCGGCCGGGCTTGACGGGATTCAAGAAATCCCAACAGCTAATGTTATGCATATTGATGTTCAAAATCAACAAATGCTTGGAATAGTCAGAAGAAACATAGAGACAGGCGAGATAGATTTAGTTTCTGAATTGACCGGTAGTTACTTGAGACTAAGCGACTTCATTTCTGAATATGATTTCCCAGACTATCAATATCCAGAAACGCAAGCAAACACTAAAAAATATCATGACATGTCGAAACAAATGGAAGGTTATCCTGACTTGGTTTCTGAAGTAATGGGGAGGTAGTTTATGTTCGTGAAGCAGCCTTTAATTTTCTATTTTTTTGGGTTGATAGTGGTGCTTAGTTGTGGTGAATCTTCAACTAAGGATACGGAAAAACCGACCGTACGGTCGGTTCTTCCCTCCCAAGATACACTACCCGAAAATATTCTTCGGATGTACATACATTTCCAAGAACCCATGAAAACAGTCGAAAACCTGGAAAAGATCAGCATAATGGATGCAAACGGAAAAGAAATACAAGGAGCCATTTTTAATAACGCTCAAGAGCTTTGGGATAGTGAACAAAAACAACTCACACTAATTTTTGATCCAGCCCGAGTAAAAACTGGCCTTGCTGCCCACGAATCCCTAGGTAGAGCCTTACAACCGGGAAAAAATTATCAACTCGTTATCGACGGTTTGGAAAGTATTCACCATCAAAAAATGGCAAAGCCATTTTTTAAAAACATTGTGGTTTCAGAGGCCGATCTAAATCCGCCAGATATGAACAAATGGAAAGTCTATACCCCCAACAAGAATAGCCTTGAAGAGCTACGTATTCAATTCCCCGAAGCACTCGATTATCTATCTCTTCAGCAAAGAGTAATCGTAACAAATGCTAAGAACATAGCCATTTCAGGCAATGTCAACATAACCAAAAACGAAACCCAATGGACCTTTCGCCCAAATCAACCTTGGAAAACCGGAAATTATAAAATTCAAGTGAATACACGATTGGAAGATCCTGCTGGTAATAATTTAAATGGCTTATTCGACCATAAAATTGGTACACTTAAAGATGCCAACGAAGGAACAATAAAAGCCATCGATTTTACATTATAATAAACAATAAAAATGAAAAAGGTCTTAGCCTTTGGGGCTAGTAACAGCAAAACATCTATTAACAAAGTATTGGCCACATACGCAGCACAAAAGCTGAAAAATGTGCAGGTGATTATTGCAGACTTAAATGACTATGAAGCCCCATTATATAGTCCCGATCGGGAAATAGAAATAGGGATACCTGAACCTATTCTCCGTTTTGATGAGCTATTAGCTTCAGTAGATGGCTTGATTATTTCATTGGCAGAGTACAATGGAAATTATACCACAGCTTTTAAAAATCTATTCGATTGGTTATCTCGACTGAATAATCAAAATATTTGGAAAAACAAGCCCTTGCTATTGTTAGCAACCTCTCCAGGAGGTCGTGGTGCAATGAATGTGTTGAAAATAACGAAAGAAATTTTTCCTTTTTTTGGTGGGAATATTATCGCTGACTTTTCACTGCCAAAATATTATGAAAACTTTCATGAGGGTAACATAACAGATGTATCTAAACGTGCAGAGTTAAACGGAAAAATAGTACAGTTTATAGAAGTATTAAAAACAAGTTGAAATGGAAATAGGGATCGATAGTTTTGCGGCAGCACCAAATGGCCATGACGATAGTGCTCAAGCAATCTCAGAATTACTAGAACGTATTGAACTGGCCGATGAAGTCGGAATTCATGCTTTTGGCATTGGAGAACACTACCGCAAAGAATTTTTAGACGCAGCACCAGCCACCCTCCTTGCTGCTGCTGCTGCACGAACCAAAAACATAAGATTAACGAGTGCGGTAACAGTATTAAGCACTTCCGACCCGGTAAGAGTATTCCAAAACTTTGCGACCATTGACCTGATTTCTAATGGTCGAGTTGAGATTGTAGCAGGAAGAGGCTCATTTGTAGATTCTTTTCCCTTATTCGGCTACAACTTAAATGATTACGACGCCATTTTCGCAGAGAAGCTCGACTTACTTTTAAAAATTCGAGAACAAGAAGTTATTACTTGGTCGGGGCTTTATCGACCACCATTACGTGAAGAAGCCATCTATCCAAGGCCCGTTCAACAGCAATTACCAATTTGGTTGGGCGTTGGAGGCACACCTGCTTCTTTTGCACGTGCCGGCGCTTTAGGAATGCCGCTTATGCTTGCAGTGATTGGAGGACAAACCCATAAATACAAACCACTAGTAGATATCTACAGGAACGTAGGCAAAGAAGCAGGTTTTACTTCTGAACAGCTAAAGGTCGGCTTGCACTCTTTTGGTTTTGTGGCTGACTCCAGAGAAGAAGCTATCGATATATTCTATCCTAAATATGCAGAAGTTATTGCATCTATGAACAAAGAACGAGGCTGGGTAGCTCCTACTCGAGAGGAGTTCGAAGCGCAGGCAAATGAACTAGGTGCAATCGTCATCGGCAGTCCTAAAGAAGTCTCAGAGAAAATTCTACGGCATAGTAAAGCCCTTGGCGGTATTTCTAGATTCAACTTTCAAATGGATGTAGGCTTATCGCACAACGCAATGAAAAAGTCAATTCAACTCATTGGAAAAGAAGTATTGCCATCGATTTATGCCTAAAACTGCACATCATAAATCATTGGGAATTGCTCAGGAATGCCTTCTTTATCTTCATCTAACATTTCTCGTAGATTGGTTTCAATAGCTCTTGAAATGGTAGAAATTGGAACATCATTGGCAGTTCCTTCGAACGGATTTTCTCCTGTTGTACCAATTCGTAACATGGTATTAAATACCCAAGAAATGGTCGCACTGAAGGGCACACTAAGCCACACAAAATACTTCCCGAAGTCTTGGCCCTGTTCTACAAGATGTTTACCTACTTCCGAGAATTCTGGAACGATTCCGAATGGCAGAAGGAAGATAAAAAGGTTTACAAAACTATAGCCTAAAGTAGCGTATTGTCGGGGGTAAGGGAAGTTTTTGATCCGCTCACTTTTACCCTGTAAGGTGAAGAGTTCTTCTAGGATTTTTTCGAGTTCTAGGAAGGCAAATTCCCAGATCAGTCCTCTGTCCTTGAGTTGTTTAATGTGGTGAGACTGAAGATAAAGCACAGCAGTTTGCTTATTGCCTTTGCTTAGGACATATTCCTTTTCCTCTGCATTGAGGTATGGCTGGATGGCCTCTTCAATACTTTCTTCAAACTCGGGCACATAGATCAAATTGCTCCAGCGTTTGTTTGCGGAGTGTTGTCGAGCGACTTCCCAGGGTTTGGGTTGGCGCATGGAGTAGCGCAGTGCCGTCATCCAAGCGATATGGCGGTAAGTGAGGGTTTTGATTTCTTGGCGCAATTCTACGGGGGTGGCTGGGTCAATGGCATGTTGGTTGTTGACCATATCTTGTACCATCATACCCCATGTTCTGGAGGTGTTGACAATGCCACCCCAGATTTTCCGAGCTTCCCAAATGCGGCCGTAGGCCGCATTGTTTTGAAAACTTAAAATAAAGGCCACTGCAGTTCCTACTAAAGCTAAAGGCACCCAGGGAAGCTGCATCCACTCTAAATTGAACACTTCATGCAGTAGAGCAACTATTCCAGCCAGAGCCAGAAAAAAAAAGGTTTCACGTTGCGTCCAAATTAACATGTCCTTCCGGGAATAGCGTTTCTTAGTATACATCCAAATCGTTTTCAGTAAAAGTAATGGCTTCGTGGAAAAAAACAAGTTCAAGCTTTAGCTAATTTATTTAACTTTAACCACTAACATTTTTAGCTTTTTGAATTTCGATCCCAACAACATACCATTTAATCAAGCCGCAGATTTCATTACAAAAACCAATAAAAATCTGTTTCTAACCGGAAAAGCCGGAACAGGTAAAACGACGTTTTTACGCTACATAAAGCGGAATACATCTAAGAATATGATTGTTTTAGCACCTACTGGCGTAGCCGCAATCAATGCAGGAGGCAATACCCTACACTCCTTTTTCCAACTGCCCTTCGGCCCGCTTCCGCCCAATGACCCTAGGCTTCAAACAACTAAATTCCCAGCAGGCAAAGCAAAACAAAACATCTACCAAAAATTTAGATACAATAAAGAGAAGAAAAAACTGATCAAACAATTGGAGCTATTAGTCATCGATGAAATTTCCATGGTGCGAGCTGATGTGCTTGATGCCATCGATAAATTGCTAAGAGTATTCAGAAATAAGCCGGCATTCCCGTTCGGTGGCGTTCAAGTTCTACTCATCGGAGATGTTTTTCAACTTCCACCAATTGCAAAACGAGAGGAGTGGCCTTTGCTTCAGCCGTTTTACCAAAGCCCATTTTTCTTCCACTCGCAAGTAGTTCGCGATTATCCACTTATCCATATTGAACTCAAAAAGATTTATAGACAAAATGATGAAGAATTTGTTGACCTTCTAAATAAAGTTCGGAACAATGAATTAGAACAAGTTGACTTCGAGCTACTCAATTCAAGATACGATCCACATTTTCAGCAACAAGCCTTTGAAGACTATATAACGTTGAGTAGTCATAACAAATTCGTAGATCAAGTTAACCAAGAGAACTTAGCTCAACTACCCAGCACAACGTATAAATTTCCGGCAATTATCGAAGGCGATTTTGACCCAAAAACCACCGCGGCGGAAACGCAATTAGTGCTTAAAGAAGGTGCCCAGGTCATGTTTCTCAAAAATGACCGCGGAGATGACAAGCGCTTCTTCAACGGAAAAATCGGGAGAATTGTAGAGCTCGATCAACAGAAAATAGTTGTCCACTGTGAAGGCGATGCAGACGATATCCACGTAGAACGCGACGAATGGAAAAACGTGAAGTATGTATGGAATGAAAAGGAACAGAAAATTGAGGAAGAAATCGTAGGCGTATTCAAACAATATCCGGTAAAGTTGGCGTGGGCCATTTCCGTACACAAAAGCCAAGGCCTTACCTTCAACAAGGTTATTGCCGACTTAGCACATAGTTTTAGCCCTGGGCAAGTTTATGTTGCACTGAGTAGATGTACCAACTTCGAAGGATTGGTATTGCAAAGTCCTATTCTTCAAAATGCTATAAAAACATCTAGTGAAGCACTAGCTTTTTCCCGTCAACTCACGCAACAAGATGTGTTGCAGGAAGCGTTTATCAATGGCCAGGCAGATCATTATTACGCCAAAGCAAGAGCTGCTTTCGACCAACACGATTTTTCTTCGGCCTATAGTTTCTTGTTAGATGCCCTCAATTATAGGAATGATCTCCAAACGCCTGATTTCAAAAGGTATATCGAACTAAAATTGAAGCGCCTAGCACAACGTCCAAAGTTGCCAGAGGTAAAAAGAGAAGTCGTTCAACCCCAGGTTGACGAGAAAAAACCAACAGACTTTTATCGCCTGTCAAAAGAAGACTTACTCAACGGATTACCCTTTTAAACCGATAAAATTTACTTAGACAAGAAAAGTTTTTTTCTGGAAGACGTAACAAATTTTGGGGAGTTGTCGTTTTCAACCCAAACATAATCAACTATTATGTGGGGGTTCACTTACAAAGGAATATTACGTCTATTAATACTCGCCGTATTGATTCCTGCTTTTCTACTTGGAACATTGTACTTATTGGTTGCCTTTGAGGTGGTAGACGATTTGCCTTCAAGACGCCAATTAAAACGTATTCAAAATCCACTGGCTTCTGACTTATTTGCCGAAGGGGGTGAACTCATGGGGAAATACTACATCGAAAATCGATCGAATCTGGAGTATGAAGACTTAAACGATCACTTCAAAGATGCCTTAATCGCTACGGAAGATCGAAGGTTTTACAAACACAATGGTGTAGACGTAAGGGGCTTATCTCGAGTGCTTTTCAAAACCATCTTGCTAAGGAAAGAAAATAGTGGTGGCGGGAGTACAATTACGCAACAATTAGCAAAGAATCTTTACCCAAGAAAAAATTACAAAATCGGAGGAACGATCATTAACAAGTTCCGCGAAATGGTGATTGCTCAACGTATTGAGCGCGTGTATTCCAAGAAGGAAATATTAATTCTTTACGCCAACACCGTTTCCTTTGGTGAGCGTGCATTCGGTTTAGCTACTGCATCGGAACGGTTTTTTAATAAGCCAGCCAATGCGCTTCATCCTGAAGAAGCTGCTTTATTGGTAGGTCTTTTAAAAGCAACTACGTACTACAATCCCAGAAAGAATCCAGAGAATGCTTTAAGGCGAAGGAACGTGGTGTTCAACCAAATGGTGAAGTATAAACAACTGACTCCAGAAAGTGCTGAACAACTAAAGGCATTGCCCATTGAACTCGATTATCAACCTTACCAAGCGAATTTAGAATTAGGTCGATATTTCAAAGCGCATATTAAAAATGAGTTTGATGCTTGGAGCAAAGCCCATCCCAAAAAAGACGGCAGTTATTACGATTTAAATACGGATGGCTTAAAGGTGTATACGACGATCGACTTCGGTCTTCAACAAGAAGCCGAGCGGTATATGAAAATACATATGGCAAAGGTTCAGAAAAATTTCGATGTGAGTTGGAAAGGGGGCCGTAAATTCGGGAAAGGCACATCACTTATTGATGAGCAAATCCTTTCCGACCCGAACTACCAGAAGATCCGAAAGAAATCAGGCAAGGAGAAAGCTCTAGCTGCCTACACCACACATGACATGCGCAATTTGTGGACTTGGGATGGCGTACAAGCAAAAAGTGCAACAAAAATCGATTCCATCAAGCATTATTTAGGCATGATTCACGGGGGAATTCTTGCTGCAGATCCGAATACTGGTCATATTAAAGTTTGGGTAGGTGGTAATGATTATAGTAAGTTTCAATACGACAATATTTTACGGCCTCGCCAAGCAGGTTCGTTGTTTAAGCCTATTGTTTACTTATCTGCCTTAGAAAGTGGAGTGGAGCCATGCGACTACTTCGCAAATGAGCGACAAGTCTATAAAGCTTACAAAGATTGGTCGCCCCGTAACTCGAACAACGAATACGGCGGATATATTCCCGTTCAGCAGGCTTTAGCACAATCGATTAATACGGTAAGTGTTCAAGTGCTTTTCGAGACAGGCGTAGAGAATGTAGTGAAAACGGCGCGTGACTTAGGTATTGAAAGTGAGCTAAGCGAAGTGCCTTCTATTGTACTTGGAACGTCTGATGTATCGCTGTATGAAATGGTGGGTGCATATAGTGTTTTAGCAAGTGGCGGCTACAAACGTCCACTAAGTGGCATAGTACGCATTGAAGATAAAGACGGACAGATCATTTATGAAGCGCCTGAGTACAAGGCACGTGAAGTAAAATCTGGCTTCCGCTACTCCAATATCAATATGCTAAATGGTATGTTGCAACAAGTCACCACAAAAGGAACAGCTAAACGCATTTACAACCACGACATCCCATTTTATGTGATGGGTAAAACAGGTACGACTCAAAATCAATCTGATGGTTGGTTCATTGGCTTTACTGATCAGTTGGTCGTAGGTGCTTGGGTAGGTGCGGAAGATCGACGAGTCCATTTTCGAAATTTAAGTACCGGTGCGGGTGGGCGTACCGCTTTGCCATTAGTGGGTGCTGTTTTTGAACAAGCCGCTGAAGCAGGCATGCGTCCAACTAAATGGAATACAGAAGCTTATTTCCGTTGCGATGATTATTTGAGTACTGAAGATTATGAATTGGCTACTTCAGGATCATTTTTAACGCGAATGCTCGAAAGTTTAGGCGATCGAAATGCGTTACCTAAATCGAAGGAACAAAAAGGAGCACCAGTAGAAGTGGAAGAAAGGGAATTAAATAAAAAGGAAGAACGCAAGCTGCGGAAACGACGTAAGAAATTGGAACGTCAACAACGTAAACGTGAGAAATCCTAAGCTTCTAGGGCTGATTTGGCGCCCTGAACTTGAGCCTTTGCATTTCCTACGAAGATCTGATCATCGATAATAACAACCGGTCTTTTCAGAAAGGTATACTCTTGGATGATGTACTTCCGATAGTCTTTCTCGGATAATTCCATGTTATTCAGTCCTAGCGAACGGTATTTCATGGCGCGTCTACTGAAAATAGCTTCATAACTCCCAGCCATAGCTTTCATATTATCGACTTCTTCCGCTGACAGCCCTTGGGATTTAATTTCTCGTTGATTCCAAGACGAGTCTACGCCGAGTTCTTTCATGATTTTCTGACAAGTATTGCAGGTTGCTAAGTAGAAGATGGTCTTTTTCATGGTGTAAAGTTAGTGGTGCCGAAGGTATAACGGATTTCATGTTCGTATTTTTCTCCAGGACGAAGAATGGTATTCGGAAAATGGTTGTGGTTCGGAGCGTCTGGGTAGAATTGAGGTTCTAGGCAGAAGGCACTTCTTTGTTTATATAAATGCTGCTTCTTCCCTGTTTCACCAAGCCAGTTTGCTGTATAAAATTGTACACCAGGATAGGAAGAATAGACTTCTAATGTTCGTCCTGAATGCGGGTCAACAACTTTTGCTTGTAGTTGTTGATTGGTCACAAAGCAATGGTCGTAGCCATTTCCGTACATGAGTTGTTGGTCTTGGCTGTTGATGTGTTGGCCAATGGGTTTGGGTGTATTGAAGTCGAATGGGGACTTGTAAACCGGGGCGTACGCCCCGGTTGGAATACAGTCAACATCTACTTCCACAATGGAATCGGCATGAATTTGAACCAAATGGTCTAAACAGCTGCTCGCCCCTTCCCCACTTAAGTTAAAATAAGGATGACAGGTGAGGTTAATGGGCGTTGGCGCATCTGTTTCTGCGTTGAACTGGATATGCAACGAATGGTCACTCGTTAAAGAGTACCGCACCCAGAATTGCACCGACCCTGGAAAGCCGGCTTCGCCGGCTTTCGACAAGTACGAAAACAATACCGATGTATCAGAGACCTCCTCAACCTTCCAAACTAATTCACTCAAATTCGGACTGCCACCGTGCAAACAATTGCGCCCATCGTTCGCCACCACATTATAGCTTTTTCCATCGATCGAAAAGGAAGCGCCACCAATCCGGTTTGCATAGCGCCCACAAACCGCACCATGATACATATGCTTCTCCAAATACTCCCGTTCTGTATCATACCCCAAGACAACATCTTGAATACGCCCATGCTTATCGGGTGTCCAAATGCCCTGAATTCGCGCTCCTAAAGCAAAAAACGAAGCCCGAAAGTCATCAGAAAGTTTTAACTCAATCATTGAAGTAAAAATACAGGCTGTGTCTAGAGATAAAAGCCATTTCCAAAATAATTGTGGAAGTGCATACAATTAATCCCAACCTTGGCGTTAATATTACAGTCTTAATTATGACGATTATAGTGGATTACGGCATTATGCCGAAAGAGAAGCCCCAATCAGCAGATTGGGGCTTCTTTATTTTATCATAGTTTCGTTAAAAAGAATTTGGAAGTGTGTGGGTTCTTCCTTCATTTTCGGTTTTTAAATAATCCATTAATGGCGCAAAATAGTCTAGCATTGGCTTAGCCGTCATTTCACTGCCCGTATTGGCCTTCAAGTGTGCCGGCCAATCTACATTGGCACCATCTTTCAATAAATCATATAAAAACGTACCAACTTCCTTATTATTCAAGTAATTCGTTGCTCTCGGATCTTGACCCAAGATATTCTTCGCCACATGGTCATGGAATTGAAACAACAAGATGTAAGAAATCGCATAGTCATAATACTGTGCTGCATCGTTGTTAATGTGCGTTTTAGAAGCCGCATCATTGAAATTTTCTCCGCGATCGCTAGGTGGCACAATACCTTGGTACTTTTTCTTCAGGGCCCACCACTTTTGGTTAAATGCGTCTTTAGATAAGTCTTCGGCATATAAATCATTCTCAAATTGGGTCATCACACCCCCACTCCACGGCAAGAAAACAATGTAATTCAAGGCTTCTTTCAATAACGTTTGAGTTTCATCGGTTTGGGCATCTTCTGGGATCAAACCTCTTGCTTGCAAAAATGGTTTTTGCATGGCGGCTAAACCGAGCATAGAACCAACAGCCTCGTGGTAGCCTCGATTGGCTCCTCCTCTTAACAAAGGCGGGACATCAGGATTCGTATACGCTTGATAATAATAAATATGGCCTAATTCGTGATGAACGGTTTCATAGTAATCGGCATTGGCTTCGACGCTCATTAAGCAACGTAAGTCATTCTCCAAATTCATGTGCCAAGCGCTAGCGTGATTATTCTTCTTGTAATCCGCTCCTGGAGGGAGTGGATACATACTGGATTTCTCATAAAAACTAGCGGGAAGCGGGTCAAATCCGAGTCCGACAAAAAATTCTTCCCCTTGTTTCACAATCCATTCCGGGTCTTTATCTTTTAAGGCGCCATCGAGATCTAGTCCTTCTACTTCTACCAAAGCACTCCAATCTTGTCCCCATCTGTTCGGCAACCAGTGTGCTGGTAAAAATTCGGGTACATCCGTGCCATATTTTTCGGCCAGGGTGTACCTAGCCCAAGTATGCAATTCACGATACAGTGGCCAAACTTCAGCCACCATTTTATCCATTAAAGCCGTCAATTCTTCTCGTTCCATACCATAGTCACTCACTTGATAAGAAAAGTAATCGTCATAGCCTAAGCCTTGAACGGTTTGGTTCCTTAAATCTCGCAATTGCTCTAAGCCATCCTTCAGTCCGACGCCTACTTCCTTAGAAGCTTCCCAATGCTTCAATCGGGTAGTTTCATCGGAAGATTCCCGTAGGATTTGATCAATGGTACTTGGAGAAACTTCTGCGCCATCCACTTTAAATGTAAATCCGAACAAGGCTTCGTTCTGCGCATTTTCGGCCGTAATTCTTTCCTTTACTAGATCTGCAACGGTTTCAGGATTATTCGCAGCAGCATATAAGATGGCATCGAGTTGGCGTTGTTGGACAATGGGTAGTTGGTCTCTTTTCTCTAGGAAGGCTCGTGTCTTCTCAATATTCGCCGTACTTCCGGTGAAATCGGCATAAGCACCATTAGCAGCTTCTACTCGCTTTGCATTGGTATCATCACCTTCTACAATTTTCGTATTGGCATCCCATTCCGCGAGTGCACTTTCATAATACAGTTCCTGGAACTTGGAAGTGTATTCGTCTAAAAACGTTTGTACTTCTGCACTTAAGACCTCGTCAATTTGTTGCTGCGGGTCTTGTTTACAAGCTAGGAAAGCAAGCAAAGTCACCCATAGTAGGATATTCTTCATAGTTGTTTGATTGTTAAGCAAATGTAAGGATTGCACTCAAGATCCCAACCATTGTTTGAATAAGCTGGCCCGCTCTGCACTTATAACAATGTCTTCTTCTAAACCTTCTGTGAGATCGACATACAACTTTCCCTTATGGTACTTCTGTACACGATCAATCGCTGAGTAATGTACGATGAACTGGCGATTCGCTCTGAAAAAATGTTGTGGATCTAAAAGTTTCTGGAGTTCATCTAGGGTGTAGTTCAAAGAAAATTGCTTCTTAGCCTTGGTAAACAAGCTTACAACACCATGCCTCGTTTTGAAAAAAGCAATTTCATCAATGGAAACAGACACAAAATGTTCTCCGCGTTTGACCAAAAACCGGTCTTTGTAAACTTGCGAACGAATATGAATTTGCTGAATAATCTTTTGGAAGGCTTCGGAGTTGAAGGAATGACTAGAAGCTAACCTCTTCAGTTTATCTAAACTACCTTTTAAATCCTCGTTTTTAATTGGTTTGAGTAAATAGTCGATACTGTTCACCTTAAATGCTTGCAAGGAATACTCGTCGAAAGCAGTCGTGAAAATCACCGGAACGGTGATTGCAATTTCATCGAAAATTTGAAAACTAATGCCATCACTCAACTGAATATCCATGAAAATCAAATCAGGGTTTTCATGATTACGTAACCACTTCACACTAGCTTCTACACTGTCTAAAACATCTAAAATTTGAATGTCAGGAGCGACTTCCTCCAAGGATTTCTGTAATCTCCGGAAGGCCGGAGCTTCATCTTCGATAATTAAAACACGCATATTAATTCATTGCAAGTGAGCCAATTTCTACTTGTATGAGTGGAATCGCCACTAGAAAATTTTCTTGAGTCACAATCACATCTACAGCTTCTGTACCTAAATACTCATATCGTTTCTTAATATTTGCCAATCCAGTTTGTGTAGATTTCTCTACTTTGTTTTTTAACTGTAAGTTATTCTTTACTAAGATCGTCTTCCCATTTTCTGTGTAAACATCAATATGAAGAGGTTTTGCACGTGAAGTAACATTATGCTTCACCGCATTTTCGATAAGAATTTGAAGGGTCAAAGGGGCGATGGAAAAATTATAATAAACAGCTTCCACAGAAAAATTTACGAATAAATTTTCGGGGTAACGCATTTTCATTAGATAGATATAATCTTTTACAAATGACAGTTCTACTCCCAAAGGCACAAGTTCCTTCGTTTTGTTTTGCAAAATATACCGATAAACATCCGACAGTTTCGTTGAAAATTCAGAAGCTAAGGCTTGATCCTCACTAATCAATTGCGATAATGTATTTAAGCTATTGAATAAAAAATGCGGGCTCATTTGGTTCTGCAAAACTTCAAATTGAATGCGTTCTTGCTGGTGTTTCAACGCCTCATTAGCTTGAATTGATTGCTTCCACTTATCGAAAAAGAAAGCACTTTCATAAAATGAACCAATAATCAATACTGCTAAAATTGAAACACCCATTTTTTCGAAAAATATAGCTGGGTCTTGAGCATACTCTTCATACGTTGTAAGCCTGAATATCAACCTGATCAGGTTCTGCCCTATCAAGATGACAAACAATAAAGAAACAATAGTGAAGCTTAACCTTTGCGGGGTTTGACGAAACTCCGGAAATCGCCTTCTAAACCCTAAAAAAGTAAGATAAGATAGATTCCAGAAAATAAAAGTAAACAGTAGAGTAATCAAGTACTTTTCGCCAAATGCTTGTTCAGCATCGTGTTTTACCAAAAAAGTAATAATTAAGGCCAGTATTGGAATACCAAACCACCGGATATATTGCTCAGTTCTACCCATGTCCCCTAAAATTAGTTATTCTACAATGAGCAAACGACACATGGCTGGTTAAGGGCTAATTTCTTTAGTCGAAACCGGAAAAAAAGATGTTGAGCATTTTCTAAACAAATATCCAGTTCAAAAAGCGTAAATGCGAGTTCAATGCATTGGAAAGAGGTTTCGTTGGGTTTCCGATTCCAGAGACCATTCAGAGCAAATAGTTTCGGGACACCAAATCAAAAAATCATGAAACAACTCCTTCTCATCCTACTACTATTTGTTGGTTTCACCGCCAACATATGGAGCCAAACACAAACCATTCGCGGTAAAATCATCGACGATCAGGCAGAGTTTCCGGTTACTGGAGCCACCATCGTTTTAATGAATAGTGAAAATGAAACAGCTTCCTTTTCAGATATCGACGGTTACTTCGAACTGAACGAAGTGCCTGTAGGCCGGCAAATGATAGAAGTCAATTACGTTGGCTACAAACGATTAACCATTCCGAACATTTTGGTGACAGCTGGCAAAGAGTCTGTCTTAGAAATTCGATTGGTAGAATCCGTAGAAAAGCTCGATGAAGTCGTCATTACCTTAGATACGGACAAAGAGCTTCCACAAAATGAATTCGCTAAAGTGAGTGCGAAACCATTTTCGTTGGAAGAAGTAACGCGCTATTCAGGTGGTAGAAACGATCCAGCTCGTTTAGTCGCCAGCTTCGCTGGCGTAAGCGCCCCAAACGACTCTCGCAACGATATTGTCGTCCGAGGAAATAGTCCAACAGGACTACTTTGGCGCATTGAAGGCATACCCATTCAAACCACCAACCACTTTTACACATTGGGCACTACCGGGGGACCAGTGAATGCACTTAATACCAACTTACTCAGCACTTCAGACTTCCTAACCAGTGCCTTTCCAGCAGAATATGGTAATGCCAATGCAGCAGTATTCGATATAAACTTTAGAAGTGGCAATCCCGAAAACCATGAGTTTACAGCCCAACTTGCTGCATTTAGTGGCGCAGAACTGATGGCAGAAGGCCCAATTAACAAAGCAAACAACTCCTCGTACTTGGCTGCATTTCGATATGGTGTAGCCAGCATAGCCGCTACTGGAACTCAGGCTTCGCCTGAGTTTCAAGACGCTGCATTTAAACTCGATTTTGGAAAAAGCAAACTCGGCAACTTCCAACTCTTCGGACTATGGGGAGGTAGTAATATCGACTTCCTCGGTGATGAAATCGATGAAGACGATCTTTTTGCAGACCCCGATGAAGACTCTTTTGTAGAAAGTGCGATTGCAATGGCAGGTATTAGCAATACCTATCGTTTCGGAAAATCGGCCTTCCTAAAAACTACACTGGGAGGCTCTTTTACGCGAAACGACTTCGCACAAGATGAAGCAATCGAGAACAGCTCGGAAAAATACCGAGCAGTAAACGTCGACAACATCGAAAACCGCTTCACAATTAGTTCCGTACTCACCAAAAAATTTAATTCCAAATTGAATACCCGACTCGGCCTACTCAATGAAACCTACGATATAGATATTTTTGCCGAAGACCGAGACGATCGAGTACAAATACCTGATTCCAATAACGACGGAATCCCCGATTTCTTTATCACTCAGCGAAATATCGATGACACCTACAACCTTACTCAAGGCTTTGCACAGGCCGAATATCGCTTCAACGACGATGTGAGTTTGAATGCCGGCCTCCACTCCCAGTTCTTAAGCTATACCGAAGATTTGGCCATTGAACCAAGACTATCTTTTGAATGGTTTGCCAACAATACTACTCGATTTAGTGCGGGATATGGCTTTCACGCTCAAACCATTCCTGCCCCAATCTTTTTCTTCGAAAGCGAGTCTTCCCCTGGATCAGGGATTACCGAACGAACCAACGACGACTTAGACTTCAGCAAAAGCCACCACTTCGTGCTGGCTATGAACAAAAATCTTGGAGGCACATGGCGACTTAAGACAGAAGCCTATTACCAAAGCTTATTCGATGTTCCAGTAGAGCAAACGCCTTCAAGTTACTCCATTCTAAATCAAGGAGCCGATTTCGTATTCGATGAAGAAGGCAATTTGGTGAATGAGGGCGTAGGCACCAATTATGGCTTGGAAATTACCCTAGAAAAATTCTTTAGTGATGGCTTTTACCTCTTGGCGACCAACTCTTTATTCGATAGTACCTATGAAGGCAGTGATGGTATAGAACGCAATACAGCGTTTAACAATAATTGGGTGAGTAATGTCCTCGCAGGTCGAGAGTGGGCCTGGGGGAAATCTAAGCAAAATGCCTGGACAATCGACACCAAGATTACTGCCTCAGGAGGTGCCCCATTTACACCGATAGATTTAGAAGGAACAAGAGCAAATGCAGGGCGAGAAGTACGTTTCGACGACATTGCCTTTAGCGAACGTTATGATACCTACTTCCGATTGGATTTAAAAATTGGAACGCGCCTAAATAGTGCCAATAAGAAGCGGAGCCATCAGTTTTTCCTAGACTTGCAAAACGTGACCAATAGAGAAAATGAGTTCGTGCGAAGGTATAACGAAGTAACCGATGAGATTAATGTAGTGGATCAGATTGGGTTTTTCCCTGATGTGTTGTATCGGTTTCAGTTTTAGTGGTTAAGTCTTCCCCCCGCCAAAGGCGGGGGGAAGCTACTTGTTCTTTCCTGAATCTACTCCCCCTTCACCACTTTACCATTCTTCATCACAAAGACTACCTCCATCATTTCCGTAGGATCTTCGAGGGCATTGGGCGACACGGCAATAATATCTGCCAATTTCCCAGCTTCAATACTGCCCAGTTGGTCTTCCATTCGAAGCACCTTTGCGTTGGTTATAGTAGCGCTTTGAATGGCTTCGATCATGGGCATGCCCATTTCATGCATTAATTCGAATTCTTTGGCGTTAAAGCCGTGGTCGAAGACCCCGGCATCTGTACCAAAGGCGATAGGCACGCCAAATTTGTACGCCTTCCCAAATGTTTCTTGGATAAGCGGCCCAATACGTTTTGCTTTCGGACGCACCACTTCTGGGTAGTAGCCTTCTTTATCGGCATTGCGAGCAACCGCCCAACCAGCGGTAATTGTAGGAACAAAATAAGCATCGCGTTTAATCATTTCTCGCATCACTTCTTCATCCATGTACGTGCCATGTTCAATCGTTTTCACGCCGGCTTTTACCGCACGTAGCATCCCTTCTTTTCCGTGCGCATGGGCAGCTACTTGCACGCCTCTATCTCGAGCGCTTTGTACAATGGCTTCTAGTTCCTCTTCTGAAAAGGCAGGTCCGTCGCCATCCTTTGCTACGCTAAGCACACCACCAGTAGCTGTAATTTTTATCCAATCGGCGCCATTTTTAATTTGCCAACGAACGGCTTTTGCACATTCTTCCGCCCCATCGCAGACCCCATCTTGATAGCTGGGCTTGCCTTGTAATTTTGTATTTCGTCCATTCGTAGGATCTGCATGCCCGCCCGTAATTGCAATCGACTTCCTGACCGAAAAAATTCGTGGCCCTTCCAGCATGCCTTTATTCACGGCATCACGCACGGCATTATTTGCTCCTGAACCGCCTAAATCTCGTACACTGGTAAAACCCGCCATTAACGTCTTATGGCCATAATGATAGGCCTTCAAGGCCAACATCTCTGGCTCGTCTTTGAACCGATCGATATATGTAGTAGGACTACTCTGTCCTTCCAAATGCACATGCATATCAATTAGTCCAGGTAAGACCAACATGTCTTTCAGGTCGACTACCATCGCCTGATCATTTCCTGATTGATAGCCTTTCGACACACTAACAATCTTATTTCCTTCAATTGTGACTGTTTGATCCTTCAATACTTTACCAGTAGTCACGTCTAGCAATTGCCCGCAATGGAGCACAGTAGTTTGGCTGATTGCTATTGAACTCAACAATAATAAGAGCAGCGTACAACATTGTTTCATAGGTCGGTTTTACTATTTTTCTTTTGTTTTGAATTGGGATATTCCTTTTCAAATTCCTTTAAAAATCGCTCTTGAGCCCTTCTTTTTTTGTTTTGCCGAATCACAAAAACAATTGCAATTACTACAGGAGGCAAAAAGATGTATAAAAAAATCAAGCTCAGCATCTTTGTAAAGGCTTATTTTCGAAGAAAAATTAATTCATGCTAAATATACGTTCAATTCTATTTTTCGTAGGTACATGTTGCTTGTTCGCTGCTTGTGAAGATGCTCAAGAACAAGAAAGCACCACTTATTCATTCGATATGGAACCGTTAACCATTGATGTCACTGATCCAAACAGTGCAGCGAATTTTAGCGAAGTGGCCGTTACGCATCTCGACTGGGATGCCGTGGTGAACTTCGACACAAAAACTATTGAAGCTACTGCATTGTGGACCATCGACAATAAAGCAGGAAGTGAAAAATTAATCCTCGACACCGATGATTTAACCATTAAAAATGTGACGTTAGATGGGGGTGAAAAGACTCAATTCGAATTGAAAGAAGAACATCCGATTTACGGACGGGCCTTAGAAATTGAAATTTTCCCAGAAACCAAGCAAGTAGCCATCGAATATGCGACATCACCCGCTGCTTATGCTGTTCAATGGTTAAACCCACAGCAAACGGCTGGGAAAGAGCAACCGTTCTTATTCACTCAATCTCAAGCAATTCTGGCGCGAACTTGGTTGCCTTGTCAAGACGGACCTGGCGTTCGATTCACCTATAATGCCAATGTACAAGTACCTGAAGGCTTAATGGCATTAATGAGTGCTGAAAACCCAACTGAAAAATCAGATAATGGAGCGTACTCCTTTAAAATGGAACAACCGATTCCATCGTACTTATTTGCCTTATCCGTTGGCGATTTAGCGTTTCAAAAAATTGGGTCGAATTCTGGCGTATATGCCGAACCAAGTGTGGTCGCTGCAGCAGCTAAAGAATTTGAAGACCTTCCAAAGATGATTAAAGCGGCAGAAGCGCTTTACGGCCCTTATCGATGGGGACAATACGACATCATCGTACTTCCGCCAAGTTTCCCCTATGGTGGCATGGAAAATCCACGTCTGACCTTTGCTACACCTACCATTTTGGCGGGAGACAAGTCGTTGACTTCTCTGGTTGCCCACGAACTTGCGCATAGCTGGAGTGGCAACTTAGTAACCAATACCAATTGGGAGGAGTTTTGGCTGAATGAAGGATTTACCGTTTACTTCGAACAACGAATTATGGAAGCCATATATGGACGGGAATACAGCGAAATGTTGGCCAGCTTAGAATATGAAGGCTTAAAAGAAGAAATTGAAAGCTTTAGAGCCAACAAAACCCTACCTGACACGCGTTTAAAAGTAGAATTAGAGGGTAGAGATCCGGAAGAAACGTTCTCTGGAATCCCCTACAATAAAGGCTATTTATTCCTCCGAAATATTGAAGAAACAGTAGGTCGTGAAAAATTTGATGCGTTTTTGAAAGAATACTTTGATGCTTATGGTTTCAAAGTGATGAATACCGAAGCCTTTATCCAATTACTGAACATACATTTGATCGAAGGCGATGAAACTATTGCTGAACAGCTTAACCTGAATGAATGGATTTTTGAGCCAGGCTTACCCGCAAAACACCCGATTCCAACCAGTGATAAATTTGCTGAAGTGGAAAAACTCATCACTGATGATATGGATTATGCATCTATCAAAGAAACGGCGGCAAACTGGAGTACGCATGAATGGCTGCGATTCGTGAATAAGTTGCCTAGAGACATTGGCACGGAGAAAATGGCTCAACTCGATGAGACATTGGACTTAACCAATTCTACGAATGCGGAAATTCAAGCGGCTTGGTATAAGTTAGCCATCGCCAATCAATACGAAGCGGCTTATCCAAATATTGAGGCGTTTTTAGTGAATGTAGGCCGGTACAAATTTTTAGGCCCGCTTTACACGGAGTTTGCAAAAACACCTGGTGGTTTAGTGCAGGCCATTCAAATTTATGAGAAGGCACGGCCGAACTACCACAGTGTAAGTTCTGGGCGGGCTGATAAGGTCTTGGGTTTGGTGAAGTAAGGTAAACAAGAAGAGCTACTTTGATTCCAAATTGACCGTAACCCCCTCGGCTTTGCCGAGGGGGTTTATTCGTAGTGAGCTAACAAATCTAAAGCAGCTCCATTACCCAAACCCTCAGCCACTTCACGAGGATTTTTTCCCTCCATAACGCCTCGAATACTCGGATCGGCTCCATTGTCGAGCAGGAGCTTAGCAATATCAATGTGGTTCTTTCGAATACTCTCTAACAGTGGCGAAGTCATCTCTTCCGGATGCTGATAGTTGGGATCAATACCCATTCGTAAATAGTAACCCACCAACTCAATATCTCCATCTTGAACACCTTTAAAAAAAGCTTTCCAGTCGCCTCCTGACATAGTTTCGTATTTTTTCCCTAAAATAGTATTCTTTGTGTTTTGATGTGTATGGTTTAATATTCTAAAATAGTCTTCGCCAGATTTGCGCCTTTCTCCAAACCTAATTTCTTTCGGAGTCGGTATCTGGCTATTTCTACACCCCGGCTAGACACATTCATAATATTGGCTATTTCCTTCGTGTTCAAATTCAACCTTAGAAACGCGCACAACTTTTGATCGTTGGGGCTAAGCTTTGGAAAGTCCCTTCTCAAGCGACTAAGAAAATCGCCATGTACTTGATCGAAATGATGTTCAAATTGCTCCCAATCTTCTTGTAAACGCAAAGTAGTGTCAATCTCCTGAACAATTTGCTCAATAGCTTGCTTGGTTTCTTTGTTCTGACCTTTTCGTTGAACGTCTTGAAGTCCACCTTTTATATTCTCAATAAACTCGTTTTTTACAACTAAGTTCATAGTAGATGCAGCCAGCAAATTATTCAAATGCCTGAGTTCGCTTTCCATCTTCTCCGCTTTTAAAATTGTGAGCTCTTGTTCTTTCTCCCTTTCGATCGCCTGAAGGCGCTCCTGTTCAGCTTTCCGCTCTGCTTCCCAAACCATTTCCATTTTGCTGAAATTTTCTTCACGAAGTGCAATGGCTTTTTCATTCTCTGCTTCCAAATCGGCCGCTTTCTTTTTGTACTTTTTCTTCTGAACGCGCGACAATAAATACAATAAAACCAAGCCAACAAGAACATAAATGATCTTTGCAAACAAGCTTTTGTAAAATGGCGGATTCAAGGTAAAAGAGACAGGCTGACTAGTCGTTATTTCGCCTAAAAAGTCACGTGTTTGGGCGATAAATTCATAGTTGCCATCTTTCAAATTGGTATACTCCTTCATGGAAGAAGTCGTCCAATCGCCAAAGTCTTCATCCAAGCCTTTCAAGTAATACCGAAACTGAAGGTCATTTAAGTTGTTGTACTGAAATGCTTCCATATTAAATTGAACCACCTTAGCATGCTTACTCAGTGAAAGCTTCGTAATTTCTGACGTTTCCTCTTTAAAGGGTGACCGTCGGTACACTACACTATCTTGGTTCACACTAACAATACTTTGAACTAAAAGAGGAGTAGCATTTTTAGCCCGCGTTTCTAAATCGGGATTGTAATGAATAAAGCCATTGTTGGCGGAAAACAACACCCCATCTGAAGTATCGGTAGACATGCTCAACAAGTCATTATTTAAAAAGTAGCGCAACTGAAACAAGGAAGACGGCACGAAGGCGTAATTCTTTGGACTAATTTGCTTAAAAAAGCCTACTCGATCGTCGGCAAGCACATGTACATTACGTTGATTATCTTGTTCAAATAAGTAAACAGGTTGTTCCCCAATTTCATCGTAGAATAAGTCCGCCTTCTCTAATACGTTGTCTACTAAATTCAATTGATACACTCCAGCATTGGTGGCTAAACTCAGTTCATTATTAATCGTACTCAAAACAATTTGATTGTCTGTGGATATGGTTCCTTGCCCTTGAAATTGTAAGACTTCTACTTGAGTTAAAGCGGAATCGAGCCGAAGTTTAAACAAGCCTTTATAATATTGCCCAACCCAGATATCTCCGTGGCTATCTTCTTCAAAGAACCGACTGGTCTCTTCGAAACCCGAAATTTTCTGCACAAACTCTAATTGGTTGCCTTTAATTTCGAACAGGTAAAGCCCAGAATACGATCCGGCAATGGCATAGCGAGGATTAGAACGTAACGGTTTAATTTGCCAGAGTCCATCGGTACTTGCAACACGTTGCGCGATACTTCCATTGAGTAAAAACAATCCTGTGTGATGCCCAGCGTAGATTCGGCCACCTATAGTCTGTAAGCCATAAGCAGGACCTTCAGTTCCACTTAGAAATTGAGCTTTTGTCTGTCCATTCAGAAGGAAGTAAATCCCATTCGAAGTCGTGTAGTACGTTCCTTCCTCCATTTCCAAGGCATCGTAACCGCTACCTTCTAGACCAATCTCTTGACTTAGGAAGCGCATCGGAGAATTGATATATACCACAGCAATTCCGTTCTGCATGCCTACCCATAAATTCCCTGAAAAATCTTCAAATGCCCGTAAACAAGCATTGGTCTCTAAGCCTTCTTCTGTGGTGATTTGCTCGATGGAATTCTCTTTTAAATGAAATAAGAAGAGCCCAGCTGTTTGAGTAGAAATGGCTAAGCGGTTATCGGAAAGATGTAAGATATGATTCACGTACTTTCCGCGCAAAGCTTGACTTAAATTGGGATAAATGGCTTGTACTCCAAAAGTATTTGTAAACTCAATGACCCCAGAATTGTAGAAGATAATCATTCCTTGATTGTGGGGTACGATTCCGGCAATAATATCGTTGGTGTTGTTCTGGGGAAAAGCGGCAACGAAGTTGCCGCTTTCAAGGATCAGCAAACGCCCGGTTCGGCTTTGGCTATACAATCGGCCATCCACGAAGAAGGAACGCTCTAACCCACCAGCATACTCCACAACTCGGAGGGTATCGCCTTCATAAATATATATGCCATTAAAGGTGCAGAAGTACACGGCTGTTTCGTGAATGAAAACCTCCCATACATCATCGAAATTTCGTTTGCCTTCTGGTACTTTTTCTAACAAAGACGTATACGACCAATCGGCTTCGAAGTAACCAAAATCGCCTTGCGAACCTACATAGAGTCTGTTGCTCTGCTCCTGAAAAGCAACGGAACGTTGCTTTTTCCCAGTCTGTAAAGCACGCCCTTCCCAAGCAACTCCATTATACGACAACAAGCCTAGGTTATTCGCCACAAACAAAGACATATCCCTATTCTGCGCAAAAGCTATATTTTGATTCCCTGCACGGTAGTCAAAAGGACTAAAATTCTGGATCGGGTACTTCGCATACACCGATGGCACCAACAACAACACAAGCGAAAGGGCTTGTAACATATTGTAAAAAACACACTTAGACATGTGAAAGTTTTATTAAACTCAAATCTATTAATTTTCAGGCACTTATCAAAGCTATGAGCAGTAATTGTAGTAGCTACATCACATTCATGATGAAATAAATGATGAACTATTTTTTGATGGACTTCCCAGCAAATAATCCTAAGTTTGATTTACTTAATCGTTGAAGCTCACTTAAAACAATTATTCTTTATGAAAAAAGTTCTTTTCTCGCTACTCCTTTTCTTGATCGCAAATGCTTCTTTTGCACAATCAAATGTTAAGGTTGAACAGACTGAAGACGGATGGTATCTGCTAGTAGACGGAAAACCATTCATGGTTAATGGAATGAATTGGGACTATGTTCCAATTGGAACAACCATTACAGACCCAGGTATTTGGGCACAATCAGACGACATCATCAAAACAGCTTTAGATGCAGAAATGTCGCTACTCCGTAACATGGGTGTAAATACCATTAGAACTTATGGAATTGCCCCAAAATGGATTGAATACATTTACGAAAACCATGGCATCTACACCATGCTAAACACTACGTTTGGAGCTTATGGTTTAACTATTGATGGAGTTTGGACCCCCGAAACAAATTATGCTGATAAGCGAACTCGGGAAATCTTGATGCAGGAGCATATTGAAATGGCCCAAGCATATAAAAACACCCCAGGCCTACTCCTCTATATGCTTGGGAATGAAAACAACTATCATTTATCGTGGTCTGGAGCCGAAACTGAGGATATTCCCATCGACGATAAAGACGCTGGAATTCAAGTGGCCGCAAGAAACCTGTACAAAACATTCAACGATGTAGCCAAGGAAGTGAAAGCAATTGACCCTACTCATCCGGTCGCAATCTGTAACGGTGACTTAGTATATAGTGACCTAGTAAGAGAAGAATGTACAGATATCGACATTTACGGATCGAACGTATATAGAGGTAAAACATTCACAGACTTGTTCGACCGAGCGAGAAATGAACTCGGCCTACCCGTTTTACTTACCGAATTTGGTGCAGATGCATTCAATGCTCGAGATAATCAAGAAGACCAATATAGCCAAGCATATTATGACCTTGGGAACTGGCAAGATATTTATGAAAATGCTGCTGGCCTAGGAAGAGCTGAAAACGCCATCGGTGGATTCACCTTCCAATTTAGTGATGGATGGTGGAAATACAAACAGACCGAGAACTTAGACCTTCACGACAATACCGCTTCTTGGTCCAATGGTGGTTACAGTCGAGACCAAGCCAAAGAAGGAGATAATAATATGAACGAAGAATGGTTTGGGATTTGCGCAAAAGGCCCAACCAATGAAAACGGTTTATATACTCTATATCCAAGAGCAGCTTACTACGCATTAAAAGAAGCCCACTTGCTGAATCCTTATGCAGAAGGAATGTCTAGAGCAACTGTTGATTCCTATTTTAATGGAATCCAAGTTATGGATGCAGTTCTTAAGGCTAGAGGCGACAAAGCCATTGTGAGTGGCGCTGCAGGCAGTAAAGTACGTATCAGTAGCCTACGCGCTGAGTTTGAAACGTTCAATACTGGCGGAAGCTTAATTTCAACGCCAGATACCGCAGATCCTACTAGTGATCTATTCCCAAATGAATTAGGTTTCGATCACATGCAATCGTATTAGGTTGGTGTTGAAGGACGTCCTTCA
>JAHQVX010000095.1 GCA_019634125.1 Saprospiraceae bacterium
GTAGCTGCCGAAGAAAGCGAAGCAGATTTCAATAAGTCGGTCTATGCCTACACCAAAACTTGTATTGCTTTATTCGATGGATTTATTAGCTGCTGGGATGCAAAGTATAAAACAGCGCTGGTTCGCCCAGAAACGCTCATCAATCGCCATATTGATCCTGATTGGTTGCCCGTGCTACAAACGCCGCCGTTTCCAGAATATACCAGTGGCCACTCCGTTATTTCTACAGCTGCAGCTGCGGCCCTAACCGATGTTTTTGGTGAAGACTTCGCCTTTGATGATACCACAGAAGAAGAATTTGGCTTGCCTACACGTTCGTTTAATTCCTTTAAAGAAGCCGCAAATGAAGCTGCTATGAGTAGACTCTACGGAGGAATCCATTATCGAGCAGCAATTGAACACGGCGTTACCCAAGGTGAGGCCGTTGGCGACCTGATTAACAACCGACTCGATATGCGGGTAAGTTCAAATGAGATCATGCAGGCTCAGAATTGATTAAAAACTATGTTAAGAAATTGTTAACATGACTTTTTAGAACTATCTTTGCCGCCGTTACCAGATGAAAAAGACTTTATTTTTGATTCGTCACGCCAAGTCAAGTTGGAGTGACCCCAGCCTAGATGACTTTGATCGTCCTCTGAACGAACGAGGTAAAAAAGATGCACCCAATATGGGTAAAGTGCTTGCAGAAAAATCTCCTGGTATCCAACTCTTCCTTTCAAGTACAGCCAAACGTGCAATTAAAACAGCCAAGTCTGTTGCCAAGCATTACGGCTTTGAAGAAAATAATATCGTAGCTGAAGATAAACTCTATCATGCTGCACCCCATCAAATCCTGAAACTTATTGCAAAACACGCAAAAGGAAAGGATTCTATCGCTGTATTTGCGCATAATCCTGGCTTAACAGATCTTGCGAATCAACTGTCTTCAGCCCGAATAGATAATTTACCTACTGCAGGCATCTTTGCCGTCGAATTCGACATCGAAAATTGGGACGAAATTTCCGAAAAACGTGGAAAATTCTTGTATTTTGAATACCCCAAAAAGCAGAAAAAGGTAAAAATCTCTTAATGGCTAAAAACAAACCCAAGTACGCCTTTCACGATAGAGAAATTAGTTGGCTGGCATTTAATCATAGAGTGCTCCAAGAAGCCATTGATGAAAGTAATCCCCTCTACGAGCGGATTAAATTCCTTGGCATTTACCACAATAATTTAGATGAGTTTTTTCGAGTTCGAGTTGCTGCTATTAAAAGTATGCAAAACCTCAAATCGAAGACCCAACGAAAGCTCAAATTTGTTCCTTCCGAACTCCTCCAGCAAATCTTTCGGATCGTTAGCGATCACTATACCGAACTAGACGACTACTTCTACAATAACATCATTCCTGAGTTAAAGGAAAATGATATTTACTTACTCAATGAACGTCAACTCAACGAGGAACAAGCCGAGTATATCACTGAGTTTGCATACGATAATATCCTGCCTTTTATCCAGCCTTCATTAATAGAAAAGGGTAAAATTTTGGCATTCCTCAAAAATAGATCCCTTTACCTAGCATTGAGCCTGAAAGCAAAGGACAATGGCGAGTTGAAATATGCCTATGTAGAAATTCCAACTTGGGAGATCGATCGTTTTGTTCCATTGCCCTCCGAGGAAGGAACCTATAGCTATATGGTCATCGATGATGCTATCCGCTTTCTAATGCCGAAGGTGTTTCCGGGCTATACCGTGGAAGCCATTCATTCTTTCATGTTAAACCGCGATGCCGAACTCTATATCGATGATGAGTTTAAAGGGAATTTGGTAGATAAGATTAAGAAGAGTTTGGCCAAGCGCGAATCCGGTTCTCCAATTGGCTTTCTCTACGATCGGGGAATGCCTGTTCAGATGCTGCTTTACATTACAGAGGCCTTCGGAATTGATCGAGAAGCATTCTTAGTGGGTAGTAAGTACTTTAAAATGTCTGACTTTATGGGCTTTCCAAACCCGAAAGCACCAGAGTTAGAAAATGAGAAGTGGGAGCCGCTGCCCGACCGGAACTTTGAAAAGTATGATTCGATGTTCGATGCGGTGAAAGCAAAGGATCGATTACTCAGTTACCCGTATCAGCGTTTCGATTACGCTTTGCGGCTGTTGAAAACAGCCGCTAACGACGAACGGGTTCGGTCAATAAACATTACCCTTTATCGAACGAGTGAAAACTCACAAGTTGCGCAACTCCTCATCGAAGCAGCACAAAATCAAAAGGAAGTCACCGCTTTTGTTGAAGTAAAAGCCCGCTTCGACGAACGGGTCAATATGAAATGGGCCGAGAAAATGGAAGCAGCCGGCGTTCAAGTCATTTATAGCCTACCATTACTTAAAGTGCATTCGAAATTATTACTCATTAGCCGAGAGGAAAACCAAGGTATTAGACGATATGGCTACTTCTCTACAGGTAATTTTAACGGCTCAACCGCTAAAATCTATGGCGATCATGCCTTAATTACAGCGGATGACAATATTTGCTTTGAAGCCAGCAAAATCTTTGAAATCCTCTCCGGGGCCATAGAGTCCTATGAATTTGAACATCTGATGGTCGCGCCAAATCATATGCGCACGAAGATCTATGAACTCATCGAGTTTGAAATGGAGCAAGCCCTTCAAGGCAAGCCAGCTTCCATGATGATTAAACTCAACTCTTTAGAAGATCGGCAAATGATCAATAAGCTGTATCAAGCCAGCAATGCTGGAGTGAAAATCGATATGATCATTCGGGGTATTTGTTGTTTGGTGCCGGGTGTTCCGGGGCAGAGCGAGAATATCAATATTATCAGCATTGTTGATCGCTATTTGGAACATGCACGGATCTATAAATTTCATCATGCAGGTAAGGATTTGATCTATATCTCATCGGCCGACTTAATGAAACGGAACCTCTCGCGACGAATTGAAGTGGCTGTGCCGATTTATGAGCAGGATGTAAAAATGCAGCTGAATAAAGTGCTGAAATACCAATGGGGTGATAATCAAAAAGCACGTATCGTGAACCAAGCATTGGATAACCAATACGTGGAAAATACCAAACCACCATTACAGTCTCAAAGCGAGATTTATTCCTATTTTGAGGAGCTTTCTCAATCGAAGCGAAATAAAAGCAGTTAAACTGCTTTTATTTCTGAAGCAGAAATCGTAATTTTGCATACTTTTTCAATGAAAAAAACCTGAAAATGAAGTTTTCAGTAGCCTATACAGGGCTTAAAAATGGCGTTCATTCATTTACTTATTTAGTTGATCGTACCTTTTTTGAAGCTAGAGCATACTCTCCAGTTAAGTCTGGAGATGTAGAGGTAGAACTAGAATTCGACAAGCGAGACACTTTTTTTGTGCTGGGCTTCAGGTTTGGAGGTTTAGTCAATGTGCATTGTGATCGATGTACTGCAGATGTAACCCTGCCTGTCAACGGAGCAGCAAGTTTACTGGTTAAGTTTGAAAATGGAGAGTCTTACGATGTAGCCGATGATGAAGTGATGTACATTTCACCAAAAGCCATTGAAGTAGATTTTTCTCAGTTTTTATATGAGAACATCATTGTGAATGTTCCGCTCTATAAAACTTGCGATGATGATATCAGCGGAAAACAAGCGTGTAATGAGAAAGTACTCAACTATTTAGAAAATGGAGACAAAAGTGGGTCAGAAGAAATTGACCCGAGATGGAATAAATTGAAACAATTAAAAATAGATAAAGATGGCACATCCTAAGAGTAGAATTTCGAAGCAGCGTAAGCGTAAAAGACGTACGCACTACAAGTCTGATGTACCTAATGTGGTAAAATGCCCAACTACTGGGGAACCGCATCTGCGTCACCATGCCTATGAAGTAGATGGCAACATTTACTACAGAGGAAAGTTATTTATTGCTGCTGAAGAAGCATAAGCTAGAACGTATTCTAGAGCGATCCCTCCCCGCCAAAGGCGGGGAGGGATTCCTTTTTTGAACACCAACCTGTTCTGTTTATACCGACTTTCATATATTCGCACCTACTTAAACCCAAAGTAATATTTAATGGCTACAATTAATGCAAAAATTACCGCCGTTGGTGGTTATGTGCCTGATTATATTCTTACCAACGCCGAGTTGGAAACTATGGTTGATACCAACGATGAATGGATTACCACACGAACAGGTATCAAAGAACGAAGAATTCTTAAAGGAGAAGGCAAAGGCGTCTCCGATATGGCTGTCCCAGTCATCCAACAACTCCTCGAAAAATCAAATTCCCAGCCAGAAGAAATTGACCTCGTCATTTTCTCTACAGCAACACCCGATTACCTTTTCCCAGCCTCCGCTTGTATTGCCGCCAAAAAAACCAATCTCGTTAATGCCTTTGGCTTCGATTTACTTGCTGCCTGCAGTAGCTTCCTTTATGCATTGTCTACCGGAGCCAAGTACATTCAATCTGGTATGTACAAGAAAGTCATTGTCATTGGGGCCGATAAAATGTCCTCCATTATTGATTATACCGACCGAGCAACATGTATCATCTTTGGTGATGGTGCCGGAGGAGTCCTCTTAGAGCCCACTCAAGATAGGACTGGACTTATCGATGAGTGGCATCGCGTTGATGGTGTAGGCGAAGAATTTCTACTTATGCCGGCTGGAGGATCTAAACATCCAGCTAGCCTTGAAACCATCAACGCCCGACAACACTTCGCCAAGCAAGATGGCAAAAACGTATTCAAGTATGCAGTGACCAATATGGCCAATGCTACACTAAAGGTGATGGAGCGAAACGGACTTACGGGAGATTCTCTAGATTGGTTGGTGCCTCATCAAGCCAATAAACGAATTATTGACTATACTGCCGAACAAGCCAATCTCTCAAAAGAGAAAGTAATGTTGAATATCCAGAAGTATGGCAACACGACTTCAGCAACCATACCACTTTGCCTCTGGGATTACGAAAAACAACTCAAAAAAGGCGATAATTTAGTTCTAACTGCCTTTGGTGGAGGCTTTACTTGGGGAGCCAGTTACGTAAAATGGGCATATGACCCGAATTGATAGAAAATCGTCAATTTCTAGCCGAAATCACTCAAAAACCACCGAAAAACAAGGGAAAACGTTCAAAAAGTGAATAAAATTCACTTTTTTTTGACCTGACTAACATCGAATAAAGTATCTTCACCCGCTCAAACTTACTATATGGCATCTACTTCCGATATTAAAAAAGGACTAGTCATTCACTTCAACAACGACCTCTATTCTATTATCGAATTTATGCATGTTAAGCCTGGAAAAGGAGCGGCATTTGTTCGTACAAAACTTAAAAGCCTCACTACTGGAAAAGTCTTAGACAATACCTTTCCTTCCGGGGCGAAATTTGATACAGCTCGAGTAGAACGTAGAAAATATCAATACCTCTATAAAGACGACTCAGGATATAATTTCATGAATATGGAAACCTTTGAGCAAATTGCTTTACAAGAGGAAATGCTTACTAACCCGCACTTTTTGCAAGACGGCGCAGAAGTGGAAATGTTGATTCACGCTGAAACAGAACAAGTGCTTACTTGTGAATTGCCACCCAATGTTGTTCTGGAAGTTACTTATACCGAGCCTGGATTAAAAGGCGATACCGCAACAAATGCCATGAAACCAGCTACCGTTACTGGCGGCGCTGAAGTCATGGTGCCATTGTTTATTAACGAAGGAGATAAAATTAAAATCGATACCTCAAGCGGATCCTATATGGAACGCGCAAAATAAAGCCCCATGGATTACAAACAAATTCAAGACCTCATTAAGCTTGTCAATAAGAACAATATTGCCGAGCTCAAACTGGAGCAAGAAGGATTTAAAATTGTTATTCGCTCTATTGAGAATGATAACGGTAGCACTGATGCACCGCAAGTAGTCACTATGATGACACCACCAGCTGCGGCCATGCCAGCGGTAATGCCTTCAGCGCCAGCTCCAGCAGCACCTACTGCTCCTTCCGTAGATGTTAGCGCTCCAAGCCCAAGCCCAGAAGCAGATGTCAATGCA
>JAHQVX010000096.1 GCA_019634125.1 Saprospiraceae bacterium
AAAGGCGCGTCGTTGTTGCCTTATTTCGTAGAAGAATTTACAGATCACTTACTTAAAGGGCGCCCCATTGATGAGGAATGCAGGGTGCGTTATGTGTAGGTGGAATTGACTAGGAGTGAAGTCTGCAGTTAAGGATGGGTTAACCTCTTTAACTCTTTGTTGCATCGAATTATACCGACTTCACTTTCTCCTTCAACGCCTGGTTATAGCAGTTTCTGCAGAGGGGTTCGTAGGTGGTTTTTTCGCCGAGGAAGAATTGGTTGTCGTCTTCGACTTTTCGGAAGGAGTGGTTGGCCAGACTGCCACAATGCATACAGATTGCATGAAGTTTGGTGACGTATTCGGCCACAGCTAACAGCTGTGGCATTGGCCCAAACGGACGGCCTAAATAGTCCATGTCCAAGCCAGCTACAATGACTCGAGCACCTTTTAACGCTAAGTTCTGCGCCACTTCAATAATACCGTTGTCGAAGAATTGGGCTTCGTCAATTCCAATAACTTCAAGGCTAGTGGCTAAAATTGGAATGTTTTGAGAACTTGTAATCGGAGTAGAATGAATCTCATTATTATCGTGGGAGACGATCTTTTCTTCGTCGTAGCGCGTGTCTACCTCAGGTTTGAAGATCTCCACTTTCATGCCAGCATATTGGGCGCGCTTCAGTCTACGGATAAGTTCTTCAGTCTTTCCAGAAAACATTGACCCACAAATGACCTCAATCCAACCTCTTTTATCGTTATGTGTACGGGGTTCTATAAACATTTACGCCAACCTTAGTTATTTTTAGGCAAAAAAGAAACGCAAAAGTAACCAATTATGAGTAGTTCCGAAATTCAAAAACTGATGCAAAAGCTCTCTTATTTGCATGAGAAATTTCAAAGTTCCAATTACGTTTTATCGAAAATTGAAATCGAGTCTATTAAGCTACTAGCTACTCAACTATACACCGAGACGCTTGTCCAGCAACCCGAGTCGCCCAAGAAGGTGACTCCTTTGGAAACGCCAGCTGTTCAACAACCTGTTGCCACGGTTCCACCTGTAGTTCCGCCTGCTATAACAGCCGTAGTAGCTCCACCTGCCAGTTCAGCTGTAGAAGAGGTGAACCAAGAAATTGAAGAAGTATTCGAAAATCATGATGTTCAAAAAGAAATCCCTAGACCCAGTCCAGCTCCGCGAGAAATAAATATCGCTGAATTTTTAGGGATTAACGAGCAAATTATGTTTTCCAACGAACTCTACGACGGGAATAAAGCAGCTTTGTTGAACACCGTGCGTAAAATGGCCGAGATGCCAGAATTAGATCAAGCTATGGCCCATTTTGAGGGAGTGCTTGAACCCTATTTTACACAAGAACAGAAAGACCCCGAAGTGGTTCTAGAATTTAAGCACTTTATTGAGCGCCTATTTTAGATGTTTGTCGATTCGAGTAAGTACGACTTTGGTGGCATTTGCGTGTTGTTTCAGGAAGTCCCCCGTGGCTTTTGCTGACTTTTGGTAGATCTCATCGTCAAATAAGAGTGTTTGTACTTGTTCCTTAAGTTCCGTTGGATGGTTCACTGAAAAAGCACCGCCTAATTTTTTCATTTCTACCGCTTCGATAAATCGCTCATGCTTAGGGCCGAAGAGGATAGGGATCTCATAAGCTGCAGGTTCTAGCGTATTGTGGATGCCTTTGCCGAATCCCCCTCCAATGTAGGCGATAGAAGCATATTGATAGAGATACTTTAGTGCACCAATCTCATCAATGATCAGAACTTGAGCATGTGTATCATGGTGAAGTGCCGACCACCGAACCGAATTTGGGAAAATCGTTTTCAAGCTTTCAAGGGTGGAAGTGCTGATTTCATGAGGAGCGATAATCAATTGAATATCCCAATCGTTGAGTGGAATGGGTTGCAACAGTTCAATGTCGGCAGGCCAGGTGCTTCCAGCTATAAGGCATTTTTTATTTTGAAGGAAGTGCTCTACCGAAGAGTAGCTCGGCGCTTCTTTGGGCAATGCCAACGACCGATCTACGCGTGTATCGCCGGAGATGTTGACTTGTTGGAAGATCTTTGATGCAATTTCGAACGATCTTTTGTCTTGGACTAAAATGTCTTCAAATGCTAGAAACGCTTTCTGATAAGGCTTTCCGTACCATTTAAAAACCAAGTGATTTTCGTCGAAAAGGGCTGAGAATAGTAGTGCTGGAATATTCTGCTTCTTCAGGGCCTTTAAGTAATTATACCAATATTCATACTTAGCAAATAATGCCAATTTAGGTTGTACAATTTGAAGAAAAGCTTGGACATTGGCTTTCGTATCGAGTGGGAGATAGGTAACTAAGTTGACGTCGTTATAGTCTTTCATTTTCTCATATCCCGATGGCGAGAAAAAGGTAAGTAGAAGTCGTTCGTTGGGGTAGTTTTTGCGTACGGCTTCAATAACGGGTTTGGCTTGTTCAAATTCGCCGAGGGAGGCTACATGGAACCAAATACAACCTTGGAGACTTTCTTGGTGTTGGCGAAGGCGGCCAAAAACTTGTTTTTGGCCGGTTTTCCAAGCAGTTATCTTCCTTCCTTTTAGAGGAAGAATAGACACCAAAAAACCAATTATGCGTAGAAAAATATCGTAAACGAATGCGTACATCTATCCTAGTAACGGCACAAATATAGGTATTCAGAAACGCAACTATTATTCCTTATATTTGCGGACTTAAATTTAGCTATGAATATTGCCATTGTTGGTACGGGATATGTTGGCTTAGTATCAGGTACTTGCTTTGCTCATGCGGGGAATTCAGTAATTTGTGTAGATATTAATGAAGAGAAAGTTCATAAGCTTTCTAATGGTGAATTAACCATCTATGAACCCGGCTTGGAATACCTCTATGCCGATAATCTAGCTAAAAAACGTCTTTCATTCACCACAGACTTAGAAAAGGCAGTCCAACAATCTGATATTATTTGCATGTGCTTGCCGACCCCATCCGATGAAGATGGCTCTGCTGACCTAACACATGTCTTAAAGGTGGCAGAACAACTTGGCCCTATGATCGATTCATATAAGATCATTGTCAACAAGAGTACGGTTCCAGTAGGAACTGTAGAGAAGGTGAAAGACGAAATTGCTAAGAATGCCTCAGCGGATTTTGACGTTGTTTCCAACCCTGAATTCCTAAGAGAAGGTTTCGCAGTGAATGATTTTATGAAACCAGATCGGGTTATTGTGGGTACTGATAGCCGAAGAGCTCAACGTATTATGGCTAAATTATTTGCCCCGTTTCTTCCAGAAGGAAATCCTGTGATTTTTATGGATGAGCGCTCTGCAGAAATGACAAAATATGCTGCCAATTCCTATTTGGCCACGCGAATCACCTTTATGAACGAAATTGCTACACTTTGTGAAAAGTTAGGTGCGAATGTAGACGATGTTCGAAAAGGAATGGGAAGCGATACACGAATTGGACACCGCTTTCTCTTTTCCGGTATTGGATATGGAGGAAGTTGCTTTCCGAAAGATGTTCGCGCACTCGTGAATACTTCCTCGGAGACAGGATATGACTTCGCTATCCTTCAAGCAGTGCTTCAACGAAATAAGTATCAACAAACGCGCTTCGTTGAAAAAGTAAAAAAACACTTCAACAATCAACTCGACAATGTAAAAGTGGCGGTTTGGGGATTAGCCTTTAAACCAAATACCGACGATATCCGCGAAGCTCCTGCATTAGCCATTATTGATGAATTACTCCGATTAGGGGCTAAAATAACGGCCTATGATCCTGCAGCTATGGCAAATGTGGAAAAAATGTATCCAGGAAACATCCATTTTTGTAACAACGAATACGATGTGCTCGATGATGCGGATGTACTTTGCATCTTTACTGAATGGAAAGACTTTTTATCGCCAAATTTTGATATCATCAAAAAGAAAATGAAAAGCCCTGTAATTATTGATGGGCGTAATATTTATACCAAAGAAGAAATGAAAGAACATGGCTTCACATACATTAGTATGGGAAGAGAAACAATTAATGAAACAACTTATGCTTGAACAGCTTTTAAATAGACAAGAGAAATTAGCCGTTATTGGATTGGGTTATGTTGGTTTACCTATTGCCTTGGAGTTCGCCAAGAAAATGGATGTAGTCGGCTTCGATATTAACCAAGAACGAGTCGACCTAATGAATAATGGGGTAGACCCCTCTAAAGAATTGGATGCTAGTGCTTTTGAGAACAAATCAATCCAATTTACTGCCAATCCTGAAGACTTGCGCGATGTGTCTTTTTACGTAGTGGCGGTTCCTACACCTATCAATAAATTCAATACTCCGAATTTGAATGCGTTACTTTCTGCTACTCGAACGGTGGGTAATGTTTTGTCTAAAGGAGACTATGTAGTCTACGAATCTACAGTATATCCAGGCTGTACGGAGGAAGATTGTTTGCCTATTCTTGAGGAACTGTCTGGTTTGAAATTAAATGAGGACTTTAAGTTAGGCTTCTCTCCGGAGCGAATCAATCCGGGCGACAAGAAGCATACCTTAACAAAAATCACTAAAGTGGTTTCAGGTAGTGATGAAGCGTCTTTAAAGGTGATTTCTGATGTATATGCTTCAATTATTGAAGCTGGAGTGCATGAAGCATCTTCCATTAAAGTGGCTGAAGCAGCTAAAATTATTGAGAATACTCAACGCGATGTAAACATCGCGTTGATGAACGAATTGTCCGTTATCTTCAATAAGATGGATATCCCAACTTATGAGGTGCTTGAAGCAGCCGGGACGAAATGGAATTTCTTGAATTTCTATCCAGGCCTAGTTGGCGGCCACTGTATTGGAGTAGATCCATACTATCTTACGTATAAAGCAAGTTCAATTGGGTATAATCCTGAAGTCATCCTAAGTGGCCGAAGAATCAATGATAGCATGCCCGAATATGTAGCAAAAGAAGTGGTGAAATCGTTGATTGAGAAAGATAAACCACTTAAAAATGCTCGAATTTTAGTGAAAGGAATCACGTTTAAAGAGAACGTGGCAGATATCCGTAACTCTAAGGCAGCAGAATTGGTACTTGCTTTGCAGGAGTATTTTAAACAAGTAGACGTGGTCGACCTTCATGCCGATGCGGAAGAAGTAAAGCACGAGTACGGGATTGAATTAGGTGAAGAGTCTGGCAAATATGATGTAATCATATTTGCAGTGTCGCACGAACAGTACAATAGTATTACACCAAATCAATTGCATGAATTCGCTACTGACGACGTCCTACTGTTTGATTTGAAGAACATATTTAAAGGAAATTTCAACGGAATACCATGTTGGACACTGTAAATAGAATTAAATTTTTTCTGGTAGGCATTTTACTACTCTCTAGTTTTTTTATAGGGTATGGTCAATTGCCTTCAGAATTACCAAGCCAAGTAAGTGTGGTTGAACCAGTTGTTGACACACTTGTCACACCTACAGACACGCTTACAGCTATTCCAGAACAAGATGAAGAAGATCTTGCCCAAGAAATTGTGTATCCGCCAATTGGAATTTATGGACACGACTTCCTTCGACAAAGTTCGTTTGCCAGATACTCTAACCAAGATCAGAACAGAATTTCTGATGAGTATGTGTTAGGGCCAGGCGATGAGCTTGTTGTTTCAATCTGGGATGAAGATGCAGCTATTTCTGAGTTGCTTGTTATTTCTGAAGAGGGTTTTGTTCAAGGAGCAAAAATTGGACGTCTGAATTTAGCAGGAGTGCAGTTTGGGAACGCGGAAGAAATTGTAAAAGCCAAATATTCAGCGTTTTTCAATTTTAATACATCGAATTTCGATTTAGCTATTTCGCAGGCCAAGACCATTATGGTAGATATTGTTGGTGAAGTTGAAGTCCCAGGGACACATCAAGTATCTGCTCTAAACAGGTTGATTAATGTAATCATGCTTTCAGGTGGCCCAACGATTAATGGGTCTGTTCGTGAAATTGTAGTGAAACGAGATGGGCGCGTACACAAAGTCATGGACTTGTACGAATATTTAAATAATACGGATGCTGGAGTGGGGAATATTTACTTGGCAAATAATGATGTAATTCTGATTCCGCCAATCGGTCCTGTAGTTCGAGTAGACGGTCCTGTTCGGAAGCCTACTTCTTTTGAGCTGAAAGAAAGAGAAACGTTTTCAGATTTACTTGGTTTTGCTGGTGGGTTTGAACCTCAAGCAGTTAAAAATGCCTACCAAGTACTTCGTTATGGAGATGATGATTATTTCATCACTGACTTTAGTTACAATAAGGATTCTAAAGTAGGTGAAGAGCCTCTTATAAATGGCGATTTGGTACAAATTAAGCGGATTTCAGCTCAAGCAGAAAATTTTGTACGAGCAGAAGGTTCATTTAACTTACCTGGAACATACGAATACACCGAAAATATGCGCGTAAGCGATTTGGTGAAAAAATCAGGGAACCTAAAGTATGATGCCCTGTCTAACCGGGCTTTTATACGAAGAAAAAACGATCGTTTAGAAACAGTTAATATTCCTATTAACCTAGCCGAAATCTTGGAAAATGTTGGGTCTGATTCGGATATTTTACTCTACCCAAGAGATATTGTTACTGTTTTCAGTAAGAATAGGATAACTGAAACGTATTCTGTGGAAATTTTTGGCGAGGTAAAAGCTCCGGGGACTTATAATTTTTCGAATGAGCTTACCATCGAAGACCTGATCCTTTTAGCAGGTGGGTTCAGCCCTTCAGCTTTGAATAATGAGGTTGAATTGAGTAGGGTGATCGACTACCAACAAGAGTCTGGACAATTGATCCCAATTCGTGGTGCGCGCGAAAAAGTAGCTATTGATTTTTCGGCATTTGAAGATTCAGAAAGCGCTAGCCAAACTAAATTGACGCCTTATGATCAAATTTTTGTTCGTAAAGTGCCTGAATTTGAACTCCCAAAGACCATTTCCATTGAAGGCGAAGTGGTTTACCCAGGTGCTTATCCGCTTGGATCTAAGGATATGCGGGTGAAAGATTTAATTGAACAGGCAGGTGGACTTACCCCTTACGCTTTTGCTGAAGGG
>JAHQVX010000097.1 GCA_019634125.1 Saprospiraceae bacterium
AATGAGTCGCTCTTTCCAACTCTTAATATTTCGCGTGGCCATAATAGCTGGGATGGCACAGGCAAAGCCACTCATCATGGGAACTACGGCTTTTCCAGAGAGCCCAAATTTTCGCATGAGACGATCGAGCATGTAGCTGATCCGCGCCATATAGCCGGTCTCTTCCAAAATGGCCAATAAGCCAAATAATATGGCGATTTGTGGGATGAATACGAGTACGCCGCTTAATCCTGCCAACAAACCTTCTGTAAGTAAATCTCGAAACCAAGATTCGGGCAGCAATTGGGCGATCCAACTGTTGAGCACAGTAAACCCAGATTCAATCCAGTCCATGGGCCAGTTGGCGAACTCGAATATGGCTTGAAAAATGGCCGAAAGTACGAGGAAGGCAATCGGTAAACCAAGCCACTTATTGGTTAAAATTTTATCGATTTTTTGGGTCGTGCTGAGTGAACTGATTGGTGGAGTTAATTCACTCGGCATGGTCGACATAATCGCGTTGCTTTGTAGGAAGCGCTGGTTGATGTCTTTGCCCATGGCTTGCATAGGTTTGAAATCGTGGCGTTGCCGTAGCTCGATGAGTTGAATGCGTTCAGCCGCGGTAATGCCCTTGCTTTTTTCAGCGAGAATAAGTTGAACGAGTGTACTGTAGTTGTTATCGGAATTGATGATGGCTTTGGCGGCGTCTAACACAGTTGTTGTCTCCACTGTTGCTGGCGATTTGGCAGCTGTCATGGAGTGCGTTTCAATGCTGGATTTAAGTTCTTTAATCCCGATTTTCTTACGGGCACTTACAGGGACGACAGGAATGCCTAATTCTTTTTCTAAGTGGTCTTTGTCTATGTTTACTCGCGATTCATAAGCTTCGTCGATCATATTCACAACTAGAATAGCTGGTAAGCCTAGTTCAATAATCTGGCTGGCTAAGACTAAACTTCTTCGGAGTTGCGTGGCATTTACGACGAGTAAAACCAAGTCGGGATGACTCTTGCTATTGGGGTCGAGTAAGGTATTGAAGACAATTTGCTCATCGAGCGATTTTGGGTAAAGGCTGTAGGTGCCGGGTAAATCGATGAGTTCGGCGGAAGTTTGGTTGAGTTGTAGTTTTCCAACCAAACGATCTACGGTAACTCCGGAGTAATTTCCTACTTTTTGATTGAGTCCGGTAAGCGTGTTAAATAAGGTGGATTTTCCTGCGTTTGGATTCCCGACTAGGCAAATTTTCATTCACTAGATTTTTTCTACTTCAATTTTCTGTGCTTCTTCCTTGCGCAAGCTAATCATTGATTCTTCATTTTGGAGGCAAATAGGGTCACCGAATGGCGCCTTGCCGGTCAACTTCACATGATCATTAACCAAAAAGCCCATCTCGTTGAGTAGCAATCCTAAATCTTCGTTTAGAAAGTTTTTAATAACAGCTTCATCGCCGACTTGAAGTTGATTTAAGGTGGGCATTATTTAGATTAGGTTTAAACAAAGATAGTTTAGATTTTCCTTTCTGTAGGTGAAAAGCGGGGAAGAATAATGCAGGCTTAAATTTTAAGTTTACTGTTTTTTGTATAATTTGCGAGCCCCAGACTATGAAGACAGTGCTTGTTTTATTGTTCTTTTTCGCTGGCTTTGCTGGTTATACCCAAGACCCTACGATATCTGGAAGTGTTAAAAGCGAAGAAGGTGATGAATTTCTCCCTGGTGTAGTCCTTGAGTTGCGGCTCGTGGCTACTGGCGAGGTATTTTCCGTGTTAACGGATGGGGAAGGACAGTATTCATTTAAAGGAATTTCGAGTGGTCGCTATCATTTAAAGGCGGCTTATTTAGGCCATCAGGCGCATCATGCTGAGGTATTGGTGGAAACGGTTGGTGTGGACTACAATATTGTGCTTGTTCCGGAGGCGATTTGGTTTGAGACAGTTACGGTAACCGGCGGCAAGCCGCCGGTTGAGGTCGAAGGCAGCAAACAAATCTTCAATATTGAATCCATTCCCGCATTTAAGTCGACCAACCTCTCGGAAATTTTGGACGCGATTCCGTCTTTAGAAGTAAACGAAATGCAAGGTGTGGTAAAGCTACGTGGCAACGAACCTACCGTTTTAATTAACGGCAAGCCAATCAGTCGCTCGCTAGAAAGTGTATTGCGGTCGTTGAGTAGCAGTGAAATCGCCTCTATCGAGGTAGATAGTTCTCCAGGGGCTCGGTACGCCGCCGAAGGCGGCGGACTCGTCAATATTCTCCTTAAGAAAAACACCGAAGAAGGCTTTAACGGGGAACTCGACCTAACCGTCAGTAATATCCTGCCTAACGGCTACGCCAGCTTCAACTTTACGAATTCGAAATGGAATTTGAACTTAGCCCCAAGTTTCACCTATTATGGAATCGATTATACGCGCCGACGCGAAACCAGTTTCCCTTCCAACCTCCAGCAAACCACCGATTACCTCACCGAATTCTCCTACTTCTTTTACGATATCTCCGCAGGAGTCGACTATTATATCGATAGCACAAACACCCTATTCTTGTCGGCTATGGTCTACAAAGAAGGCAATAACGATGATTTCGATGGCTTTTTTCAAGACTCAGGCAGTCTTGGAGTGACGGATTTTACTTCAGTCCTCGATTACGATGTGCCTGGCTATACTACGTCTTTAGGCTATCAAAAAGAATTTTCAAAGCCGAATCAAAATCTACTCCTCGACCTCAGTTATGAGTATTACGAAGACAATGAAGCATACGATTATAACTATGTATTCCCAGGTGAAACACAAAATCGCAGAACGTTGAACGGTGGGGAAGACTTCTTGTACAATGCCCAATTGGATTATTCTCAGCCGTTGAGCGAGAAGAGTACGCTCGATATTGGCGGGCAATACTTCCTCAATACAGGGGATGATTTCTCTCGCTTTTTTAATGTGTCGATTAATAGTGTGGAGGAGCAATTCAATGAGTATAATGCCTACGATGAAAGCAATCAAGTCACTTCCGGGTATTTATCCTTTGCCAATAACGGCGATAAGGTGTCCACAGAAATCGGACTTCGAGCTGAACATACCTTGTTAGAACTGGACTTGATCAATCAAACCGTGCCAAGCAGTATTGAGCAAGATTACCTAGAGCTTTTCCCTTCTGCAGGCATTAATTTCCAGCTTTCGGAGCAGAGTAGCTTGTCGTTGGATTACGGTCGACGAATAACTAGACCAGATGGTTTATTGCTCAACCCATTTGTGAATGAATTAGATACTTCAAAGTTGTGGGCGGGCAATCCAAACCTTCAGCCGGAGTTTATTAATGCCTTTGAATTGGGCTTTCAGAATGCTTTTGACAAAGGGGGATTTTACGCCACGACGTACTATCGATTGGTGTCGGATTTAATGCGTTTTTCGGGTACAGTGAATGCCTCTAATATTGTGGTGGTTCAGCCCGATAATTTTGGAGATTCGAAGACGATGGGCGTTGATTTGAATTTTACGTATTCATTAACGAGTTGGTGGGATATGAACCTCACAGGGAATTACAACCGCATCTTATTGGATGATTCGATTCCGAATTTGATTAACGACGAGTTGAATCAGTTGAAAGGCCGCTACAATTTTGACTTTTACCTGCCTGCCGATTTTACATTGAGTACTTCCGGCCGCCTTACGGCGGCCCAAGACACCTTCCAAGGACGGATGGAGGAAAGTAGTTTCTTCGCGTTTTCATTAGACAAAACACTGTTTGACGGCAAAGGAGGTATGGCTATTCAAGCTCGAAATCCATTCAATACCGACGATTTTGAAGTAGAACTCCAAACCGCGGATTTTATCAATATTTATGAAGACTTTGTCACCGATAATCCGTTCTATAATTTGAACTTTTACTACAGTTTTGGAGGCGACTACCGTGCGCGCCAAAAGAAACAACGCAGCCAAGCTGAAGACCGTGGGAACGGCGAGGATATTACCGAGGATTGATCATTAACCCTTGACCTGCTCCATGATGGCTTCCACAACTTCTGGATTTAACAGCGTTGAGGTATCTCCTAGGTTGGAGGTGTCGTTGCTAGCGATTTTCCTTAGAATTCGACGCATAATTTTCCCAGAGCGGGTTTTCGGTAAGCCCGGTACCAATTGAATGTGGTCGGGTTTGGCAATCGGTCCAATTTTCTCTGAAACGATGGTCCGAATTTCATCTGTCAAACGCGTTGAATCTATATTTTCTCCTTTGGTAATCACAAAGGCGAAGAGGGCATTGCCTTTCACATCGTGTGGGAAGCCAACAACCGCGCTTTCGGCAACATTCACATGTTCGTTAATGGCATTTTCGATAGGCGCTGTACCTAAGTTGTGTCCACTTACAATGACTACATCATCTACTCGTCCGGTGATTCGGTAATTGCCGTTGTTGTCCCGTAGGCAGCCATCTCCGGGGAAATACATATTTGGAAACGCCGAGAAATACGTGTTTTTGTAACGTTCGTGGTTGCCCCAAATGGTTCGGGCGATGGATGGCCAGGGAAACTTAATGGCCAACCGTCCTTGGGCTTCGATATCCTTGATTTCTTCTCCGTTTTCGTCCATAATGGCCGGCAGAATGCCGGGCATAGGTTGTGTGGCATACGTTGGCACCAATGGTGTTTGACCAGCAATTGGGCTAATCATAAATCCACCCGTCTCGGTTTGCCACCAAGTGTCAATAATGGGGCAATTCTTTTTGCCTACATGCTCATTATACCAATGCCAAGCTTCTTCGTTGATGGGCTCGCCAACCGTTCCTAATACTTTCAAAGCGCTCAAGTCGTATTTTGTTACCAGTTCTGTAGGGTGTTTGGCTAAAGCACGAATTGCAGTAGGTGCTGTATAGAATTGGTTCACCTTATGCTTTTCACAAATTTCCCAAAACCGGCCAAAGTCCGGGTAGCTCGGTACCCCTTCGAACATAACCGTAGTTGCTCCTGCAGCAAGCGGACCGTAAACAATGTAGCTATGGCCAGTAATCCAACCGATATCTGCCGTGCACCAATAAATATCGCCTTCCTCATATTGAAAGGCATTTAAAAACGTATAAGTAGTGTATACCATGTAGCCTCCAGTACTATGTACCATGCCTTTTGGCGATCCTGTAGAGCCTGAAGTATATAAAATAAACAAGGGATCTTCGGCATCCATTTCTTCAGCTGGGCAATCATCATCTACCTGACTTAACGCCTCGTGCCACCAAATATCTCTGTCTGCTTTCATTTCTACTGGGCTATCGATCACTTTTAAAGTGATTACACGTTCAATGCTCGGACATTCTTCCAAGGCAACGTCACAAATTTCTTTGAGGGCAATGGTTTTTGCTCCCCGGAAACTGCCATCTGAAGTGAGTAACATTTTGCAGTCTGCATCATTTATTCGGGTAGCTAACGATGCTGAAGAGAAGCCGGCAAATACCACAGAGTGAATAGCGCCAATTCGAGCACAAGCCAGTACAGCGTAGGCCAATTCCGGCACCATGGGCATGTAGATGCACACTCGATCGCCCTTTTTTATGCCATTCGCCTTGAGCATATTCGCCACTTTACAGACTTCGCTGTGTAATGCTTTATAGGTGATATGCTTCGCACTTGATTTTGGATCGTTGGGCTCCCAGATGATCGCCGTTTGATTCGCTCGAGTGGCTAAATGCCGATCTAAACAGTTTTCAGTAATGTTCAGTTTTCCGCCTTGAAACCAGTTTACCTCTGGTTTGGTGAAATCCCATTCCAATACTTTGTCCCACTTTTTCCGCCAGTAAAACTCACTGGCGATGCCCGCCCAGAATGCTTCGGGCTGCTCTACACTTTGGCGATAAATTCGGTCGTAGTCTTCGAAAGAAGTAGAAATGTTTCGCATGACTTAAAAATAAGTGTTTAACCTTAATTAAGATTATTTAACCCGGCTTTCTCCTTAAAACCGATAGTTTTAAAAACATCAAAAATCGACCTTATGAAAACAGTAATATTTACAAGTCTATTTTTTCTATTCAGTCTTGTGAGTTATACTCAAGATGATTATAAAGTGGTGTATCACGCCGATTCGAAAGGGCTGGCCAAAGCCGGTGATTTAGAAGCCTTATCAAATGCTGTTCAAGCGGGTAGTCCGCTCCGAGTGGGTTGGAAGCTCAAGTTTCAACATCCGGAAACGGGAGAAGTCGTTGAAATGCAGCATTGGACGGATGCAGGTTTTGTAACTACACTAGGTGGACATGTTTTTGCCCAAATTCAAGGAATTTTCCAGCAAGGTCCTGCCATCACTTCGCCTCCAGGCGTTTTCTTAGCTTCGGACCAACCAGATAGTTGGGTGGCTATTATTGGTACTACTGGTGTAATGCGACAGAAATTTCAGATGGATACAGCTCTATTAGACCAAATGAAAGCTATTTTTCCTGATGAGGAAACCTATCAAGAAGAACTCAAAAAGATGGAAATGATGCAAGTAGAGACAATGTGGGCTGTGCCACAAAGTAGATAATCATTATTAATACGTCTTCTCCGCTAAAAGAAATCTAGCTTTTGCTATTTTTAGTCCATGGCTAATGAAGAAAGGCAGAATGCTCCAGACCGATTGTGGAGTGCTGTGCAACACTTTTTGCATGATCTATTCGATATTAAAACCGGATTAGATTGGGTAGGTACTGTAACGAGTATTCGAAACAAGGTGGCCTTAAAAGGCGAGAATGTATGGATGCTCATTGCAGCTACGATGATTGCCAGCGTTGGCTTAAATACAAATAGTGGTGCCGTCATTATCGGGGCGATGTTAATTTCGCCTTTGATGAGTCCAATTTTGGCTATTGGTCTAGGGATTGGCATTAATGATCGGGAGTTGTTGTGGAAGGCGGTCAAGAACTTTTCAGTAGCTACCATTGCTGCGATTGTGACGAGCGTGTTGTACTTCAAATTCTTAACACCCTTCAAAGAGGCAGGAAGTGAGATTATCTCACGGACTCAGCCCACGATATTAGATGCGATTGTAGCCATTTTTGGTGGAACAGCAGGTATTGTTGCCGTTTCAAGAAAAGAAAAAGGAGCTGCTATTCCGGGCGTGGCTATTGCTACAGCATTATTGCCACCGCTAGCGGTGGCAGGATATGGCTTAGCCAACCGAAACTTCGAGTATTTTTCAAAAGCCTTCTACCTCTTTTTCTTAAACTCCATGCTCATCGCATTGGCGACGTATTTAATCGTGCGGTTCTTGAAATTTCCATTCAAATCGCATCCTTCGCCAGAGGAAAAGCGCCGAGCTACGTTTGGAATTGGCGTTTTTGTGATTGCTCTTTTAGTTCCAGGTGTTCTCATTTTAAATCAGCTAAGAAATGAACGCGATACGGCGCTTGAAGTGAATAAATTCTTCAAAAACCGCTTCGATGAAGGTGAGAATCAAATGTATGGAACGGCAGTGCTAGACAATGATCCCCGAGATAGTGTGGCTATTTATAAGGTATCTTATCGAGGGGTTGGATTGAACGACTCGCTCTTGAATTTATACAATGAAAACCTGTCTCGAATTGTCGGGAAACCCGCTTTGATTGACCCAACCTTGTTGAACTTAACTAAAGAACAACTCGATCGGTTGGAGCGTAGAACATCTACGATGAGTAAACAACTTCAAGAGCAAACCGATAAGGAGTTGGCCTACCAGCAAGAGATTTCCAACTTGCGGAATACCATTGATAGCCTGAGTTATGAAGCGCGAATTTTTCAAAAACTGGAAAAAGACGCTGTGGCCCTTTGGCCAGAGATTGAGTCGCTTCAGTTTGCGGATTCATTTGCCCGTAATTTCTCGGATAGCTTAGCCAAGCAACAACCCGTTTTATTGGTGAAGTGGGATCGAAGATTGAGTCGTAGGGATCGACAGCGGAAAGAAGAGCAGCTCAAACGTTACTTAGAAGCTCAAGAGGGACTGCAACGTTGTGAATTGGTGAGCTTGAATTAGGAATGCGCATTCTTCTAACAAATATCAATCAACTGTTTCAAGTTCGAGACGTATCTGAGTCTATTGTGTCGGGTGAAGCGATGGCAGTGCTGCCTGCCTTAGAAAATGCGTATTTATTGATTGAGGCTGGGAAGATTCGTGGTTTTGGTCAGATGTCGGATTTCAGCATACCAAGTGCCGATCGGCAGATCGATTGTACGGGTCGGATGGTGTTGCCAGCCTTTTGTGATAGCCATAGTCATATCGTATTTGCTCAGCCCCGTGATCAAGAGTTTGTTTTAAAGATCAAAGGGGCGAGTTATGAGGCCATCGCCGCCGCAGGCGGCGGCATCTTAAATTCTGCCGAAGCCCTTTCTCAGGCAAGTGAAGCCGACTTGTTCTCCGCAGCGAAAGCGCGTATTTTGAGTGTTGTTGCTCAGGGGACTGGCGCCTTGGAAATTAAGAGCGGTTATGGGCTATCAGTTGCAAGCGAACTCAAAATGTTGCGCGTTATCCAGCGACTCAAAGCAGCATTGCCTCTTCCAATTAAAGCCACTTTTTTAGGCGCACATGCCATTCCAAGCAGGTTCCAAGGAGATAAAACCGCTTACATGGATGAAGTGGTGAATGAAATGTTGCCCAATGTAGCTGCCGAAGGACTGGCCGATTATATTGATATTTTTTGTGAGCGCAATTACTTTGATGCCGGTGATGTCTCGCGCCTGCTTTCAGCAGGCGCTAAGTACGGGCTCCGAGCGAAGGTACACACCAACCAATTCAGTAGTTGTGGAGGAGTTCAGGCGGCCATAGCCGGCAATGCCCTCACCGTAGATCACCTAGAAGTACTGCCTGAGAATGATTTGGAAGCTCTCGTCAATTCCGACGTTATTCCCGTGGCATTGCCCGGCTGCAGCTTTTTTAGTAGATTGCCGTATACCGATGCTCGGTCTATCATAGCAGCGGGAAAATCACTGGCCTTGGCCAGTGATTTTAATCCTGGAAGCGCGCCATCTGGAAATATGGAATTCATCTTATCGCTCGCCTGTATCCAGCTCCGACTTACTCCTGAAGAAGCCATTAACGCAATGACCCTCAACGGAGCCGCAGCTATGGAACTTCAACACCAAGTCGGCTCCATTTCAGTGGGGAAAGCAGCCAATCTCATTATTACCGAACCCATGGACTCCTTAGCCTTTATGGCCTATGATTTTGGCAACTCTACCATTTGGAAAACACTCATCAACGGACAGGAGCTACCTTCGTAAAGGTTAAGCCGGCCATCTGCTCCGCCATTAACCGAAAGCCAGTGACATTGTTGGATTTGTCTCGGATAAAATGAATGGCATTTAAGTAATTGGTATTGCTAACAAACTCGTCTTCGCGTAAACCAACAAAATCAATAGGCTCGTGTCCAGTCCGATGCGCGACCAATCCACTTTCCGAACGTTTAAATTGATAGGTGACCAACGTTTGTTCCGATAAGAATATACCTTCGAATGCTTCTAATTCCGCTTTCGTATGCTTTACTTTATTGTACTTCTCGTAGGTATACGTTTGCCCACCTACACGAATTTCCAGGCGTTTCGGCTCAGTATCTGATAAATGAAACGTGTAATACCCAAAAGGAGAAGGCAAGTGAAGCACATTTGCCTCCATGGGACGAAGAATGTTTTCGTCGTTAAAGTTTGGTCGGAAGTACCGCAATGTATCATCCCGATATCGGATTACCCTTGGCGTATACGCCTCCACATCAAAATAATCGCCAACAAAGAGGTCAATGTGTTCTTGGGTTAAAGGCGTGTAATCCGGCACGAAAGCGCTCATGTCTTCCTCTTCTTCTCCAAACTTATCGGCTAAAACGATGTCGGCCGTTTGCATGCCATACGAGCCGTTGTACCCAATACTGTTATTGCTCATGGTGACAAAGGTGTAGTTTTCAGCAGGGAATCGGAATACAGAGGAGGCAAAGCCGCCGTATGCCCCATAATCCCATATTTTCATGATGCCACGTTCCAAATGCTTATACTGCTGACCATACGTTAATATGCCGTTTGGAGTGTCAATTTCTTCTCCCGAATTTAGACGAGGCGTGCTGTCTAACTTGGTCATCATTTTTTTTGAGCCCACCATCGGTCGAGCAATATTGTTATACCATTTCTTCATGTCATTCATGGTAGTTACAAAACCTGAAGCGCCATAATCCATCAGCTTTGTTGGTATGGCCTCTCCAGTAGTAGTATAAGACTTGGGAAGTCGATCTAATTGTTCCGCGTCTATAAAATACGATTGGGACATGCCTAAAGGGTATAAAATTTCTTGGGAATAGTATTCGCGAAAAGCTTGTCCGGTAACCGATTCAACTACAAGGGCCATTAATTTTCCGCCAGTACCAGAATATCGGTACGTTTCCCCGGGTTGATTCGATAATTCCCAATCGGAGTGTAAAAAGGGCAGTACATCATGGTGCTGAATGGTTTCTAGTCCATCTGCACCCAATAGCTGAATCATCGTCCAATATTCTGGAAGCCCGCTCGTGTGAGCAAGTAAATGCTCAATAGTGATTGTTTGGGCATAGGCAGGGAAGTCAGCTAAATGCTTACTCAAGGGGTCAGACAATTTCAGTTTACCTTGATCTTCCAAGAGTAAAATAGCAAAGGCCGTAAAATGAGGCGTCATACCTGTTAAATGGAAAGGGCTATCTAAGGAAATTTCTTCTTGGTCTGCCAAGTTAGCATAACCAAATGTATTGGAGAGAATAACCTCATCGTTATGGAAAACCGCTCCAGCTATTCCAGCACTTTCTATGTTGTTGAAGTCGGCGTAAATGGCCGAAACGGCCGCTTGCATCTTTTTATCGATTTGCTGTGCTTTTGTAGCGTAAAAACAACCAATCAATACTGAAAAAATGAGAAATCGCTTTGTCATACTTAATTTTTTGACAATGCTAATTGAAATGCTAGAAGCGCTGCAAAAATCGAACCTCGAAGAGGTTCGATTTTATAAAGTAAGACCCTTTTTTAGCGCTTTTTGGTAAGAAGAAGGGGTTTGCGAAGTCATTTTTTTGAAGTTCGAATAGAACGTGGATTTTGATTTAAACCCGCATTCATAACCAATGCCTTCCAAGGAAAATCCCGTTTCGGCTTTCATCATTTCTTTAGCCGCATCAATCCGATACTCGTTAACATAAGTAGAAAAACTTTTGCCGAGGTGTGCATTCAAAATTTGAGATAATTTATGTCGAGGAATGCTCAGTTTTTCAGCAGCCAGCTCCAAACCCAATTGAGGATCTTTGTACAGCAATTCTTCTTGCATTAATGCATGTAATCGAAGGGTGATTCCTTCGGCTTCACTTTCCTCAATCAAAATATTGTACTTGGGATTCTCCTTGAATAAAATAGATTTTTTCTTCTTGTTAAAGAACAGAATTAGCGCGAACAGATATAGGAAGAAGCTGAATAGAAAAGCCCCAAGGATATAAGAACCATAACCAGCAAAGTAATAGGCCGCCCAAATGGCCGTGTTGCCAAGAAAGATGCTAATCAACCAAATTTCTAAACTATTAAGCTTGTCTTTTTTGTCCAAAAAGACTTTAAATACTGGCCTTAGCGTGAAAAAAGAAAGTACTAAATAACCCAGCCATTGAAAATATATCAGGTTGATGATGTGTGGTCGCCATAAAGCTATGTGGCGCTCAAAAGGATAGATGGCTCCGATAGTTCCAATAAATAACCCAACAGCCATTAAGTGCCACTTAGCAGATTGAACAATTTTTCCCTCGGGATAAAGTATGGATTGAATATATAAGTACATGAACGGCCCAATGAAGAAACAAGCATACAAGCCCAACTGTAAATAATGAAAACTTAAATCTGGTAAGAAATGAAAGAATACCGATTTCCCAATTCGGATACTCAACGACAATAGCAAACCACCTAACAATAGATTCGAAACATGCTTGGGTCTTGAAAAGAATAAAAAGTAAACACTTAGGAGCAGCCCATTAAAGGCGCCTAAGCCACTAAAGAAAAAGACCAATACGTCGTGGAGTGTCATAGTATTAAACTACGTCATATTTTTCGAATTGATGCACTAGTGTAAAGAAGTGGTTCACAATTCTAAGAAAAAACGCTGCTTGGATTTGGACTGAGCACCTAGACCTTGGTAAAACTGAATAGCTCGGGTGTTTTCTTCAGGAGTTTGCCATTGAATTATAGTGCATCCAAGTTTTTTCGCGTCATCGATGATCCATTTCATTAATTGTTTGCCGAGTCCCTTTCCCCGAAACGACGCTTCGATAAATAAGCAATCCATGTAGATGTAAGTATTCGCATCCCAAGTTGACAGTTGCTTTATGTATGTGGCATAACCGACTACTACTTTGTCGACTTCCACAACAATGCCAGAAACCAACTCCGCATGTTCGTTAAAGAAGGCTTCTAGCTTTTCTTTCTTCCCGATTTTCGAATAAGTAGCTCCTTCGTATTCGGCGTGGAGGGCACATAAATCAACCAGTTTGGCGGTGTCCTCTGTTTTTATGTGACGAATTAAAGCCTTCATCAATAGGCCCATAGTTTTAATCCAATAAAACCGTAGGAAATGAAGAAAACAAACAAGATGACAACTGCGCTTACATTCAACCAATAATAGATTTTATAAACGACATGGCCTTTCAGTTGAGTAGCTCTCCAGATAGACAAAAAGGTGAATGCAGAAAATAGAAAAGAACTGACATACAATAATCCAGACCAAACACTTAGAGTCCCTGCTGAAGTAATGTTTGCCAGTGAAGAGCCAAATCCTACGATCATAAGGGCATAGAAAAGGCAAGCTAAAGCAAGAATAATTAAGTCTTTCCAGTTGGCTTTCTTTTTTCTAAAGAGTTGTACGATGGCCCAAAACAAGAAAAAGAATAGGAAGAAAAATGGAGCCAGCCAGGATAGCCACACCAAAATATTACTTGCCATACGCATGGGGTAGGATTCTTTTTCAGCGTAACTGTCATAGTAGGTTAGTGCCGTTGCGTCTGGTGTGTCTACTAGAAGTATGGCGTTTAAATAACCGCTTTTCCCCATATAGAATTGATTGTTTCCTGCATAAGTCAGGCTGTCTTTTTGTTTGCCGAACAAGTTTTTAACGAGAACATGATCTGCTTTAAAATCTAGGCGAATCCCCCCAAACATGATGTCTGAGAAGGCGACTAACTCATTTCTCGGGCTTCGGAAGGTATAATAGCCATCGTATTTTTCTCGGATAGTTTCTGGAATTTCTACAGACTCTTGAGGAACCTCTTCCACTTTTCCTAAGTAATAGTCAAGTACTTTTTGAGCAATTTCATTTGCATTGCCCATCCGGTTAATGGCAACAGACACACCAATATCGGCTTCTCTGGAATAAAAGCAAGCAGATGAAAAGCCGTCAATTGCTCCGTTATGTCCGTGGAATAAAGCACCATTTCTCCAGCTGGTGTAATTCCCTAAGCCATAACCGTTTTTTAAGCCAGCCTTAGCCGAAAGCGAAGAACGAGGATATTCAATACGGTCGAAAAGTTGTTCGTCCAAGTTGATCTGATCACCTGCTTTATTGAGCATAAACTGCAAGTACTTCGACATGTCGGTAGCGTTTGCACAGAGTTCTCCTGCTGGTCCACCTTGGATAGAAACAAAGTCGATAGGTCGGATATTGTTCTTTTTCAGTTCATGTCCTCGCACCATGTTTGCCGAAGGTGCTTTGAAATAAAAACCCGCAGTTTCCATGCCTATAGGGAGCAATATTTCCTCCTTTAAATAGGAGTGGTAAGTGCGATTCGACAAGGTTTCTATGATATGTCCAGCCAGTACATAACCTGGATTAGAGTAGGATTTACGAGTGCCCGGTTGCCACCTTGCTGTAAGTGATTGTTGATGGCTCTTGACTAATTCTTTAGTAGAAGGCGCTGTGTCATCTGTTCGGTTAACCATTGCATGAAGGTGCATGTCATCGAAGCCAGCAGTGTGCTCTAATAAATGCTCAATCGTAATTGGAATCTTCGCTTCCCACTTGTTTTGCATTTTAATGCTAGGGTCGATTTCCTTTACGGGGCTTTGAAGATTGTGCGTACTGTTTTGGAGTAGTTTCACTACTCCAAGTGCAGTAAACGGCTTAGATACTGAGCCCTGTCTAAACAAATGAGATTCGTTCACTTTTTCGCCCGTTTCCACATTGGTTACGCCCAACCCACCTTGATATAGGATAGTGTCCGCGGTTACAATTGAAATCATTGCACCTGGAATTTTTTTGGTAGTTAGGTGTTTTTCTAGACTATCTAAAAGTGGTTGAATAGGTTTTTGGGCGAAAGTGGTTGCATGAATCATGCAGAACAGAGTAATAATAAGAAGGCGAGTCATTTTATAAATCTATAGGTGGCTTTAATCAAGAAAATATTCTCGGGTTCATTTTCAGTAATTTCATTTTCTAGGTTGGATAATAAATCGTTTTCAGGGAAACCAAACACGGAATTATCTTGACTCCACACTAAAAACAACTCAGACCCTGGGATGTATTCCCAACGCCCTACTAAGTTGGAACGAAATTGAACAAAAGAAAAATCTGGATCAAAAAAACTGTAGTCAATGGTATTATCTAGGTTCTCATCGATCAAAAATTGATTTTCATCTATTTGTATGCTTTCTTGTTTGATGGTTACAAACCTATCGGTTAGAGATGCTGCCGTTGGATTTGATATGTAGTTTAGGTTATTAAAAGTTCCTCTAGAAATGAAAGGTTGTCCCCAGTATTGAATACTCAGGTTTGGATTGATGAGGTAATCCAGCCTTAGTGGAAAGGATAGCGTTTCTTGATCAATCTCTCCTATAATGTAACGGTCGCCAAGATCCGAACTTCTTGTTGCGACATATTGCATTTGATCTGTTGAAGTGCTAAAGTTGGGAGAGAGGGAAACGCTTAGTGCATTACTTGGCTGAAGGGTGAGGCTTGTTCCCAAACTTAATCGTTGGAAGGCATCATTGTTCCGAGTGGCATAATTGATGAAATTCGCTGCTCGAAGTTTCTTACGCGAATCAGTGTTGAAATTTACTCCAAATCGAGTGAGGGGTTCTAAGCGAAGTCTGGGGCCACCTCGTAAATTTGTTACGGAGTAATCTATGGGGACATGGGCTGCAAATGCATTCAACCAACTATTGTTCATGGTGTTCAACCAAGCATTCCCATTAACTTCAAGCTGGTTGAAGTTGCCCTCAAAGTCCCATGCTGCTAAGTGATTGTAGTTATAGCGTACAGCTCTAAAATTATCTGTAGCTTCAGTTGTTCGGTAACCAACCCAAGTGGAATGTCGAATGTCATCTGCTCTAAGTTGAAAACCAATGTCGTTGAGTTCCAAGCCTGGTGTCCGGAACATACCTGCAGTTTCAAAGCGCCAGTTTCCGCCATTTTTTCCTACTACAACTGCACCTCCCGTTCCAGATAGTTGAGTTTGGCTGGCATCAACGTCTAAATGCTCGGCATCGCTGCGTTGAAAAAGGTGCGTAATGGAGCGTTGAGTGCGTTCAATCGCAGTTTCTGAACCTGAAATAGAACTTGATACTACGTTTCCTTTAATGTAGTAGTCTCGGTTTCTCCATTGATGCAAGAAGTCAAGTCCACCGGTATAGGCAGACTGATGTAGGAAATCAACATCGGGTGTGATGTCTCTATTGGTGGACGTAAATATGCCACCGATAATGGTTTTGTTTTCATTAAAATCCTTCTGAACTCGACCAACAAAATAGTTAGTTAGCGGTTCTACGACTTCTTCACGCTCTGTCTCTCCATTCCAAATTTGAGCGTTTTCTTCCCCAGTGATACTTTCTAAGATACCGATTGACCAACCATTTTTGGTTTTTCCACTAAACTTGACTGCACCAAGTATGTCGGAGGTGTTGGGGGTGTTCACAAACTCATTATTGTCTGGAAATATGGTTCGTTGGGGCGCTCTTCCAATTCTTCTTGAGTAGAAGAGGTTGTCAAAAGAATAGGTGTTTACTGCCGCTTGTGTGAATGAAAATTGATAATCGAAGATGTTTTTGTTTTCAATGAAGAAAGGTCTTCGTTCCTGAAAGAATATTTGGAATCCATCTAATGCAATAGCACTTGGGTCTGCTTCCACCTGACCGAAATCTGGATTAATGGTAAAGTCAACAATTAAATCATTGGTCACCCCAATCTTGCCATCTACTCCAACACGTAATTGATTTTCTTTTCCATCTCTAAATGGATTACCTGTTTCTTCGGGGAAGCGTTCCAATGCGCCAACTACGTAGGGTTGAATTTCGAGTTGTTTTTGAGGCTGAAGGTCTTCCAGGCCATGTAATTCTCCGAAGCTACTGACCCATCCCGCAGCTCCTTGCGGACTTCTTTGCCAGACGGATCTTTCTTCTTTTCGGAAAAAGCGACGCGTACTTTGAATACCCCAAACTTGATCACCTTTCCCGAAACGCAGTTGGCTCATTGGGATCCGCATTTCCGCCGTCCACCCTAAGTCGTCGATGTTGGTTTTTGCATAATAGATGGGATTCCAAGTAACGTCCCAATTTCCACCATCGTTGGAAATGTATTCATCTCCAATCACGCCGGTTACCGACACTGTGAAGGATTGTGCTGTTCGGTTATCTGCGAGGCTTCCAATATTAATTTCTACCCAATCTCCATCAAAGCCATCTCTTCTAGATAGGCGTTTTACAATACTGTCTGGTTGGCTATCATAGCACCGAAAAGCAACATAGATATGTTTGCTATCGTAGAGAATTTTGAGCGCGGTTTGTTCTGTGGGTTCCGTATTTTCTTCGGGACTCCATTCCACGTAGTCTCCACTCCATTCAACTTGTGCCCAAGCATCGTCGGTGGGTTTTCCATCAATTTTAGGTGCATCGCCTTGAATTTTCTTTGTAAAATATTTCCGTTTTGGTACTTCTTCTTGGGCCAACAATAGTATCGGTAAGAAGGCGAGGAGAAACGTGGTTATTTCCTTCATGATGCATAAGTTATGACGTCTTGAGAATAGCTATTAAAATCAGGTTGCTTGGCTTTTTGGAGGATGTGTTTGATCCAGGCTTGGCGTTCATGAGTAAATACTTGAAGTTCCCAAACACAAACTAGAGCGTGACTGTTATAGGGAGATGCTTGAATGGTTTCGGGATGGTCGTAATGGGCAAAATAGACTTTAGTATCGATCATTTCGCCGCCTGTCCACCAATTAAAGAGAAGCCATACTCCTTCTCGGGCTTCATGAAGAATAAGGAAAGCGTGCTTGTGCACCTGATGTTTGTTATTGTCTGCTTGTGTTGTCCATTCAAGCAGCAGCCTTTCGGCTGCTGCTAAGACCTGCCAACTCGAGTAAGTGGACTTATTCGTAATCGTATATATTTTCACCGTCCAGCCGTTTACGCGCATTGCTTCCACGGGCTGAATAGCCCGTGGTTTATAGGTTTCGAAGGTGAATTCGTTATCGGTGTTGGGCAGGAATGTGTTCATATTTCTGAATGAATGCTTGAAGCGTTTCGAGATTTTTCGGATGATGGATACGCGTGGTTGAAACGGGATGATTTCCCAATTCCACAGCGGGTCGTATTGGGCGAGGTTGGAAATTGCCTCCACAGCTTGGGCATACATTTTTGAATAGTTCCATAGCGCAGGAAAAGCAATACGTGCATTCAAAAGAGCAGATCATGGCTTCCGTGGATGTGTTGGGCAAATTCTTATCACAGTGTTCACAATTGGGCCGGAGTTCAAGCATGGTTCAGGTATCTATCTTTAATGATTTCCATGTGCCAGCTATCGTGTCCAATGATGGTGAAGGCTGCTGCACGCGCCGACATCGGATTTCCGCTCGCGATACCGATCTGTGCTAAATCGTCGTTGGATAGGCTTTCTAACAAGGAAATGGTGTGGTTCCTACCTGCTGCAAATTCGCGGAGGAGTTGGAGCATTGTTTTTTGTTGGGCTAGGGAAGGGCCTATATAGATGTTTTGATCAAAGCCCGCAAGCGGGCTTTGATCTCGCCGGGCGATCCGAAAGCAACGGTAACTAAAGATGCGCTCCGTGTCTATTAAATGTTGCAGTACTTCCTTGATCGTCCACTTGTTTTCTGCATAAGCATAATTGTGCAGCGATGCAGGAATGGCGGCGAAGTATTCTTCCACCTCTTTCTTGCCCAAGGAAAAGCCTTCTCGGAGGTGTCGAGATACATCAACTTTGTTGATGTATCTGCCGTAATACACATCAAATTCTTTCGCTTTTAATTCTGTTCTAGTCATATTTCAAATTTAGAATGCCTAGTGCTTTTGTTAAAATAGAATCTTAAGTTTAAATGATTATTTGCTTTTTTATTTTAAGTTTGTGAATGAAAAACCGAATATATGAAGGTAGATGCGTCTAATTGGTTAATATTAAAAGAGCTCCAGCAAAATGCTCGAATCCCTTTGTCGGAAATCGCCAAGAAGGTATCCATGTCGGCACCAGCTGTTTCGGAACGTATTCAAAAAATGGAAGATGCCGGGATCATCAAGGGGTATTCTGCCGAACTAGATATGAATAAATTAGGCTATAACCTCGGCGTCATTATTTCTATAAAAATCCGTTTCGGCCAGGTAGCCGCCTTCGAAAAATTCCTCCAAGGCGTCCCCGAAATCCAAGAATGTTTAAAATTAACGGGGAATGACTGCATGCTTATGAGAGGATACGTTCGTAATACGCAGCACTTAGATGAACTCAATGTCAGACTTACGGAATATGGCGAATTAACGACTTCTCTTGTGTTAAATTCGATCATCCAAGAACGTATTTATGATGAAGCATTTTAACTTATCTATTATCGTAGCGTTATTATGGGCTTGCTCGAGCCAAGCTACAGAACAATCTCTAGAAGGCTTTTGGACGCTTCACATTATGGAGCAAAAAGATTCCGTAGGGAATTGGAAGGAATGGCGAGATGGCATGCAAGGGTATTTGCTTTACGATGGCAAAGAAAATATGGCGCTGCACCTTTTAGAGAAAGAATATGAAACTTATGCCGATGAATTTCCAAACTTCTCCGATACCATAGCCTTGGAGCACCTCCAACACCTAACGGGCTCTTACGTTTATATTGGTCAGTATGTTATTTTACCTGGCGATAGTATTGTTCAACATACGCGTTTATCGCACTCCAATCCAAAAGATTGGGGAAAGGTGGTACAGCGGAAGTTTTCCTTTAAAAACGACACTCTCGTTATGGTGCCTGCTGAACAGGAAAATGCCTCGTTGAGATTGAAATGGGTTAAGGAATGAAACTCTTTCGTTTCGACCATAATAAGTTTGACCATCCGTTGAAAATGGAAATAGGGTTGATTCATGAAACCCCTCAATTCTTCCTATCTGAAGATATCCATGCGACAGATTTTTTCGAGATAATGATTTTCGAAGAAGCGGCAGGCTATATCCAACTAGACAGCCAAAGGGTGGATGTTGAGCCGGGAACATTTTTGTTCATTACCCCCATGCAGAAACGAAGTTGGAGGCTAGCAAATCTCTCTGTAAAAGGCTGGTTTTTAATATTCGAAAAAGACTTTTTAGCTGAGTTTTTTTCAGATGATTTATTCGTATACCGGTTGCAATTTTTTTACAACCAGCAAGTAGTTCCTGCTTTTCGACCATCTGATCAAGGGGATATTTTACCTTTTGATTCAGCTATTTTCCGAGAAATGTTAGACGAGATTAATCACTATAAACAAGACTCGCCGCATTTGCTTCGAGCTTTGTTGTATTATTTATTGATCAAAATGAATCGTGCTTTTTGTAGGCACCATGCCTTGGAGAGTAATACCCAACTAAACACCCAAGCGTATGCATTTAAAGCCCTTTTAGAGCAGGAAATTCGAAGACACCAACAAGTTCAAGAATACGCATCGATGTTGCAGCTCAGCCGAGTGAGCTTAAACAAAATCTCCAAAGGGCAATTTGGACTATCTGCTTCCGAAATGATCAAAGAACGTTTAGTCCAAGAAATCAAGAAAGACCTGTTGTTTGGCAATCAGAATGTATCAGAGATTGCCTTTGAGCTGGGATTTTCTGAATCAAACAACTTGATTCGTTTCTTTAAAAAGCGTGTTGGTATTTCGCCAAAACAATACCGAATTCGACAAGGAAGGTTATCAAATTGATCGTTTTTTGTTCGCATTGATAGTTGGATTGAGATTTAGAACTCGAATCTTTGCCAACAACCAACAACATTTATGAAAACAACGAATGGCCTTGCGAGTAGCAAGCTGTTTTCGGATTATTTTACTACCAAACAATTCGCGGGATGAATTTTTTCTATGCCTTTCATTAGGCGTTGTTTGGTTGGCCCCATTCGCCTTTGGCGAATGGGGACTTATCCAAAAATTCCATCCTTGCAACAACTTAAAATCACCTAATCAAATGAAACAACTAATTATCCTAGCAGCTTTTGGAATCGCTTTAGTAAGCTGCAAGAAAGAAGGAACGGACACGTCTTCCGAATCAACCACCACCGAGGAAATGACTGTGGACTTTCGACAAACAGCTTTAGCGGCTCAAGATGCCTTATTCAAAGATTTTGATGCGGAAGCTGCCAAAACGTTCTTTAGTCCGAACTACATCCAGCACAACCCTGGAGTTCCAACGGGATTAGAGCCTGTTTTGGGTTTTTTACCTGCCTTAAAAGAGGCTGGAACCTCTGTAACAACCCATCGCGTACTTGTTGATGGAGACTACGTTGTACTACATAATCAATACGATAATGCAGAAGCCTTTGGCGCTAAAGAGCTCGTGGGCTTTGATGTATGGCGCATGGAAGATGGTAAAGTCGCGGAGCATTGGGATAACTTAACACCACTTGTAGCTGAAACAGCAAGTGGAAGAAGTCAAGTAGATGGCCCAACAGCAATTACTGACCTCGAAAAAACCGAGGCCAACAAAACCTTAGTTTCCAATATGATGGATGATGTGTTCTTCGGAAAAGCCCCAGAGAAAATCACGGAATACATTAGCACGGAGCAATACGATCAGCATAATCCGGCGGTGAAAGATGGTTTAGCTGGCTTGAATGAGGCGTTAACAGCGTTGGCAGAAGCGAACAATCCGTTTATATACAAGAAGGTCCATAAAGTGATTGGCGAAGGCAACTTCGTATTGACAATGAGTGAAGGCGAATGGAACCAAGAAGCTACGGCGTTTTACGATTTATTCCGAATTGAAAATGGGAAAATTGTGGAGCACTGGGATGCTATTGCAGCGATTCCTGCTGAGATGGCGCACGACAACGGCAAGTTTTAACCGAAACGTTTTTGAAAGTATCGCCCCGCCTCGGCTTTGCCGAGGCGGGGTTTTTTGTTTCCATCTTCCTCCTTATTTTTATAGTTGTCTAATATGGTGAACTTCATTAAATACGATCCGAACAAGCACAGCAGGGATAACAATTACTTTCCCGTGATGATTTCGCTCGGCTTGGCCATTTTCTCGCCATTTTTCTTAGCATTGATCCCCTTCGAAGTACCATGGGTTTTGCCAGTCTTACTAACGATTGCAGTGATTACTGGGGCGTATGCTTCCACAGACAACTTCAAGCAACTCTCCGTGGGTTTGATGATTGGCGGTGTTGCCATTACCTTTGAGTGGTTACGCCTGATCGTTCCCGATACCGATACTTTAGCCACGATACGTATTGTCTCTTTTTTTATCTTTTACGCTTACCTGTTTTTCTACATTTCGTACCATTTGCTCAGTGATAATGAAGTGGATTACAAGCTGTTGGCTGCTGCCATTACAGGCTTTTTAGTCATGGGATTGATGGGTGCTATGGTGGTGAATTTTTTAATGGGTGTAGATCCCGATGCCTTCCATGGAATGGAAGGCGATACGCGTTTCCAGACCTATAAAATCATCTATTACACCTTCATTACCTTAACGTCTGTTGGGTATGGCGATATCACACCTGCTTCCGTTCCAGCAGAAGCGTTAGCGGTGTTTTTTAGTATTGTTGGGCAGTCGTATTTCGCTATTGTGATTGCTTTAATCGTAGGTAAGTTTTTGATGAGCCAGCAGAAGAAAATCATGAAGGAAGAAATCGAAGATATTCATGAGGACATCATCGAGGATATCGACGAGCTTAAAGACAAGTTGTAGCATGCAAAAGCCGCCCAACGGGCGGCTTTTATTCGGTTACTTATTCAAATTCACTGTTTCCGTGTTCCCCCTCCATAAGATTCCTTGAAAAATGGATTAAATCCGAAGTTATAATTCAATTGAATGTTCAAACTGCGATTCCGTTCCTCGAATCCTTCTAAACTCGATGTATTGCTCAGTCCATGATCATAGTTTGCTCGAACTAAAACCTGATCACTAACACGTATGCCTACGCCACCGTTTAGTGCAATATCGAAATTGCTGTAGTTCTCGTCGAGCGGACTTTCCTCATCACCCGTTGGCCCTTCGCTTTTTAAGTTCGCACTTAATAAATAAGCTGGAGTTACGCCACCGGTAAAAAACACTTTTCGACCTTCACTTGGCGCAAATCCGAATTGAAGTGGCGCCGACAAATAGTTTAATGAAGTCGTTGTAGTGAAATCTTCCGTGGCACCTCCATCAAAACCGCCGTCGAAGCCATCATCATAGCCTTCATAGGTGTACTGGCTTCCTTTAGATTGGTATTGTAGTGAAGGCAAAAACATGCCTTTTTGGCCAATTTCTGTGTAGAGGCCTACGCCTGCACTCACTCCTATTTTGCCTTCGGTGTTGTTCTCTCCTCCATATTCATATGCCGAGGATTGTGTACTTAAATTCGGACCTCCTATGAATTGCAGGCGCCCCGAACAATAAAATTCTTGCATTTCAGGCGAAATTTCTTTTTGTGCATTCCCAACCATGGCTGTTACCACACCAATACATAATAACATGCTTTTAATCCAATTCATAACTTGTTATTTCTGCGGTTTGGGAAACGTGTTCTTCGATTACTTCTTGCTCGAAATCAGCACTGGCGCAATACGGTGAGCAACTTGGGCATTCTCTACATGTCACACAGCTGCTTAAACTGGCCAGAAAGGTCAAGCCTATAATCCAGCCAGTTAATTTTAAACGATTTGTTTTCATGGTTCCTTGTTTTGGTAGAACCAAGGTCTTAGAAATTAGTAGTTTATTTCTCCCTACTAAATGCCATTAATTGGATTGGTAGAATTCTGCTAACGGAAAACAATGACTCTAAATCAAGCCTTTTTGAATGGCATACTTTACCAAGCCTGCCGAGTTTTTGGCCCCGAGCTTCAGCATAATATTTTGACGATGAGATTCTATGGTGTGTGGACTTAAATGGAGTTGTTCCGCAATTTCTTTCGTGGTAAACTCATCCGCGATTAAGCGAATAATCTCCCGTTCTCGTTCAGAAATAGACGCTGTACTTTTCATTTCCCGTAAGCTTTCC
>JAHQVX010000098.1 GCA_019634125.1 Saprospiraceae bacterium
AAAATGGAAGCCCCAGTAAAGAAATTGATCCTCGGTATGCGTGAGCCTAACGAAGGGGCTATGCGAAACCCGGAAAGTCTGGAATTTTTTCGAGCGTTTCGAAAAGAAGTGGAGCAACTTTAACGAATTGTTTCGCACACATTAAATAACCGTTAAGCTTTAAGTTTTATTCTTTTTTAAGTTAACGTGTATATAGTTTTGGGGAATTAAAGTGACGAAATAATACATTTTGTGTCTAATTATTAAAACACGTTCGAAATGAAAGAATTTCTATTAAGCAAGACCCCCGACTTTTATTTCAGATTAACCATTGGTTTTTTAGTTGCCTTAATCGGATTAATACTATTTGTTTAAGCGCACCACACTTTCAGTAACATTAAAACACCGCCCTTTGGGCGGTGTTTTTTATATCCAGATTAATACGTTTTTTTATAAAACAGCGAGAATGTCATCTGTACTCGCTCTGTTGGAATATCTAGGGTCGAAGTGACTATACACAACATCTCCCGCTTGGTTAATGACTACCGTGGCAGGAACAGGGAGTAATACATCTCCTTCCGGTGTAGCGTTGAGTTCTACACCTAATTTCTCCTTCACTTTGTTCTGATAGTCCTCAGTCACTTTAAAAGCTACACCATAGTCTTTCATCACTTTGGCAGCAGGGTCGGAGAGGACTAAGAAATTCGCTCCAGACTTTTCTTTCATTTTAGCAACACTTTCATACGGCTCAGGAGTGACGGCGATGAGTTGAACACCTTTCTCTTCTAACTGAGCAATGTTGTCTGTTAATGCTTTCAAATGATTATTACAGAGTGGGCACCATTCGCCTCTGTAAAAGATCATCGCGACTGGACCTTCTTTAGTGAGGCTGCTCAATGAATGGGCCTTGCCGTCACTGTCGGTCAGCTCAAAAGTTGGCGCTTTAGCGCCAACTTTAATCGGCTTAAAATATTCATCACTGCTAATGCCAAGACCTTCTAAGTCGTAGTTCGTAAAATCAGCAAATACATTATTTGCTTCATCAAAGGCAGTTTCAATGACTTCTTCTGTTACTTCAGTGCTCGCCTCTTTCTTGCAAGCAAATGCAATCCCTGCAAAGGCAAGAACAGCAAATAGGAATTTAATTTTCATAGGTTTTTTATTCGTATCCAAAATGTTTCAATAGTCTGTCGTTGTCTCGCCAGTTTTCTTTCACTTTTACAAAAGTTTGTAGAAAAATTTTCTTTCCAAAGAAAACTTCAAGATCTTTTCGTGCTTCTGAACCTACCTTTTTCAGCATCGATCCATTTCGTCCGATTAAGATTGGTTTTTGGCTTTTTCGACTCACAAAAAGCAGTGCACTAATACGAATGATATCTTCATCTTCTTTAAACGATTCTGTGACCACTTCGACACTATAGGGAATTTCTTGTTTGTAGTTCAGCAAGATTTTCTCTCGAATGATTTCCTCTACAAAAAAACGTTCCGGTCGATCGGTGAGTTGGTCTTTTGGATAAAAAGGCGGGGAGAGTGGAAGCGCTTTCAAAATAGCTTCGAAAAGGCCTTCAACTCCTAAATTATTCAAGGCAGAGATAGGAAATACTTGAGCAACGAAGTCTTGCGCTTGCCAATAATCAATTTGCTCCTTAAGTGATGCTTCGTCGGCTACGTCTATCTTATTCAACACAACAAAAACCGGCACATCCACACTTTTGAGTTTATTCACGATGTCTTCATCTATGGTTAGACCCATTTTAATATCTCTTAAATACACCAACACATCGGCATCTTCTAGAGCGAGGTGAACAAACTTCATCATGCTCTTTTGAAGCCCATAATGCGGTTTAATTATACCAGGTGTATCGCTTAACACAACTTGGAAATCATCTCCATTAAGAATGCCTAGAATTCGGTGGCGCGTAGTTTGAGCCTTGGAAGTAATAATCGAAAACTTTTCGCCCATAAAGGCATTCATTAACGTGGATTTTCCAACGTTGGGTTTTCCGATAATGTTCACAAAACCAGCTTTATGTGTGGTTGGGAGGTCGTCTTTTACCATAAAACGAAGTTAGAATTTGTTGCGCACTTTCTTTAATCGCTCGAAAAAGTAGATAAGTTTTATTTACCTTTGCAACTGGCAAGTCTTACACGGACAGCTCCTAATAAATCCCCCAGGGTCGGAAGGCAGCAAGGGTAGTTGGTCGTAGCGTCGCGATGTAAGTAACTTGCCTTTTTTTATTTCCGCTTATGAAATACCTGATCTTACTTACTGCGTTTTCTTTTCTATTTCAATGTTCTTCTAAAGAAGAAAAAGAATACAAAGCGAGCTTCCTAGAAGGCTGTGCGCAATCTGTATATGGTGCTACCGATGACCCGCAATTGATTGCTGAATATTGTGAATGTGCTTACAAGGAATACAAGCAAATTTTTCCCAAAATTGTTGATCTAGATCAGTCGAATATTACTGCAGAACAAGAAGCGCAACTCCAAAGCGGGGTAGAAGAGAATTGTTTGCCTATCCTTGGAATTGAAAGCCATGACGACCACGACCATCATGACCATGATGGCCACGATCATTGATTTACGAACTTCTGTGGATAATCTGCTTTTCAAAATAGCCCAATAGCTACTTTTGTACAAACATTGCACATGAAATTCTTTATTGATACTGCCAACCTTGACCAAATCAAAGAAGCCAACGATTTGGGCATTTTAGATGGCGTTACTACGAATCCTTCCTTAATGGCTAAAGAAGGAATTACCGGAACTCAAAATATCCTTGAACATTACGTTAAAATCTGCAACATTGTAGACGGCGATGTTAGTGCTGAAGTGGTTTCTACAGACTTTGAAGGCATGATGCGGGAAGCACATGAATTGGTGAAACTTCACGATAATATCGTGGTGAAAATCCCAATGATTAAGGATGGAATTAAAGCCATTAAAGCATTGACTGATGAGGGCATTAAAACCAATTGTACATTGGTTTTCTCTGCAGGTCAAGCCATTTTAGCGGCTAAGGCTGGTGCCACTTATCTTTCGCCTTTTATAGGTCGAGTAGATGATATTACCTGGGATGGACTTGATCTAGTTGCACAAATTGCTCATATCTATGACATGAACGGCTTTACAACAGAAGTACTTGCTGCTTCCATTCGAAATCCATTACATATTGTGAAGTGCGCAGAAATTGGAGCAGATGTGGTGACTTGCCCATTAAACTCAATTTTGGGTTTGCTGAAACACCCTTTAACAGACATTGGCTTGGAAAAATTCTTAGCAGATTACCGAAAAGGCAACGCCTAATTTTCGGATACAATTTTCAGTACTTTTGAAAGCGTTCTTGGAACAAGAACGCTTTTTAATTTATGGGAGCACTTAAAGCAGTTAACAAATACTTTTGGAAGTATCGCCTCATCTATGGGTTAGGCCTTCTTTTTACCTTATTAAGTAATTTCTTTGGTTCTTTTGCCCCAGCTGTTGTTGGGCAAGCCGTTGACTTTGCCTTTAAAGGTACGCCCATGCCTTTTACAGAATTCTTGAACATACAGGCCAATTCTGTTAACAAGATGATATTAATTGCAGCCATCATTATTGTTACACTCACTTTACTTCGCGGCTTATTCCTGTTCTTGATGCGTAGAACAATTATTGTTGCCTCGCATCGGATTGTCGCTGATCTTCGAAACGATTTATACAGCCATTATCAAACCCTCGATCAGACCTTTTATAAGCGAAACAGTACGGGCGATTTAATGTCGCGTTTAACCGAAGATGTGTCCAATGTCCGTATGTATGCTGGACCATCTCTTATGTATTTTGTCAACATGGTGGCCATGTTTGGTTTTTACATCTACCAAATGATGTCCATAGATGTGGTGCTTACCTTTTGGGTTTTGCTTCCATTGCCGTTGTTGTCTCTGTCTATTTACATTGTGAGCTCCATTATTTTCAAAAAGAATAAAGCCATTCAGGTAAAGCTGTCTGGTCTAACTTCATTGGCCCAAGAGACATTTTCTGGTGTAAGAGTGATTAAGTCTTACGCAAGAGAAGAAGCTTTTCAGGGTTTATTCGAGAAAGAAGCTGAAGAATACAAGCAAGATGCTTTATCTCTCGCTCGTACGGAAGCTTTTTTCTTTCCGCTCATGCTCATATTAATTGGATTGAGCACCATTATTGCCGTTTACGTAGGTGGACAGCATGTAGAGAAAGGACTCATCGATGTAGGAATGATTACTTCTTTTGTCATCTATGTAGGTGCATTAACATGGCCCGTGACTTCCTTAGGTTGGATCGCTTCATTAGTACAAAAGGCAGCTGCTTCTCAGAAACGGATAAATGAGTTCATGGATACAAACTCCGCCATCACTTCTGATCCATCTGAAGTGGCTGAGCTGTCTAATGAAATTGAGTTTAAGAATGTGAGTTTCACTTATGAAGATTCAGGAATTCAAGCGGTTAAGAATGTGTCTTTTGATATAAAAAGTGGCGAAAAAGTTGCCATAATTGGGCGAACAGGGTCGGGTAAGACGACTATTGCAGATTTGCTACTTCGGGTTTTTGATCCGCAATCTGGGACAATAGCGTTGAATGGTAAAGACATCAAAACTTTTTCATTGCACGAATTACGGGAATTTATCGGCTATGTGCCTCAAGATGTGTTCTTATTTTCGGATACGATTGCCAATAATATTTCGATTACGAAAAACGAGGCAAGCCTTGATGAGATTAAGCATGCTGCTCAATCTGCGGCTGTGGCCAAGGATATCGAACGTTTCCCTGATCAGTACGATACCGTAGTAGGTGAGCGGGGAGTTATGCTTTCCGGTGGCCAGAAACAACGTATATCTATTGCACGAGCTTTAATTAAAGATCCTGCACTGTTAATTTTAGATGATGCGCTTTCGGCCGTTGATGCTGAGACGGAGAAGGAAATCTTAGATGAATTTGATGCTTTGTTTAAAAACAAGACAGTCTTAGTGATTACACATCGGATTTTCACACTATTCGATGTAGATAAAATCATGGTGTTAGATGATGGTGAAATCGTTGAAATGGGCACGCATGAACAGTTATACAAGCAGAAGGGGATTTACTATGAGCTGTATGAACTTCAAAGTGCCGACCAAAATTTTTAACTTTTTTTTTTGAGAAAAGCTGAAATGCTCTATCTTGGACGTGTATTATTTTACTCAAACGTTCAAAACTCAGTGTTTTAGGAAGAATTATGGACAACGAAGGAATATATTCACAGCGATTACGTGCAGGAAGAAGGAGAACGTATTTTTTTGACGTACGTACTACGAAGGGTGACGATTACTACATTACCATTACGGAGAGCAAAAAACGCTTTAATGAAGATGGCTATGATCGTCATAAGATCTTTTTATACAAAGAGGACTTTAATAAGTTTGTTGCTGCGCTGAGTAATACAGTAAATCATGTTAAGGAGAATTTAATGCCTGAATATGATTTTAAAGAGTTTGACCGTGATCCTGAAGAATATGTGAATGGGTCAAAGATCAATGGTTATGAAACGGATGCTCCAGTTTCTGAGCCTCAGCAAGCTGAGGCTTCTGTAATGAGCACGGAGACATTTAACGAAGAACCTGCGGCCATTGAAGAAGATATTACAGACGAAGACCTCTCGTTCTAAAACGAGTCGTTTATATAGTATTAAACCTCCCCAACGGGGAGGTTTTTTTATGCCCGGAAATACATCCAGTATAATATGCCGATGGTCAGTGTGAAATAAAGAATGGATAACGGAAAGCCCATTCGGAAGAAATCTTTGAACTTGTATCCACCGGGACCGTAAACCATTAAATTGGTTTGATAGCCTAGCGGCGTAACAAAACTGGCCGATGCTGCATATGCTACTGCTAAAAAGAATGGTTCAGGAGAAACGCCCAACTTATTCGCTATTGCTAAGGCAAATGGAAGGGCCAATGAAGCTGCAGCAATATTGGTCATTAACTCGGTAAAACAAAAGGCAATAATGTAAATGCCTATTAAGGCGCCAACAGCTCCAAAAGGTTGCGTTACATTAATGACTTGAGTCGCTGCAAATTCCGATATTCCAACACTGTCAATGGCTTGCCCGAGCGCTAATGCCAGAGCAGCAATGACCAATAAATTATAGTCTACCAATTGACGCAGCTGACGGAGATTAAGAATGCGGAAAATAAATGCTAAAAGCAATAAAACAAGTAAGCCTTTGAATAAAGGCAAGATATTTAAAGCCGATAATAGAACAGATGCCAATAAGCCGAAAAAGATGAGTAATGAACGTTTTACATCTAACGGCCGAACCTCTTTGACCTTAGATATGGTATAAAAATCCCGTTGCCCCCGCGAGTAAAAGTCGCTGCCAGCAAGAACTAACAAAGCATCCCCAGTCTTCAATTGTTTATCACCTAACTTTCCGGTTAAACGTTCTCCATTTCTATTAATGGCCACTAGCGCTGCATTATATCTACTCCTAAAGTCGGCTTCTTTCACTGTTTTGTTACTCAAGAATGAGCCTGCTGATACAACAAGTTCATTGACATCAAAGTGAGGCTCTCCTTCTAAATATGAGAACTTAGGAAGCGCTAAATCACTGTTTAATTCCATTAACTCGGTAATAGCGGCGACATTCCCTGCAAGGATCAACGTATCATTGGCTAGCAATATATTGTCGGGCCGGATTGGGGTAATGATTTCATTTTGACGGATAATTTCTACGACGAATAAACCATTAAGTTGCCTCAAATTCGACTCGGCAATCGTTTTTCCAACATAGCTAGAGTTGTTTGGTACACTTACTTCTACCAAGTATTCCCTGGAAGAACTCTGGAATTTATCAGAGAAGGTTTGCCGCTCGGGTAACAGCTTTCGACCAAAAACCACAACGTAAATCAGGCCGATTAGGGTAATCGGTAATCCTACCCAAGCGAAATCAAATATAGAAAAGGCTACGTCACTGTTTTTTATGGCAAAAGCATTCACTAGCATGTTGGTAGATGTTCCGACCAAAGTGATGGTTCCTCCTAAAATCGCAGCAAAAGAAAGTGGAATGAGAAGTTTGGATATTGAAACGTTGTTCTTTTGTGCCCATTTGTACACATACGGAATCAAGAGAGCAACTACGGGAGTATTATTGATAAATGCCGAAATTCCTGCAACTGAGGGCAGTAATCGGGACAAAAATCCATTGTAGGTTTTGGTGTTTTCGAAGGCCTTAGAGAAAAAAACATTCAGAATTGATGCTTTGCCCAGTAAGTTTCCAAAAACTAATAATAAGAGTATGGAAGCAATTTGAGGATTGGCAAAACCATTCAGTACTTCTTCTCCAGTTAAAATACCGAAGACAGCAAGCGTAATGATGGCTATGAGAAATGTTATGGCAGGTTGGAAGATTTCTCGATATAGTGAAATGATGAGAAAAACTAAGACGAGTGCTACGACAATGACTTCCAAATGATCCAATGAAAAAAATTAGACGCTTAAAGGTAATAAACAATTCTAAAGCAACTCGGCAATTAGGAAGATACTGCCCATGGCTACGATACAGTCTGTTGGATTTGCCTGTTCCAAAGCTTGTTGTACAGCTGCTTTTGGTGATTCATGTGTGGTGAATGCTAATGCGTTATTTTGAAAAACTGTTGTAAGTTCTTCAAGAGGTTTTTTGCGTGGGATACTGAGTTCTGTGAGGTAGAAATGGGCTTCTTTGGGGAGAAGTTGAATGATGGATTCGATATCCTTATCGTGCACACAGCTGTAAATGATATGTAATTTTCGGTAGGGTAGCTTTAGGATTTGTTGAAAGAGTATCCCAACGCCTTCGGCGTTGTGGGCACTGTCGAAAACCGTTAGCGGTTCCCGCTGCACCACCTGAAATCGCCCGATCATTGGGCTATTCTCTGCAATGTTTTCTAGGCCTTTTGTAAAGTGGGTTATAGTTAACCCTAACTGGTCTTGCAATACCTTGAAAGCGCCATACGCCGTGCTAATATTTTTAAGCTGATATTCGGCATAGATAGGTGCGTCAATGTTGAATTCGTTCGCGCCATCTCTTAAAATGATGGCGTTTTGATCAGAAAACTGTGCTGAATACAACTGATCTGCAAAGTGGATGTCGGCAAGCTGCGAAGCAGCTTGCTCAATAAAAACCGACGAAGTCAACGCTTGTGTCTCCCCAATAACAACCGGAACACCCCGTTTAATAATGCCAGCTTTCTCACGAGCAATTGCAGTATGTGTGTTGCCCAAAAACTGCTGATGATCTAAGCCGATATTCGTGATTACAGAAACCAAAGGTTCAATGATGTTGGTAGAATCCAAGCGACCACCTAAACCCACTTCAATTACAGCAATATCTACTCCAGTTTGTTTGAAATGCCAAAAAGCCATAGCTACTGTCAGCTCAAAAAACGAAGGTCGAACACTCGGAATTATGGGAGACACCAGCTGCACAAAATCAACTACTTCTTGTTCAGAAATGTACTGACCATCTACTTTAATTCGTTCTCGAAAGTCTAAATAGTGTGGCGAAGTATAAGTTCCTGTTTTTAAGCCCGCTTCCATGCAAATAGAAGTCAACATATGACTCACAGAGCCTTTTCCATTCGTTCCGCCAACATGAATGAATTGAAGTCCACGTTCAGGATGCCCTAAGTAGTCACAAAGTTCAACGATATTCCCAATATCGGCTTTATAGGCACGATCTCCTTCTCGCTGGTACATCGGCAACTGACTATAAAGAAAGTCTAGGGTTGCGTTGTAATTCACTACTTTACTTTGAAAACAAAGGTCATGGTACCAAATTGTTCCTCTGGAGCATCTTTGGATACGTTAAACTTGGTGTCATAAGCGCCCCGAATCGCTTTTTGGCGTAAGCTCTGTGAAGAAGTGGTCGTTGGAGAGCCGATGCTCGCATCGATAACCTTTCCATTTTTGTCTACCTTAATCTTAACAGTCACTTTCCCAACATCATTCGAATTGTCTTGCACAGCCGGCGCTTTAACCATTTTACGACCAGCAAGGGAATACCCAACACCACTGTTGCCTAAGCCCGAATTTGTTCCAGAGTATGCCCCCGGTCCAGGCTGTCCACTTGGATCTCCTTTATCTCCAGGAACAGCGTCATTCCCTTCGCCAGTAGAAGAATTGTTGGTATTTCCACCATAAAGTCTTGGTGGGGCTTTCGGTTGTTCCTCTACTTTCGGAGCTGGCTGTTCTGAAACAGGCTCTTTCGGTTCGGGAGTAGGTTCCGTATTCTTAGGTGTCGGTTGCGTTTTCTTTGGCGTTTCCTTTTTCTTTTCTGCTTTCTTCTCTGGTACTTTAACAGTAGGTTCCTTATCCTGAGTCAATAATTCTTCTACTTTTTCTGAAGGACTTTCAGGTTCTGGTTGTGCAGCAGGAGCTGACTTAGGAACACTCGGTGCTTGTGGAGCCTTTTGCTGAGGCTGAATTCGACCACTGCCTACTGAAGAGTACCCCAAATTCACCAAGATTCCTTCTTCTTCAGGTGGCGGGAAGGGAGCTTTAAACGAAATAAAGAAAAAAGCCATCAACAACACCAGTACACCCACGATGATCGTGCCTACACGGGCGTTCGCTTCATGAACTCTTGCGTCTTTATCTACTATTTCTTTTAACGTACTCATCTACTCCGGTTGAGTGGCTAATATTACTTTAATATCCAACTTCGGGCCAAGTTTCAAAACATCAATCACAAACTCGTGGGCAGTCGCTTTATCGGCACGCAATACAACAGTCGGATCTTCGGTCCCAGCACTATTGATGGCATTCACCACAGCCGACTCTAAATCTGCCCGTTGAACTTCAACATCATCCAAGTAAAACCGATTCTCTTCAGTAATACTTAACGTAATACTTTGTTTCGCTAGCGTCTGCCCAGTGGCACTCGGAAGCTTCACTTTAATGGCGTTTGGAGCCACAAGTGTAGAGGTCAACATGAAAAAGATCAATAGCAAGAAGATAATGTCGGTTAAAGACGACATCTGAAACATAGCATTGACCTGATTATTTCGTTTTAACTTCATCTTCCTGGCTCTTGAATTAAATCAATGAAATCAACAGAATTGGCTTCCATCTGAAATATAACTTTCTGTAATAATGAAACCAACCAGTTGTATCCGATATAGGCCAAAATACCTACAGCCAAACCAAATGCAGTAGTAAATAATGCTTCATAAATACCTCCTGCTAATTGACTCGTGTCAATATTATTCCCCGCTACACTGAGCTTATAGAAAGCATTGATCATTCCAGTTACTGTACCTAAGAATCCAAGCATAGGTGCAGCTCCAGCAATAGTGGCTAAAACGGGTAAATTTTTCTCCAGTTTAGAAACTTCTAAATTCCCAACATTCTCTATAGCTGCATTAATGTCTTTTAGAGGCCTACCAATGCGCAATACCCCTTTGTGGATCATACGTGCTACAGGAGAATTGGTTTGTTCGCAAATCGCCTTAGCTGCTTCCAGTTTTCCATTGGTCACATGATCTCGAATTTTGTTCATAAAATTCGAATCGATTTTCGAAGCCTTCTTGATTGTGAAATACCTTTCCAACAAAATGTACACCGCCATAAGTAATAAGGCGAATAACAAGCCCATAACAATCCATCCAAATGGACCCATTCGAGCGATAATGTCAATAATTCGAGTACTTTGAACGGTGCCCGTTTCTTGAATTTCCGGGTTTAATAAAGAATCTACCTGTAGCAGCATAGTCGTTTTTAAAGTTGAATAACGAAATTCTAGTTTAAATAAGTATGTGCTAAAGATACCGATCCAGAAAACGTCCTTAAAACTGGATATCAACACTCAAGTTAGAGCTACTTTAAAAGTTGGACAGAACCAGCAACTTCAACAAAACGATCAGTAACGTTCTCATCTGAATACGTGTATTCTGCATTCCATAAATAAGTGCCTACTGGTGCCAATTGCCCGTCGAAAGTTCCATCCCAAGAGGATAAAATGCCAGTTGTTTCAAAAATTAAATTGCCCCAACGGTCAAAAACAGTGAATTTTACATCAGATACTGTACAACCATTCGGTACAAGTGGAATAAACCGATCATTTATTCCATCACCATTCGGAGAAAATGCCGTACTCACATCCATACATCCAGGACGCGTACATCTTAAGACTTTGACAAAATAATTCACAATAGAATCACATCCCGCCTCCGTTTCAAGGAACTCCGTTACTAAACCTTCCAGATTTATTTGTTCATTGGTACTTGGTACAATGAAGAAGTCTTGTTCGCAAATAAAGGCGGTGTCTAACGTATTGTAAGCTGGAAGAACCGTGAGGTCAGTAAAAATAAGGCTATCACAACCTTCTGAAGAGGTTAAAATACTTGTGTAAAGTCCAGTTTCATTGACGGATAACCCATCTGGTAGTATATGTGGAATGTCACTACAAGTTGTGGCAACCAAATCAGTAAATACTTCCTCGTATGCCGAGATTTCAGAAAATACAACGAGTGAATCACAAGTACTGGTAGAATAGGTGAGGTGGGTCTCGTAATTACCCGGACCAACTAAAGTACCATCTGGTAATTCCCAATTTTGCTCAATACAAATTGAATCTACAACAAATAGGGTGTCCGCATTATAGGTTGTAATGTTTACGGTTACTGTAGAATCACAACCAAATTGATTATCTACTGTTGTTGTGTAACTTCCATCAGTACTTAAAACCTGTCCATCTGGTAAAATATATGTTTCGTTTTCACATAAATCGATGTTCAAAGGAGCGTCTACCTGTGTAGGATTTACCACTAGGTTTACAGTGATTAACGAGTCACAATTACCTAGTACCGTTGTGTAAGCGTAGTCATAAATTCCACCTACATTTGTTTCAACACCATCTGGTAAGAGATAGGTTTCGTTGTCGCATATCGTATCATTCAGTACGATGTCATAAACTGGGAAAACAGTTAGATTAGTCGTGATTATTGAATCACATGCTCGAGAAGTGACTAGAGGAGTAATGTATTGGCCGGTCATATTAACAACCGTCCCATCAGGTAGCACATAAGTTTCACCTTCACATATTCCTGGGTTTTCTTCGATCTCATAAGTCACATCAACTTGTAAAAATGTATGGATAATACTATCGCAGCCATTGATAGACAAGAGTGGGGTTATGTATTCTCCGGTTGCAACTACATCAGTACCGTCTGGTAGGGTGTAAGGCTGGTTGTCACAAATACCAATATTAACAGTATCTCGGTAATTCGGGTGCACGGTTAACACAGTATTGACTATTGAATCGCAATTGTCAATCGATAAAAGTGAGGAAGCATAATTGTATGTTCCTGCTTCTGTGGGTGCTGGAGTCCCATCCGGATAGATAAACGCTTGACCTGCACACACCTCGGCGCTTTCATCAATATCGTAAATTGGGTGAATCGTTAGGGTAGTGGTTACCAGTGAATCACAACCAAATTCTGTGGAAAGCATGGAGACTTGGGTGTACGTACCAGGAGTAACATCAGATTGTGTAGATCCATCTGGAAAAACAAAGGCGTCTCCCGAACAAATTTCTGCATCGAGCGGTGTGTTAAAGGTTGGATTGAAAGTGACTAGGTATGTGACTGTGGAATCACATCCATCGATAGAAATTAAATTGGATACATAGTCTCCAGTAGTAGTCACAGAAGTTCCGTCAGGTAAACTTACTGTTTCACCATCACAGGCTTCAATCGGAACATCTATATCGTAAGTAGGTAATTCTGTCAACGTAATTTCTACAATAGAGTCACATTCAAATCGAGGAATAACTTCCACATAAACACCTGGTTCAGAAACTACTGTTCCGTCTGGTAAAGTATAGGTGTCTCCTTCACAGAAAGAATCTACTTCACGACCTATAGACATTTGATAGTCAATAATAGTTACTGTAGACGAAAAGTTTTCTGATTGGCATCCACAAGTGAGATCAGCATTTGTAGTGGTAAGGATAATTGTTTCGTCTGGTTCGTCTACGTTGTCTACAATTGGGAATACGGGTAAGGCGACTTGAATGACGTTAGGTGGAAAATCTATAGATCGAGGTAGGGTTTCAAAGTCGACACCTTCTACAGCAGTACCTGAAATTTCAAAATTCAACGTGTAGGGTAGTGAAGTATCTAGATCACCCCCTCTTTGGAATACAAATTGACCACCTCTACAACCTTCTACAGCATCTGCTGTTCCATCAACTGTCCCTTGGGGGTTGATTTCTAAATCGCTTCCGTCAGAAAAACTTCCACCTTCAAGAAACACAGCCGAATCCAAACCAGTATCTGTAACATCTGCAATAACCATTTTGAATGTATACCACTGGCAAGTCGATAGTCCCGTTGTTGAAGCTTCAAGCGAAGTGGTATAGCCATCAAATTCGTGACGCATCGAACCTGTTGATTCATTGTCCGACCTGTATAATAACGCATTGGCTAAGCTTTCGCCAAGTTCATCGCAATTTCCAGTAGCTAACGCCCCAGGTGTTCCAGAATTGATGGAATTAATGGAAACTGGCAAAGTGGTATTGGGAACTAATGCCATGTTTTCCCATGGATTGGTGGTCCCTGCTTCCCGAATCAGGAAGGCAAAGGCATCTTTAAATTCACTACATACGTATTCAGGGTATTCGTCTGAAGCGAAGACGAAATTGAATGAAATAGAATCGGTAGATGGTCGGAAATCAAATTGAATTCGAGCCGCATCGAAACTGTTTACACCAAATATGGCATTTAAATCAGTATCTCCAGCGGTTCCAAAAGAACCAGTGGTACTTCCACTTTCATTGGGTGCTAGAACATCGGCGACATTACCCGTAGATAATACAATACCATCACTATATCCGATGTCAAGCCCTGGGCTTTGTGTAAATCGGCCAATTTGTGCCAGGCTGGTGCCTGATACTTCACTAGATACTTGGATGTTTTCAATCTCAATACAGCCACCTCCAAGGAAAACATCCCTTACAAGTGTCTGAATAGCTTCCGGACTGTTTGTCGTGGCTTGAACACGAGAATTAAAAGTATTCGGGGTTTTTTGGTATCCTTTTCTTTGGGAAAATGCAGTTATACTACAAAGGGAAAAGAAAGCTATAAGAAGCTTTCTTTTACTAAATATCGATACAATAGAAGTATAGCATGACAATGCATGTATAAAACTTCCCCCCATAACGTTGTGTTTTGTTTGTCTAAGATACTAAAAAGACGGGCAGAAAATTGGTTTGTCGTCAGTTTCTGGGAATCCTAACAACGTGAATGACAATTCGAAAGCAGAATTTAAGCCAAGTGCTCTTTTGATTTCAGAATTTGCAAAATCACCACTTAAACCAATGTTCATATTATCGAACTGAAGTCCAGCTTTACCAATTATAGCGTCGTCTTTTCTCCAGAATACACCGCCATAAGCAGCAGTAGAACCTTGACCAGTTGGATTGTAAATACTTCCTAATTGCTTCCCAACGATAGTACCTACGTTCAATTCGTGGGCTCCTGACTGGTTCATGATTAATGCGCTTGGCGAAATTACAATACCATTTGGAGCAATGTAAGTAAGCCCACCATTGATTACACTTCGTTCAGGAAGTTCTGCTGTACTTCCATCTAAGAAAGCAATATCAGGGGCATTTACGTGATATAATGAACCACCAATAAAGGCATTCCAACTATCATCATTACTTCGGTATGAATAATAAACACCACCATTCATGTCAAAATGGTTGACATTGTCTGCGGCTACATTTTCACCTGTAGGCAAATTTGGATCGAAACCAATACCGATATATTGGTTTTCAAAAAGCAGCTTACCAAAGTCTACACTTTTGTTACCAAGACCGAGCTGTAATCCAGCTGCAATTTTATGGTTGTAACCTAGTGCTTTATGATAAGCAACACTAGGCATAATAGAGGCATTTGTATACTGACCATCACCTGCTGTATCGTAAAATGCTTGAAGTCCGATCCCCAGATTGTCGTAATTAGGTATTACATCATCTAAAATTCGGCCATCAACAGACACCGCATAGGTAGCAATTGGCTTGGAGTTATCCAAGGTGTACCACTGGTTTCTATAGTTCGCATTGACCCGATAACTGGCATCTTCTTTTCCAGTTAAAGCAGGATTAATCGTCAAGGGGGAGTTATAAAATTGCGAAAAATGTAAATCCTGAGCCAACATCGGCGCAGAAAACATCACAATACCAATAAACAGTAAAACTCTTTTCATTAGTCTCGGGGATTTTACCTTATAAAAGTAGTTAAAACTAATCACTATCACGTAAATGTATCAACAACTTTGCCACAATTACTATAACTGAAAATATTCTTTTTTATTGTGGATAAAAGTAGAACGTTATAATTACTTAAGGATATTGATTTTATTAGCTTTGGACGCATTTTAAAGAATAGAAAAATATATGTCTGATAAGGAAAGAATAATTCAGGTAAATATTGAAGAGGAAATGAAAAGCGCATACATCGATTATTCGATGTCGGTGATTGTTTCCCGAGCAATACCTGATGTGCGTGATGGATTTAAGCCTGTACACCGACGGGTATTATATGGTATGCAAGACTTGGGCCTATATCACAATCGCCCTTATAAAAAGTCGGCTAGAATTGTAGGAGAGGTTTTAGGTAAATATCACCCGCACGGTGACTCTTCTGTATATGACTCTATGGTTCGTATGGCTCAGCCATGGTCCTTAAGGTATCCATTAGTAGATGGGCAAGGGAACTTTGGTTCAGTTGATGGAGATCCGCCAGCCGCAATGCGTTATACAGAAGCACGACTTCAGAAGATTGCAGAAGAAATGCTTCGCGATATTGATAAGGATACGGTCGATTTTCAGCTGAATTTCGATGATTCTTTGAAAGAGCCTACCGTATTGCCTACACGTATTCCGAATTTACTTATTAATGGTTCTTCTGGAATTGCGGTTGGTATGGCCACCAATATTTTACCGCACAACCTCAGTGAGGTAGTTGATGGTACAATTGCCTACATCGAAAATAATGCGATTACTGCGGAAGAGATGACGAAATACATCAAGGCGCCTGATTTCCCTACTGGTGGAATCATTTATGGCTACTCTGGTGTAAAAGAAGGGCTTGAAACGGGTAGAGGCCGAGTTATTGTACGTGGAAGAGCAGACATTGAGTTTGCAGATGGGAATGCCAGAGATCGGATTATCATTTCTGAAATTCCTTATTTGGTGAACAAGTCTTTGTTGATTGAAAAAGCGGCGGCATTAGTAAACGATAAGAAGATCGAGGGTATTGCTGAGATCCGTGATGAGAGTGATCGAAAAGGAATGCGTATTGTTTTCGAGGTGAAACGTGATGCGAATGCCAACGTTGTTCTTAATCACTTATATAAATATACGCCACTACAAAGCTCTTATGGCGTTAATAATATTGCGTTAGCCAATGGGCGTCCACGTCTCTTCAATGTGAGAGAAATGGTGGCGCACTTTGTCGACTTCCGTCATGAAGTAGTCGTTCGCCGAACAGAGTTTGATCTCAAGAAAGCACAAGAGCGTGCTCATATCTTAGAAGGTTTAATCATTGCGGTTGACAATATTGACGAAGTCATTGCTTTGATTCGGGGATCTAAAACTCCGGAAGAAGCCCGTGAGAAGTTGATGGGCCGATTTGACCTTTCAGAGATTCAAGCTCGAGCTATCCTCGATATGCGCTTACAGAAATTAACTGGACTGGAGCGCGACAAGCTGAAAGCCGAGTTTGAAGAAGTGATGGCGGCCATTAAAGATATGGAAGACATTTTAGCTAGTGAACCACGTCGAATGTCCATCATTAAGGAAGAATTACTGGAGATCAAGGAAAAGTATGGTGATGAGCGTAAAACAGAGATCAACTATGCAGGTGGCGACATGCGTATGGAGGATTTCATAGATGCGGAAGATGTTGTAGTCACTATTTCTCATTTAGGCTATGTGAAACGTACGCCACTTTCAGAATATAAAGTTCAGAATAGAGGTGGTAAAGGCTCGAAGGGTGGAAGTACTAGAGATGAAGACTTTATTGAAGATATTTTTGTTGCGAATACGCACAATACCATCTTGTTCTTCACCGAGGCTGGACGTTGTCATTGGTTGAAAGTGTATGAACTTCCTGAAGGCACAAAAATATCGAAGGGTAGACCGATCATTAATATTTTAAACATTCCTAAGGAAGATAAAATCCGTGCCTACATAAAGGTAGAGGATTTAACGGATGAGGAATTTTACAATGCGCACTATGTGACGTTCTGTACGGAGCGAGGTGTGATTAAGAAAACGAGTTTAGAGCAGTTTTCAAGACCCCGTTCAAACGGTATCAATGCGATCACCATCAAAGATGGTGATCGACTTCTGGAAGCCAAACTGACTAACGGGCATTATGAAGTCCTCATTGCCTCTAGTTCAGGGAAAGCTATTCGATTCAACGAAGAAAAAGTTCGATCGATGGGAAGAAGTGCAGCTGGTGTTCGAGGAATTAGTATTAAAGACAACGAGAAAGTGGTCGGCATGGTTTGTGTAGATCCTACAGAAGTGGGCAATACAATTTTAGTCGTTTCCGAAAATGGATATGGTAAGCGAACTTACCTTGATGATCCGGAAGATGGTGAAGCAGTGTACAGAATTACCAATAGAGGCGGTAAAGGGGTGAAAACTCTAAATGTCACCGATAAAACTGGTAACTTGATCGCAATCAAAGATGTTACAGATGAGAATGATTTAATGATTATCAATAAATCTGGCCTCACAGTACGTATGGATGTTGCAAAAATTAGTACATTGGGACGTGCTACGCAGGGAGTTCGACTAATTAAACTGAATAAAGGCGACTCTATTGCTGCTATTGCAAAAATTGAAAAATCAGAAGAAGATGAAGAAGAATAAACAAAGTAATAAGCTATTGGGCTTATTCATTATGCTATTTATCACTGGTAGTGCTTTTGGCCAAAAAGGGAAACTCGCACAAGGAGTGACTGCTTTTAACAGCCAAGAATACGTAAAAGCTGCAGAATTATTGGCTCAAGCATCTACGCACGAAAAAACGATGAACGACCCTAAGGTATGGGTCTATCATGCATTGGCTGTAGGGCAAGCTAAATTCAACGGTTTTGATCAACTCTACCAAGTAGACATGTCATTTGATGATGCGTTGATGTCTGCTTTAAAAGCCAAAGACTTAGGTGCTGCTGAAAAGTACGGCGAGCAATTATCTAAAGCTTTTGAGATCATTCAAGGCGGTATTAACAATGAAGGCGTTGCTGCTTATCAAGAAGGAAACTACGCTGAAGCGATTGCTTTCTTTGATAAGAAATCTGAAGTCAATGCGAAGATTGATCCAAATCTAGTAGACACGAACTTGATTGTTTTAAAGGCTGTTTCCTACCAGCAAATGGATGATATGGACAATGCGACATTACACTATCAAGAGTTAGCTGAGATCGATTACGATGATCCGAATGTCTACAATTTCTTATTGAGTGCTTACACAGATGTTGATGATGCGAAGTACTTAATGACCTTGAAGAAAGCACAACAACTATATCCGGACAATAGTAATTACACGT
>JAHQVX010000099.1 GCA_019634125.1 Saprospiraceae bacterium
AACTACATGTTCATTTACGGCAAGTTGGGCGCACCGGCTCTAGGCGTTAAGGGAGCTGCATTGGGCACTTTGTTGGCTCGAATCATTATGCTGGTTTTAATGGTTGTCCTCTTGATCAACCAAAAACGGTTGTGGAACTATATTACGGCATGCAACTTCAAAAAATACCAACGCAGTATGTTCCAGAACTTATTGAAACTGGGCATTCCTACGAGTATGCAAATGTTCTTTGAGGTCACGGCTTTTGCGGGAGCTTCCATCTTATGCGGCATGATTAGTAAAGAAGCCCAAGCTGCTCACCAAATCTCCATTAATTTGGCCAGCATCACCTTCTTAGTAGCTACTGGATTGGCGGTCACAGCCACGATTAGGGTGGGCAATCAGTTAGGGAAGCAGGACTTCCCCGCGCTGCAAAGCGCGGGCATTAGCGCACTTATACAAGTCACTGGTTTTATGATCATTGGAGCGTTGGTCTTCATCTTATTCCGCCATCAACTTCCTGCGATTTATAAAGCCGATAATGTTGTATTTCCGATTGCATCTGGCTTACTCTTGTATGCCGCCATTTTCCAAATTTCAGATGGCATACAAGTGGTATCCATTGGTGCGTTAAGAGGAATGCAAGATGTGTTTGTTCCAACAATAATCACATTCGTAGCGTATTGGCTCATCGGATTTCCGATGAGCTATTTCCTCATGAAACCATTCGGGCCCAACGGGGTGTGGATAGGCCTTGTAGCTGGATTAAGTGTATCTGCGCTATTGAACGGCTGGCGTTTTTGGAGATTGAGTCAGCAGAAAATTTCGATGCGTGTCTAAAACCATTTTACTGTACCACGCGTAAGTAAAATAAAAGTCATGTTCTATTTAAAATTCATTTGCGCTATGCTCCTATTCGGCACGTCTTCCACATCTTTAGAATTTGATTTTGGGAAGGATAAAACCGGCAGTACTTGGGGAATTATCAATGATGGTGTGATGGGTGGCCGCTCCGAAGGAGCGGCATATTTGACCAACTCCAGTGTGGTCTTCACAGGAACGATCTCTTTGGAAAATAATGGAGGGTTTTCTTCATTAAGAGCGCCTTACAGCCGAATGGATCTCTCCAATTATTCAGAAGTAGAAATTCGGTACAAGAGTTCCGGAGTGAAAAAAGCTTTCTCTATTGAGAATGATCGAAGATGGTGGAAACCGACCTATAAAGTATTATTAGATAGTACCGGCGATGAATGGAAAACCATGACGGTTCAACTCACCGACTTTGAAGAGTATGAAATCGGACGGAACACCGGTAATCAGCTTAGTGAAGATCAACTGGATGAAATGATTCGAATTGGTTTCATTACTACTGAAAAAAAAGCGGGATCATTTTCGCTTGAAATCGATTATATCCAGTTTAGGTAATTCTTATTTTAGCTTTTTCAGCAAGGCTGCAGCCTCTTGTTGTCTTTCAAGACTAGGATCGTCGGCAATTTGCTGTGCAAGACTTATAGCTTCCTCTTTCTGACCCGTTTTAAGCAAGGTTAACATGAAGTACCAAGTAGCCTCTTCTCTAAGAAGATGCTTGGTTGTTGTATCAAAAAACGGAAGTGCTTCATTCGTCTGTTGGTTAGCTAACAGTGCTTGCCCATAGTAAAAGGAATCCAATGGAGACAATTTATTCAGACTGGCGACTTCCTCAAATGCTTGTATACTTCCAACGTAATCTGCTTTAGAATAGCGCTCCATCGCTGTCCTAGCAAGGGTACTATCGACACTTCCGCGTTGAGTAGTGATGTCTGGATAAGGCTTATAATACGTTTGGAAAGCACTATCGGACGATAGACTTTTAGGAAGGAAAAATTGAACTGCCAATAAACCGAGAATTGCTACGGAAGCCGCCACTAAAAGTCCTTTTAGTGGCCCAATAGAACGCCGCTTAGTTGTTACCGCAGGAGCTTCATAGTCAGCTGAGATCTGTTTGAGTTGTTGTTTCAAGGCACTTCGCCCAGCGGCTTTCACAATGGCTTCATCCAATAATGCTTTAAAGGATTCATCTTGCTCTCTATCGGCAAAAATCGCTCGCTCTTCCTCAGAAAGCGTATTCGCCATAAACCGTTCTATCAATTCTACATCTGATAATCTACTCATGAAAGCAAGTTTTGGATAATGGATTGATAGTAGGGCGTTTCACGGACAACTTTTCTCAAACGTTTTAAACAACGTGTTTTCTTATTCCGCGCAATTTGGTCGTTCTTATATTCCATGGCATGTGCTATCTCTTCCATAGTGGCTCGTTGATATAGACTCATAATCATCACCCGCTTACAGTCTTCTCCAACATTTAAGAACAATTGTTCAATAAATGCTTCTGAATCAGGATTATAAAACTCCATATTCTCCGTTTCATTCGTTGTAGCCGAGGCATCTTCCCAAAACTCGGGAACAGCAATTGTGGCTTTGTTCTTTTTTAATTTATTCAGCCAAATAATTCGGCTTACAGAATATATATAGGTAGAAATAGCACTTCGTAACTTAAATTGCCCACTTTTAATTTTCTCATAAAAAACAATGATGGCATCTTGCAACACATCTTCCGCATCAGTGGATGTACCATTGTTCGTCAAAACCATATGAGATACAGATTTGATACATCGTGCGTAGACTTGACCCAATGCATGATTCTCTTGCTTACTATGCCCAGAAAGTAAATGGACGATTTCTTGATCGGATAAGTTCTTTTTGCCCATGGTTGAGGACACAAATTAATAACAAATCAGAAATCATGGTTCCTAGGAATAAAAAAAATTCCTACTTTGTGATTACATCTATTAGGTTTGGTCTATAAACTGCCGGACTAAATAAAATCAAATTATGTTACGAATTTCATTTTTACTATGCATTGTGCTGAGCGTTTTCGCGGGTTGTAACAATGTGGAATCAACAATTGAAGAAGATGTATTACTTAGAAAAAAACGAAGAACCATTACTGCAAATGCTGGAACATCGACGTCTTCCTCAGGCAGTTCTACGGACTGTTTCTTTAATGATATGCTCTATGCAGATCAAAACTCTTGGTTGTTTGATAATGGAGGCGGTTTTCCTCAAGAGTATTTTAGCTTTTTCTATGTACAATCAACGAGTATAATTCCAGAAACAGCTGTGGTTACACATATCGTGTGTAATTCAGATCCAAGTCTGGTTATCAATGATTGGGCTGAATACCAAATTGTAGATGAGAATCAAGATGGCGTAATAGAATGTGTAGTGGATAGCCACAATGCTTCTAATCTATTGTCGGCTTCAACCCCAAAGATGGTGTTTATGGATATCGCTAATCGACCATGGCCACATAACGAACCACATAACTTTACAATTACTGTTCAGGTAGGTTCTGACACCTTACAATTTACATTCGATTATTTAGTGGTTGCTCAGTAGTGAAGCAGATACTTTTAATACTTGTATTTAATTTAATCGGAAGCCCATTGCTGTTCAGCAATGGGCTTTTGAATGTAGATTCCACATTCAACGCCACTTCAGAACATTTTGCCAGATATGATTATCCAGCAGCTATTTCTACCTTAAATCTTTTACTTGACCATTTTAATGGGCAAGATGATTATGAAGTGGCTTACTTACTCATGTGGAAAGCCTATGCTTATGACCAATCCGAAGATTTCGCAGCTATGGAAGCGACTATCCAACAAATGGATACACTTAGAATACAAACATCGAATCCTGATGCGCGACTCTTTTTCGATAGTCGAGAAGAGTTTTTCTTAGAATGGAATTATTTAAAAGGCACTAATCTCTTTAACCAAGGCAATTATGAAGCGGCCAAATTCTACTTCGGCCAACTCCACACTTTCGATCCAGAGGCTTGGAGCTTTGATGTAGTCCTCCCGCTTATCAATGCAGCTGTGGCCATGCAACGAACTGGTGATTACTCAAAAGCTATTTCTTATCTAGAAACAGCTTATCCCCTAGTGCAAACTAACAGTGTAAAACTTGACCTCATCGACAATCTGGTAACCGCATACATTGAGTTAGGCCAGTTTGAATCAGCTCAAAAAAGATTAAACCAAGTAGAAGAAAATGGTTGGTTAGATGGCGCAAAAATTTCTGACCAAGCTTATTTTTTGATTCATGCCTTTCATGTGGAAGCGTTGTTAGGTCATTCTGAATCTTTTGAAGCCTATCTCAAGAAAGCTGAAGCTATTGCGCCTAAATTGGAAAGTAGAGAACTTGTCCACCTTAAGCGTATTCGCGCAAAAGCCCATCAAGCGCTTGGCAATCCTGAAGCAGCAGAAGTTAGTTTTGAAGCAGCAGAAAAAGAACTGCTTGCCCCCAATAGTTACTTTTCGGCACAACATGGCAAATACGCTCAATTACTCCTAGAAATGGGAAAGAATTACGAAGCAAAAAAGGGTTACTCCAAGGCATTATCCGTTTACCAGAAAGGATTAGGCGTTCTTCTACCTAACTTCGAATACAAGAATAACGAAGAACATCCACAGGATTTAACGTCCACTTCTAGAAGCTTTCTCTATGACCTCTTAATCGCTAAAGCTGAAGTACTTCACCATCAAGAAAACTTTAAAGGCGCTTTAAAAAACTATGAATTAGCAGCAGAAGTGGTTGAAAACACCATTCGATACGCAACATTCACTAAGGAATCCACCTATCGTTTATTAAAAACTGCCAAGCAAAACAACGAATCGGCCATTGACCTTGCATTTACAACCCAAGACTATAAAACGGCCTTCTATTTCTCCCAAAAAAGCCATGCGTTGTATCTGCAGAGCAATCTCGATATTCATGCAGCCAAAATCCAAGCTGGGGTTCCCGACTCCTTACTTCAACAAGAGCGTAACCTGAAACTTGACATTGCAGCTTATGAAAACCGTTCAAAGAGCCGGCAAGAGCTGTCCCAAAATTTAAGAACAGCGGAATTGAATTACGATGTCTTTGTGAACCAACTTCGTGCCGACTATCCCATTTATACTTTACTTCAGGTACCCGAAAAGATCTCTGTTTCGGCCATTCGAAAACGCCAACGCAAAAACAAGAGCAGTTACTTAGAGTATTTTCTGGGCGAGAAGTCCTTGTATATTTTCTCTATCAATTCAAAAGGGCTTTCTGTTCAACGTCAAGAAAATACACAGGCATTACGTGCATCTATTTCCCAATTAAACCAAGCTATTACAGAACCTTGGGACAATTCAACCTCGGTGGAGAATAGTAAGATCAAGTTTGCAGAAATTGCTCATCAACTGTATCAAGTACTCATCGAACCGATTCAGGGACACTTAAAGAAAAAAATCACCATTATTCCAGATGACCTACTCGCCACACTACCTTTCGAAGTATTACTTCAATCAAAGAATAGTTTATCGTATAAAACGATGGATTATCTAATTCGAGACTATGAGATCAGCTATAGCTATTCTGCTCAAATGTATTCAAATCAAGCAGGCTTGGATAGAGATGAAGGAGTAAGATCCGTAGTCTTTGCCCCAAGTTTTACGCCTTCACAAAACCTAGTTCAATTAGCGGGGAATCAGGAAGAAGCTGAGTACTTAAAAACGCGTTTTGAGGCTATAGCCTATACTGACTCTTTAGCCACAAAAAAAGAGTTCTTCAAAAATATGCGTGACTTCGAAGTCATACATTTGGCCACACACGCCACTGTTGACAGCACACAGGCTTACATCGCATTCTATGGAGACAGCACGGATTATCGCTTGGACTTGAATGAGATTTATGACTTGAATTTACAAGCGGAAATGGTCGTCCTAAGTGCATGTGAAACATTAAAAGGCCAACTTCAAGATGGTGAAGGCATTCTGAATTTATCGCGAGCCTTTTCTACTGCGGGAAGTAAAAGTACTATAGCTACGCTTTGGTCCGTTAACGATATCCAAAGTAGTAAGCTCATCCAAGGGTTTTACGAAAATTTAAGTGAGGGCATGTCGAAAGATGAAGCGTTAAGGAATGCTAAAATCAACTATATCGAGAACGAACCTATAGTAGCTCCTTACTTCTGGGCGGCATTTACGCCTACTGGCAATATGCAAGCACTAAAGCCTGCCAAACGTTTTCCATATTTTCTTATGGTCATACCACTATTATTGTTGGCTCTATTGGGCGTCTTTTTGCTCAAGAAGAATAGGCATTAGGAAGTAATAATAGTTATTGCTTTATTGGCTTCTTTTATGAATACCTGACTATCGACTTCAGTCCATAGCATTACTAAGTGTTTAGCTGGATGACTGATCTATACGTTCACTAAATCGCCCAGTGACATTTTTTCTTGTACAAGTGGTTACATCCCTTCAAAATGATCTATGTACTAGGGAACAAACATTAATCACAAAAACAATTCAAATGAAACATTTATTTTTTTTGACTATTCTATATCCACAATGATTTTTTCTTGTACAGAGAGTGTTGACCAAATTGTAGATCCAGAAGCAGTTCTTAGGGGCCAAGAAATCCATGTGATGATCCACTTATAGATTGTACAGATACTGATGGCGATAGCATTTATGATTATGAAGATAATTGCCCTGAAGTATATAATCCAAACCAGCAAGATAGTGATCAAGATGGTATTGGGGATGCTTGTGACGATGACAATGGAGATGGGGATGGAGACCAATACACCTGCACTTCATCTGCATCAGGCGTAGTAGCTGGTTGTAATTTCAGAAATTACGATGTAGAAGTTGAAATGTCTTATGATGTAGTAAATGGCAGCGCGACAAACATTGTAATCAACAGTGTGAGTGTAAGTGGTGCAGATTCCTACACTTATTTCTACAATGGTTTCGGAGCTACTGTTGTGATGACTTTTGATACGGAGAATGCTTCAGGATGTGAGCAAACGGTTCAGCAAGTCGTGATTTTCTCAGCAGACGGCTGTAGGAATGGTGATGATCCGATCATCCCCATCGACAAATAACTGTTCGTGTTATTTATGCTTTCCCCCTCGGCTTTGCCGAGGGGGATTTTTTATGCCAACAAACAATGCCAGGGTCTGAAGAATTGCATTACTTTCGCATCATGGAGCCAAACAATGCCAACTCCGTAAGTTTAAACAAGTACATTGCCGATACCGGGGTTTGTTCTAGAAGAGAAGCAGACAAACTCATCAAAGCGGGCAAGGTAAAAATCAATGGACGATTGGCTATTTCTGGGAATCGAGTGATGGAGGGCGATCGAGTCACCCTCAACGGCAAGCCGTTGAGGGAAAAGCCAACACCCCTCTATATTGCATTTCATAAACCCGTCGGCGTAGTGTGCACCACCGATAAACGCGAGAAAGACAACATCATCGACTTTATCAATCATCCTAAACGACTCTTCCCCATAGGCCGCCTCGATAAAGCTTCCGAAGGACTCATTTTCCTCACCAACGATGGAGATATCGTCAATAAGATTCTTCGAGCGCACAACAAAAAAGAGAAAGAATACATCGTCACCGTAAGGCAAAAAATCACGCCTGATTTCATTCGTAAAATGAGTAACGGTGTGCCTATACTAGATACGGTGACAAAAAAATGTAAAGTAGAACAGCTATCCAGCAAGACATTCAAAATCATCCTCACCCAAGGCCTCAATCGGCAGATACGTAGAATGTGTGAGTACTTCAACTATGATGTGGTAAAATTACTTCGTGTTCGAATTATGCATGTACACCTAGGTAAATTGAAAGTAGGCACATGGCGCCCGTTAACCCCAAAAGAGCTTTCAACACTTCATAAAGCCTTGGAACAAAGCACAAAAACTTCAAACTACGCTAAGAAGTCCAGTTAAACAGTGGTCACTTATTGTTACAGGATATCACATTGATGCAAGGATTACTCACATCCTTACCGAAAAATGCATAGCTTTAAGCTACCATACACTCAATACTTACATTTTATGAAAAATATATTCGGATTAGACTTCTCTAATTTTCGGGGCGACCTCTTTGGCGGGCTTACTGCTGGTATTGTAGCGCTCCCACTTGCACTGGCTTTCGGTGTTCAATCTGGCCTAGGGGCTGCTGCAGGACTATACGGCGCCATCTTCATCAGTTTCTTTGCAGCGCTTTTTGGTGGTACCAATACTCAAATTTCTGGTCCCACGGCACCCATGACCGCAGTTAGTATGGTGGTTATCGCGGGCATTGTTGCTGCTTTTGAAGGCAATTTAGAAAAAGCACTACCAGCCATTTTGATCATTTTTCTGATTGCAGGTCTTATCCAAATCGGCTTAGGTTTCATTCGTGTAGGAGAATATATCCGCTATATACCTTACCCAGTTATCTCCGGGTTTATGAGTGGAATTGGCGTACTCATTATTCTCTCACAGCTCCTTCCATTCTTTGGCTATGATGTGAAACAAGACACATCCTATGTAGAAACTTTTAAAGTGGAAGCCCAAGAAAATCTTCTACAAAAAATTCATAATGATGAACTCAAAGAAGGGGTAGCAAATATTGAAGATTATTACACAAACACGTCGGAATTAGGGAGTCAAATATCTGATGCTCAGATCATTGAAGAAGCCACGAATATTGCTTCGAGTAAGGCCAAAAAACCATTAGGCAGTCTAAAAACTTTGCCTAGAGCGCTTCAAAATATTAATTGGATTGAAGTATTACTTGCTGCACTAACCATTTTTATCATCTATGGTTTCAAACGCATTACAACGGTGGTCCCAAGTACTTTAGTCGCATTGATTGTTGTGAGTGCTGGAGCCTTTCTAATCCTTGGAAAAACAGGATATCGCCCGATATCAAAAATCCCTTCAGGGTTTCCGCCCTTACGAACGGATATTTTCCAAGGCTTACAACTTTCAACTATTTCCCCTTACCTCAAATATTCATTGATTCTTGCTGGTTTGGGTGCCATTGATTCTCTGCTTACATCAATCGTTGCAGATAACCTCACTAAAACCAAACATAATCCAAATAAGGAATTAGTTGGGCAAGGTATCGGTAACTCCATAGCTGCTGTGTTTGGAGGGATTCCTGGCGCGGGTGCGACTATTCGTACTGTTGTAAACATTAACTCTGGTGGTAAATCTAAAATCTCTGGAATGGTTGCAGGTTTACTCCTATTGATTATGTTGTTAGCCCTTGGCCCATTAGCGTCTAATATTCCCAATGCGGTATTAGCTGGAATATTAATCACTGTAGGTATTGGCGTAATGGATTATAAAGGCATACGCCACATGGGGCAGCTTCCTATTACAGAAGTGGCTATTATGCTCATTGTCCTATTACTTACTGTGTTCTGGGACTTGTTAGGTGCAGTGGCTATCGGTATGATTTTGGCCTCGTTGCTCTTCATGAAAAAGACATCTGAAGTGGTGGACAACAGGACGAATACAGCTCCATTGAAAGAATTCTCTCGAGAAATTCCATGGAATGATGAAGGCGATACCATCGATAAGATTGGAGACAAGGTTTACATCAAACACTTAGATGGTCCGCTGTTTTTTGGTTTTGCTTCTCGTTTTCAAGATATGATCAAAGCATTGCCAGATATGTCGGTCGTCGTCATGCGTATGGATAAGGTTCCGTACGTGGATCAATCGGGCCTTTATGCCATGGAAGATGCCATTATGGATCTACAAGGGCAAGGGATTCAAGTCGCTTTTACCGATTTACATGGCCAACCGAAAGATATGTTTAAGGAATTCAATGTTGTACCAGGTTTAGTGGATGAGTCGTTAAATTTCAAAACATTTGCCGACTGTGGGCACTGGCTGGAAGACACCTTCAAAACAGATCTGGATTTCCCAGAAGACGTCACTGGCGAACCCGAGATTGTGGAAGGGGAATAAGAGATTAACCCCCAGCCTTTGGCTGGGGGTTTTGCTTACGCGATAAAAGCAAGTACGCGTTTAACTACTTCGGCATCTTTTAATTTATGCCCAAAGCCTGTCGTTTCCCAGTAATCCGCATTTGGCCAACTCGCGCTAATGGCCCGACCATAACGTACAGGAACGTCTTCATCTTCAGTATCGTGAATTATCAAGCCTTTCGAGCTGAGTCCATTCGCAAAGTCCATGGCAGAATAAAATTCGGGTTCCTTTCCCAGATGTGCTCTAAAATAGTCTAATGTAAGCTGTACTGTCTTGTCGCTTAAGCCTAAGGCGTCCTTGTAATAATCAAAAAAATCGATGGCCATACCTGGTGAACCCATAATCACCAAACGCTCGGGAGCTAACTCCGGATGCTTCTTAAAACAATATAAAGAAGAAATACTCCCAACAGAATGACTCACCATTTTGTTTACCGGCTGAACATGGCGCAGGAAATGCTCTATGAGTCGGGAATAAATCGGGATATTCAAGATCTTACCTGAACTGTTACCATGAGCCTGGGCATCTATGCAATACACCGTAAATTTCTCCTTATCAATAAACTCAATGTACTTCTTCCATCGAAAGGAATTACTTGCCCATCCATGTAAGAACAATACATTCTCAGGGCCACTACCCCACTTGTAGCCTTGAATGGTTTGTTCTTCAAATGAAAAAGTAAACGATTTCGAAGTATCTAAGAATCTCGTTTGATGTTCCTTCAATTTGGCTGCGAAAGGCAAACAAAAGAAGTAAAACCCCTTTTTACCTGCTCGTTTTGGGGAAATCACAGACAATGTGTTTAGGTAAGCCCCCATCCCTTTTGCAATTAATGCTTTCATGTTTTAGGTTTATATACCAATCGGTATTTTAATAATTAAAAAATTTTACATCACACGCTCCTCCAAATAACTTTCTAAATGTTGGATAACTTGTTGAATATACTTTTTATCGCCACTCATTTTACTGAACATAATGGCGCCTTCCAAGGAAGAGAAAATAACAGTGGCAAAACCAACGGGATCCGTACTCTGCTGGAGCTGTTTATACTTGATGCCCTTCTCAATAATTTGAACACAAGATTGGTGGACTACCTTCATAGCATTGTTCACCACTTCTTTCAGTTCTGGGTGTGCATCATCGGCCTCTACAGCTGCATTAAACATAGGGCAACCCCCATGAATAGGCTCGTTTGAGGTATATTGCTTGTAAAAAGAGAAAATAGCTTTTAGCTTTTCTGGGGCGGTTTTTTTAGCCTTGATTTGTTGGCCCATAATGGAAAACATCTTCTGAATCATGTATTTCAACGCCTCCTTTTCTAAGGTGGCTTTGTTTCCAAAATGGCTATATATCGCTCCTTTTGTTAGCCCTGTTTTATTGGTAATATCACTCAACGAAGTGGCCTTATAACCTTTTACATTGAAGAGTTTTCCTGAGGCTTCTAAGATGGTGACTTTTGTATATTCCGGGTTACGCATTCCACACAAATATACCGATCGGTATTTAATTAGCGCAAAAAAAACCGCCCAAAGGGCGGTTTTTTCTTTAATCGAGGTTAAAAATCTGTTCTAAGCCCGGTATATAAATGTTTTCATAACCCTCAGATTGCAAGTGTTCTTTGAATGCTTTCTGCGTATCCAACTCACCATGAACCAAAAACAATCGTTTAATTCGTTGCTTATCTTGATTACTTAGGAAAGCAATCATTTCTTCATAATCACCATGCGCGCTAAAAGAATCCATGATTTCCACTCGAGCGTTGACATCTACTTCGGTTCCAAACATCTTAATCTTGTCTTTCCCAGCTCTCAATTGCCCACCAATAGTATAGGGCGCAGCATAGCCTACAATCAAAATGGTGGTATTGTGTTTCTCTATATTGTTAAAAACGTGATGTTTAATACGCCCGCCTGTGATCATTCCAGATGCAGAAATAATAATACATGCTTGATTCATATGATTCAGCTTCTTACTGTCTTCCACTTCTTTCACATAATGCAAGTTATTGAAGCCCCATGGATTCGGGTCGGTCATCATATAGTGCGTTAGTTCCTTATCAAAGCAATCGGGGTGCATTCTAAAAATCTCAGTCGCATTAATCGCCAGTGGACTATCTACATACACTGGGATTGGTGGGAGTTTCTTCTGATTGGACAACTGATCCAACATATAGACGATCTCTTGGGTTCGTCCAACACTAAAAGCCGGGATAATGAGTTTCCCAGCCTTATCGATACACGTTTCCTTAATAATTTGAAGGAATTTATTCAGTTCTTCATCCCGTTGTTCATGAAGGCGATTACCGTAGGTAGACTCGCATAGAATATAATCGCACTGTGGCATCGGCTTAGGGTCTCTAAGAATGGGACGTTCTGGTCGACCGATATCGCCTGTAAATCCGAGGACTTTCTCTCCTTCGCTGGTTTGGATCCGAAGTGTAATACTAGCACTTCCTAAAATGTGCCCACTGTCGCGGTACTGTACCCAAACTCCCTCAGTTACTGGATACCAACGATCGTAGCCTATGCTTACGAACATGCTCATGGCCTTGGTGACGTCGCCTTCTTGGTAAAGCGGCTCAATAGGTTCTTTACCTTGTTTGACCCGCCACTTGTTTTCGTATTTGGCGTCGCGTTGTTGGAGGTAGGCACTGTCCATCAACATAATTGCACATAAGTCGCGCGTTGCGTGCGTACTGAGGATTCGGCCTTCGAAGCCATCCTTAACCAACTTAGGCACTCTACCTGTATGGTCAATGTGTGCATGAGATAGGATTAAAAAATCAATATCGGCGGGATTGAAGTACCAATTCTCATTGAAGTCCTTCATATCATCGTCGTTGCCCTGATAAAGGCCACAGTCTAATAAAATTTTCTTGCCGTTCTCTAGTGTGATGAGGTGCGAACTGCCGGTTACAGCTTGTGCAGCACCACAAAATTGAATTTTTAATTTACTCATAAGTTGGTAAAGATAATTAAAGCGAAAAATGTTGTTGGCAGAAATACGAACGCCCGCCTTTGGCGGGCGGGCGTCCTAAAATTCTATCTTAATCTAAGATTACATGACATCTTTACTTGGATCAATTTCAGCTGCCCAAGCCTTAATGCCTCCTTCTAGATTGTATAAGTTATCAAAGCCTTGTTTCTCGAGTAACAATACCACGTTCGCACTCCGTTTTCCAGACCTACAATGAACAATGACTTGTTTATCCTTGGCAAACTTGTCGATATGCTCCATAACATGTCCCATTGGAATTAACTCGCCACCAATGTTCGCTTCCTCATATTCATATTCTTCTCGAACATCAATGAGTTGAAAATCGGATTGAGCATCCATTAACGCTTTGAGTTCTTCTACAGATATCGTTTTCATAGTGTTTTTTTTGGATTTAAACGATCATTCCCGCACCTACAGTATTATTCGTTGCTTCATCAATCAGCACAAAACTTCCTGTAATACGGTTTTGTCTATAATCATCGAAAAATAATGGCTCAGTTGTTCGAATCGTAATTTTCGCAATATCATTCAGATTCACTTCCTTATCATCTTCCATCCGAGTCAGGTTGTTGATGTCCATTTTATACTGAACTTCTTTCACCATACAACGTGCATTCTTTGACGTATGTTTAATTGTATACTTTCCACGCGGCTGAAGTGGTTTTTCATTCATCCAACAAACCATTGCTTGAATATCTTGACTCACTTCAGGTTGGTTCCCAACGCGCACAATCATATCTCCTCTACTAATATCAATCTCATCTTCTAAACGCATGATGACGGATTGTGGGGAGAAAGCTTCATCTAAAGCCTCGCCTTCAATTTCGATCGCCTTCACCTTACTGGTAAATCCAGAGGGCAATGCCATTACTTCATCACCCGGACGGAAAACACCACTGGCAATTCGTCCAGCATAGCCTCTATAGTCTGGGAAATCGTGGCGGAACGGACGCACTACGTATTGAACTGGGAATCGAGCATCGATATGATTCTGATCACTAGCAATATGAATATTTTCTAGAAGGTACATTAATGTAGGTCCTTCATACCAATCTGTGTTCTCTGACCGATCTACCACATTATCCCCAAGTAACGCACTAATTGGAATAAAGTGTACATCAGGAATATCCATCTTAGAAGCAAAGTCTCTAAACTGGTCTTTGATCTTATAGAAGGCTTCTTCCGAGAAATCCACTAAATCCATTTTGTTGACACAAACAACAACGTGTGGAATTTGAAGCAATGACGCAATAAACGTATGTCGTTTCGTTTGCTCAATAACGCCTTTTCGAGCATCTACAAGAATAATGGCTAAGTTGGCTGTACTTGCCCCTGTCACCATGTTTCGAGTATATTGAATGTGGCCCGGAGTATCCGCAATGATGAACTTACGTTTTGGCGTAGCGAAGTAACGATAAGCCACATCAATAGTAATTCCTTGCTCTCGTTCTGCTTTCAGACCATCGGTAAGCAGGGCTAGGTTTACATATTCCTCTCCTCTTTTCTTAGAAGTTTCTTCGATGGTTTCCATCTGATCTTCGAAAATAGACTTCGAGTCGTATAACAACCGACCGATTAAGGTACTTTTACCATCATCAACACTTCCCGCGGTAGTGAAGCGGAGGAGTTCCATATTTAAGTAATCTTCTTTATTAAAGCTATTATCACTCATATATCTTGTAGCGCTTGGCGCAATTTTTATTCTTAAATTATTCTAGATCGATTAGAAATACCCTTGTTTCTTTCTGTCTTCCATGGCTGTTTCTGAACGCTTGTCATCACTTCGTCCGCCACGCTCCGTAATTCTTGTACTTGCTACCTCTTGAACGATATCTTCTAAGTTAGCTGCCGTAGATTCTACAGCACCAGTACAAGTCATATCACCAATAGTACGGAAGCGCACCATTTTCATCTCTGGCGTTTCGTTCTCACGAATCGTAATAAAGTCAGATGTTGCTAACAATACGCCATCTCGTTCAATGACTTCCCGTTCGTGGGCGAGATATAAATTTGGAATAGCAATATCTTCTAAAACGATGTACTGCCAAATGTCCATTTCTGTCCAGTTACTGATTGGGAAAATACGAAAGTGTTCACCCATATTTTTCTTTCCATTGAAGATGTTCCACAACTCTGGACGTTGATTTTTCGGATCCCATTGTCCGAAATCGTCTCTATGGCTGAAAAAGCGTTCTTTCGCACGTGCTTTCTCTTCATCTCTACGAGCGCCACCCATAGCTGCATCAAACTTATGTTTCTCCAAGCTATCTAATAGGGTCACCGTTTGCAATGAGTTTCTACTGGCATTAGGACCTTTCTCCTCTACCACATCGCCACGATCAATGGATTCTTGCACAGAACCTACAATAAGATTCACCCCAAGTTTGTCCATAAGTGCATCGCGGAAACGAATGGTTTCATCGAAATTATGCCCAGTGTCTACATGTAAGAAAGGGAATGGAATTTTTGCAGGATAGAACGCTTTATAGGCTAAATGTGCCATCACAATGGAATCCTTTCCGCCAGAGAACATCAACACAGGGTTTTCGAACTGTGCAGCGACCTCACGGATTACGAACATACTTTCTGACTCTAACTCACGTAAGTGATTTAAATAGTACTTACTCATTATTACAACTTAATTTTTTCAATGATTTGATCATAGACCGCCTGAACAGATTCCTCAATGGTTTTGCCATCGGTTTTCACTTCTACATCTGGTTGTTCAGGGGCTTCAAATGGCGCATCAATTCCGGTAAAATTCTTGATTTCTCCAGCTCTTGCTTTCTTGTACAAGCCTTTCACATCTCGTTGTTCGCAGATTTCAAGTGGTGTATTCACAAAGATTTCGATAAAGTCTTCACTACCGATAATGTCTTTAGCCATGGCACGAATAGATTTTGTTGGACTAACGAAACTGTTCAGTGTAATTACACCAGCATGAACAAACAACTTGGAAACTTCTGAGATACGGCGGATATTTTCAATGCGGTCTTCCTCTGTAAAGGAAAGGTTATTATTGATTCCGCTTCGAATATTATCGCCATCAAGAATTTGGATAAAAAATCCACCTTCAAAGAGTTTCTTCTCTAAGCCGGTGGCGATGGTACTTTTGCCAGAACCCGACAAGCCAGTAAACCAAAGGGTTTTCGCCTTTTGATTTAACCTTGCTTCTTTGGTTTCTCGAGCAAGCATTTTCTCGAAGATCGGATGGATATTGGTTGCGCTCATTATTCAGGGCGCAAAGATAGTTATTTTACTCCTACTAAGTTAGTGGTGTTAACAACAACCTCCACCATCATAAAAGAAGGTACTCGGAGAGACAAAAATATCGCTACGATTCAGTGTAGACAAGGCCTTAGCAGTTTTGTCGCACACAGCTAAAGGTTGGTTTGGAAGTAATAGATGCCCTTTATTATCGTCAAAATACTCATCCTGACCGAAATAGATGGCTGTTTTCCCTGTAAAAACACAAGGGCCATCTGCGGGTATTGGATCTTTGATCGCGCAAACCTCAACACTTTCTATGTATATATTCTCGGTGGTTTTGTAGCTGGCTGAATCTAAGATTCGATATGGTCGTTTGGCTCGGATCTCTATGGTGCCAAACCCTACATTGGTTAGCATGTTGATGTACTCCCATAAAGGTAAAGCACCACTTAGGCACAATGCTCGTAATCGTTCATCATTTTGGAGTGCCTCGGGCATAGCTTGTTCACAGATCGGATCAGAGAGTACTAATCGCCCATGCGGTTTTAAAACTCGATACATCTCCCGAAGGGCTTGTTGAAGATCGTCGAGTTTAAAAATATTGAACAAGCAGTTTTGGGCGGCTACATCGATACTTTCATCTTGAATCGGCAGTGCTAACGCACTGCCTTTCCGCAACGAAACAAAGTCGCGGCTAAACCACGCATTCTCTGCCTCGGCTGCTTCAAAATTAGTGGCGCAAGCCGCTAGCATTTCATCAACTACATCAATGCCAATGACCCCAGCTTTTTGTCGAGAGAAGTACGCAAACTGAAGTAATTCCATACCTCCGCCCACGCCTACATAAAGGATGGTGGGATCATTCACCAAATCGCGTGGATGCACAGTACTTCCACAGCCGTAGTTCATCTCCAGCATCTTTTTCGGTATACTCAATTGTGGGAAAGCCCAAATTGGAGTTGTAGTACAACATAAGCCCACATCAGGACTTAAGGCTGCTTGTTTATAAACATCTTCTGTGGTTTCTAGGTATGACATAGGCTTATTTTATCCAATATTTTGCAAACTTGAGTAGTCGGTCTTGATGGATGCCTCGGAAGAAGCCAAACATGACCAATGCATATATGAATTGAGTTTTGAAATTTCCGTTCTTTTGGTAGGTTCTGTCGCTGACTAAAACATCTTTCTGAATGACTTTATAATTGGCCACTTGTTGAGCCCGTTGAATGAAATCATACTCTTCCATGAGTTTCAAGGAGGAATCGTAGCCATTCAGCTGGTTGAAAAGGAGTTTACTAACCCAAAGAGTTTGTCCACCTCCACGAAACATCAGCCCTTTGAAGCGGCTGAAATAAGAATTGATTTTTAGGAATCGGCTATTGGTATTGAAGCGGGAACGAAAACACCCGAAGGGTGTTTTCGGGCCGAACACCGCTAAAATATCTTCACCATAGCTGACAGGCGGCAAGGTATCTGCATGTACAAAATACAAGATGTCTCCCACTGCTGCCGCAGCACCTTCATTCATTTGCTTGGCTCGACTGCGTGGGGCATCAATGACTTTACAATTAAAGGCTTGGGCAACGGCTATGCTCTCATCCGTACTCCCGCCATCCACAACAATACACTCAAAAAACTTCCCAGCTTGCAGATGAGGAATTAAGCGGCGCAGATGCTCTGCCTCGTTCACCACAGGTATGATTACACTAATCTTCATCGATCAAATACTCGAGGCCTGTCTGCTTTAAGTCTTCTAAATAATCAATATCAGTAAGTGCTTTCAATTGGCTCACATTTAAGTCAAGTTTGTTTGCCGCAGCTAAGGTTTCGCTTAAAAGCTGATCGCTGCTCCAACTTTTATCCGAAAACAAATCGGCATAATATTTTTTGACACCCAGCAAATAATACCCGCCATCTGTTGCTGGCCCAACAACCATATCTGATTGTTCCAACTTCTTGAATGCTTTTCGAATCAATGGGGTCTCTAAGCCATAACAATCACTTCCAATAATCACTACCTGGTTATATTCTGCTTCAAACACCGTTTGGAAAGCATGCATCATGCGTTCGCCCAAATCTTGCCCTTGCTGAATCATCTTGAACACATTTTGCCCACTCCATTGATCTTGAATTTCTAAGTATTCGCTGTAGAAAATATAAATATCGGTGGCTACGTGACTCACTTGATATTTGGTGTAATTGATGAGCCAATGATAGATTTCAGATGCCTTTTCATAACCAATATCTTTTGCGAGTCTGGTTTTGACTTTACCCGGTTGGTTATTCTTCACAAAGATGATTAATGCTCGATCCATAATTATGCAATTTCACCGCCACAACTTGAACCTGAACCAGCTGTACAGCCAAAGCAATGCTGGTTCACTTGAATAGCCCGATGGTTAAGCGCCTGTAAATCAAACGTACTTAAGTGTTGAACTGTTGAAGCGGTTTTAAGGTCCAACATTTGATTAAAATCACAATCATAGAGATAGCCATCCCAGCCTACAGAAATGGTATTTCGACACATGAGGCCTTGAAGCGTTGCCGGATTGTACGCGTTGACCAATTTCGTCATGTACGCCTCGTAATTCTCGCTTTTCACTAGATAATTTAAATAGCGGCTAATTGGGATATTGGTAATCGCGAAGAGGTCATTAAATGAGATGCCATATTCTTGTTGTAGAATGGCTTTATAGTCGGCTTTAAGTTGTTCTTGTGGAGGCGGAAGGAATGCCCCAGCTGGATTATAGACTAAATGAAGTTCCAGGCCCGACCCTTCCATTCCGTAACCTACTTTGTTTAGTAGCTTCAATGCCTCAATCGATTTTTTAAATACGCCATCTCCGCGTTGTTTATCTGTTCTACTTTCGGCATAGAAAGGCAAAGAAGAAACCACTTGACAGTTATGTTGTTTATAGAAATCGGGTAAGTCGTTATACTTCTTATTGGCTAGGATAATGGTGAGGTTACAGCGAACAATAATTTGCTTTCGGAGTTGGCTAAGCGCCTCCACAAACGGTCGAAAATGAGGGTTCATTTCTGGTGCTCCACCAGTGAGGTCGACTGTGGAAATGCTCGGTGTATTTTTTATGGCTTGGATGCATAATTCCATGGTTTCCCAAGTCATAATTTCCTTCCGATCTGGTCCAGCATCTACGTGGCAATGTGCGCAGACTTGGTTACACATTTTTCCGAGGTTGACTTGGAAAACTTGGAGTTGTTGGGGCTTAAGCGGCCACTCTGTGGCCGCTTGCAATCGCTCGGTAAAACGAGGGAATCGTTCATCTTCCGCAAAAAACCGGAGTTGATTCTCGGGCTGGGCCAAGCTATGCCCTGAAGCAAGTAACGACTTATGCATTACATCGAAATTTTCTCCACCTTATTCATCATTTGAACACCATGGACTAAAGCCGCTCCCCCTTTAATGGCCGCAGCTACATGAACAGCTTCCATCATCTGCGTTTCCGAATACCCTTTTTCATAGGCCGTGCTCGAGTACGCGTCAATACAATACGGACATTGAACAGCATGCGAAACCGCTAAGGCAATCAAGCTCTTTTCTTTTGCAGTTAATGCGGAATCCTTAAACACTTCGCCATACCAATCGAAGAATTTATCGCCCATTTCTTTTTGGTAAGTACTGATTTCGCCGAATCGGTGTAGGTCCTTTGAATTGTAGTAGTCTGACATAAGTCTATTTGAATGATGAAACTAATGAATATAAAATGCCTTATTCGATGTAATTATCTAAATCTAGGTTCCAATTGTAGGCCTTAAACTTAATTTTTGGTCGTTGACCCGATGGCACGATGCCTTGATCCTGTAGAATGTGCCGGATACCTTTCTTCCCACCAAAGTCGGCCCGAAACCAGCTCATAAGTGCAGGAACATGAACGATATTATTTCCCGCATCGTAGTCTACTTCTTGGCTTAAATAGCTTTCTGCGGCGAGTTGCAGTTGCTCATTCAATGCTTCCGATTCGTAGAAAGCGATGGCGGGGCAGCTTGCTGCCCCGCAATTCAAGGCAAAGTGAATACGCCAATCTACAGTTTCTACGCGTAATGCTTTTTCGAATTTCGATGGAAACATCTTGCCCAAATACCCTAAAGAATACTTACTTCTAGAATTACGCATCATGCCGTGTTCAATATCATCTAAACTCATTTGTACGCCAGCAACATCAATCTGCTTTTTCGAAAAGAATTTAGCGCGCCTTTCATATAACTCAGGATTTTCCTTCAATAAGATCTGCACATAACTGTTGTATACATTGAGCCAAAAGGTCAGCCGATCTGTTTCATCCTTTAAAGCTTGTATCAACTCCATGCGATCTAGTTGGGCAATTTGTTCAACAAGCGCTTGAGTTGACGTCTCAGATTTTACAGCCAGTAATAAATCTTGCGATAAGAATACAGGTGATTCAGAAGTGCTATTCATAGCGGAATGTGGTGCAGACGGCGGCTGACAAGAACTAACCAATAAAGGAATCCAAATCATCCAGCCTATCAATAAGATAGATCGAACTGTGGGGTTTACCATAAACTAAATGTTGCGTGCTTTAGCGGATAGAAAGTCGTAAAAACAGGAAAAACTTACGCTTAAGGAAGAAAAAGTTAGGCTTCAAGTTGTTTATAAGCCATCCAAGCCATCATGCCGGCCCCTACTTTTAACGCCTCTTGATCGATGTCGAATGTTGAGGTATGAACCGGAGAGGTGATGCCTTTAGCAGGGTTTCCTGTACCTAACCGAAAAAAGCAACCAGGCACTTGGTGGGAATAAAAGGAAAAGTCTTCCGCTGTCATGCGAATAGGCAGATCTACCACATTCTCTTCTCCGAGATATTCTTGTGCCCAAGCTTTTGCTTTGGAAGTGAGTGCAGCGTCGTTTACCAAACAAGGATAGCCTTTTCGAACATCCATATCAATTTCACAGTCATGCTGTTGAGCGATTTCTGCTGCTTTAGTGCGGAGAATATCATGAATTCGAGCGCGCCAGTCTTCGTCCATGGTTCGAAGTGTTCCTTCGATATGTACTTTGTCGGGGATGACATTGGTTGCTCCATTAGCCATCACTTTTCCAAAGGCTAATACGGTGGGAATAGACGCTGGCTGCGCACTGTTTACAGCAGCGCGTAACGCAGGCAGTAGCGCATTCATTACAATAATGGGATCGATCAGGTCTTCTGGCAAGGCGGCATGGCCGCCTTGGCCTGTGATGGTTACGAACAACTCATCGGCACTGGCCATGTACAAACCCGGCTTCAACCCAATTTTTCCCACTTCTAATGGTGGATGCACATGCTGCCCTATAATAGTTTCAACCCTTGGTTGTTCGAGCACACCTGCTTTGATCATCAATGAAGCTCCACCTGGCAAACGCTCTTCGCCAGGCTGAAAAATCAGCTTAATAGTGCCACTAAATTGATCACGAAGTCGATGCAGAATTCCTGCAGCACCTAGCAAACAAGTTGTATGTACATCATGGCCACAAGCATGCATAATGCCTGGATGTTTCGACACATAATCGACCTGATTCGTTTCTTGAATAGGTAAGGCATCAATATCGGCCCGAAGAGCAATGGTTTTTCGCTCTGGCTGCTGGCCTTTGATATAGGCAACTAAGCCTGTTTCCGTGAAATGATCTTCGTAGGAAATGCCTAATTCATCTAACTGCCGTTTGATATAGGCTGTTGTTTCAAACTCCTGGAAAGACAATTCGGGATGTGCATGGATATGCCCCCGAATATCAAGCAACTTTGGGAAGAGCTCGGCAACAGCAGCTTGAATTTGGGCTTTCATATTAGTTTTCAATCGGCTCCGGTGGAAGGAGGAAAGCACTTGGGAAATGGCGACGAATTTGAATTAACGCATCTTCCGCTTCGGCCTTCGTATTGAATCGCCCTGCTTTAACCTGGAACTTGATACCATCATGCGTTAAGAAAGTCTGGTATGGGAATTTTTGTCGGAAGCTACTTTGCGTTCCGTATGCTTTATTTCGGTCGTAAGTGTCAATCAATTTCACGCGGTAAATCTCTTGAATCAATTCTTGCTGAAAAGTGACATCGTAACGTTGCATATATACATCGATACGTGGATCTTGAATGATTTCAATATTATTCTGTGCAGAAGCCGCGTAAGCACAAAGTAAAAATCCGAATACGGTAAGCCACTTTTTCATGTCTATCTTATTAGTTGCAAGCTGGAAGAGCAACCGAGGCGGGAAGCTCCTGCCTCAATAAACGCTTCTGCTTGCGCTTTTGTTTTAATACCTCCCGAGGCTTTGATTTGGATATGCTCGGGCAATACTTGTCTCATTAATTGTACATCTTCCAAAACTGCGCCAGAATGGCTAAATCCGGTAGATGTTTTCACGAAGTCGACCTCAATTTCCGCACAAAGTTCGCAAATGGATTTGATTTCGTTTTGGTTGAGTAAGGCGGTTTCAATAATCACTTTTAGGACTACATCTTCTGCTTTACAGATGGCAAAAATAGCTTGAATATCGTTGCGAACGACATCAATTGCTCCACTTTTAAATGCGGAGATGTTCATAACCATATCCATTTCGTGGGCTCCATCTTCGATGGCGCTAAAGGCTTCCACCATTTTTGCAGTGGAGAGGTTATAGCCGAGGGGGAAGCCAATGACTGTAGCTACTTTGACGCCACTACATTTCACCTGTTCTGCGGCTTGAGCTACGAAGTTGGGCGGCACACACACGGCTGCAAAGCCGTGGGTGATGGCTTCTCTGCAGAGCTGGGCGATATCCGCTTCGGAACAGTCTGGCTTTAAAAGCGTGTGATCAATGTAGGCAGCGAGATTCATGATTGTAAAAGTAGTACGGGTTGATGGAAAATGAAAACCCACCGCCTACGGCGGTGGGAAATCCTAATTCACTAATTTACAAAGAACCAACACCAAAGGCGCCAATATCTAAGCCCCGTGGCACTTTTTAAACTTCTTACCACTTCCACATGGGCAAGGATCGTTTCGGCCCACTTTTGGCCCTGCCACGACAGGCTGACGACGCTCGTTGCGCTCATTACCCGTTCTTGCTCCTTTGTACTCATTGGTTTGAGCTGCTTCCGCTTGCCGGTTGGTTTGAACTCCACGCAAGTCGGTTTTTTGCTCCTTTGCTTCTTGAACATTCTGCTTCGGCAAATCGGCGTGCATCAAGAACGAAGACACTTCACGATTGATCTCATTCAAAATATTCTGGAACAGTTCAAAGGCTTCAAACTTATAGATCAATAATGGATCTTTTTGCTCGTATGTCGCCATTTGTACCGATTGACGTAATTCGTCCATAGAGCGCAAGTGCTCTTTCCAGTTATTGTCGATAAAGGCCAGCACGGCGGTTTTCTCAAACTCTTCAACAATTGGCTTGCCTGCTTGATCCATCACTTCTTGCAGGTTCACAAGCGTGTTGATCACCTTTTTGCCATCACTGAAAGGGATGGCCACATTATTAACGGTATCGCCGCGTTGCTTGTGAATGTTCTGCAGAACCGGATATGCTGTTTTCAAGATATTTTCTTTCTTACGCTCATAGGCGTTCATGAACTCTTGAAACAATTGACTTGTCAATTGTTGAGCTGTTTCACTTCGCCAGGTTTGTTCATCGAAAGGAATATCAGTACTGAGCACGCGTAGTGCATCTTCTCTAAAGTCCGAAAACTCAGAAGCCCCATGATGATTATTCACCAACTCTTCTACTAAGTCATACAACATATTCTCTAGGTCGAAGGACAAACGCTCTCCGAACAAGGCATGTTTTCTACGCTTATAGATGACTGTACGTTGATTGTTCATCACATCATCGTACTCGAGTAAGCGCTTACGAATTCCGAAGTTGTTTTCTTCGACTTTCTTTTGTGCATTCTCTACGGATCGAGTAATCAGGCTATGCTGAAGGACTTCACCTTCTTGGAACCCCATTCGATCCATAAGGCTAGCCACTTTTCCACTAGCGAATAAACGCATAAGGTTATCTTCCAACGATAAGAAGAATTGCGAGCTACCCGGATCTCCTTGACGACCGGCACGACCTCTTAACTGTCGGTCTACTCGTCTAGAGTCATGACGTTCCGTAGCGATGATGGCTAAACCACCTGCATCTTTAACGCCTTGACCTAGCTTAATATCTGTACCACGACCAGCCATATTGGTAGCAATCGTTACATTTCCGGCCATACCTGCTTCACCAACAATCTCCGCTTCGCGTTGGTGCTGCTTGGCATTTAATACATTATGTGGAATGCCTTTCATGCGCAATAGCTTCGCTACCAATTCCGAACTTTCTACCGAACTCGTACCTACAAGGACGGGACGTCCTTGCTCGCGCATCAATTCAATTTCCTCAATGACCGCATTGTACTTTTCACGTGCGGTCTTATAAATTTTATCGTTCCGATCATCTCGTATAATCGGCCTATTCGTAGGAATAGTCACTACATCTAACTTATAGATGTCCCAAAGCTCTTTTGCCTCCGTTTCAGCTGTACCGGTCATACCAGCAAGCTTGTGATACATTCGGAAGAAGTTTTGCAACGTAATGGTGGCGAAGGTTTGAGTAGCTGCCTCAATCTTTACACTTTCTTTGGCCTCAATAGCTTGGTGCAGTCCATCAGAATAACGACGTCCATCCATGATACGCCCCGTCTGTTCGTCAACAATTTTCACTTCGCCTTCCATAACAACGTATTCAACATCTTTCTCGAAAAGCGCATACGCCTTGAGTAATTGTTGAACCGAGTGTAAACGCTCTCCTTTTAAGCTGTATTCGGCTAAGATTTTGTCTTTCTCACTAATGCGCTCTTCATCTGAAAGTTCGGTCTGTTTATCCAACTCTTCCATCTTCTCACCTAAGACTGGCATAACGAAGAAGTCAGGATCTTCATCTTTTCGCGTTAGGAAGTCAATTCCTTTATCGGTAAGCTCAATACTATTTTGCTTCTCATCAATCACGAAGTATAATTCATCATCAACGATATGCATATTCTTAGCTTGATCTTGTAAATAGAAGTTTTCTACTTTCTGAAGAATACTCTTCGATCCTTGCTCACTGAGGTATTTGATTAACGGCTTCGACTTGGGAAACCCTCTATGTGCTCTAAGTAAAGCCAGTCCACCACTTTGTTGATCGGCATTACCTGCTTCAATTTCCTTCTTAGCATCTACTAGAAAGCTGCCTACTAATTTCTTCTGTGCATTAACTAAGCTCTCAATTCTAGGCTTTAAAGTTTCATACTGTTGTTGATCGCCTTTGGGCACGGGTCCAGAAATAATCAATGGGGTTCGCGCATCATCAATTAATACGGAATCTACCTCATCAATCATGGAATAGTGGTGCTTTCGCTGAACTTGCTCAGAAGCATTGCGCACCATGTTATCTCTTAGGTAATCGAAACCAAATTCGTTATTGGTTCCGTACGTAATATCTGCATTGTAGGCCTGTCGGCGACTGTCGGTGTTTGGGCTATGCTTATCGATGCAATCTACGGTTAAGCCGAGGAATTCCATGATTGGCCCCATCCATTCCGAGTCACGTCGGGCAAGGTAATCGTTCACAGTAATCACATGCACGCCTTCTCCCGCTACTCCATTCAGATATGCTGGTAATGTGGCCACTAAAGTTTTTCCTTCCCCGGTAGCCATCTCTGCAATTTTTCCGGAGTGCAATACCATTCCCCCTATCAACTGAACATCGTAATGCACCATGTCCCAGTCAATTCTATTGCCGGCTGCCAACCAAGAGGTTTGATACGTCACTTTGTCACCATCAATGGAAATATGCTCCCGATCTGACGCAATTTGCTTATCTAATTCAGTAGCTGTTGCGGAAATCGCATCGTTTTCTTTGAACCTACGTGCAGTCTCTTTCACAACAGCAAAAGCTTCTTCCAAAATTTCATCTAGAATGACTTCCAGTTGCTTGTCTTTCTCTTCGATAAGGCTATCGACTTCATTGTAGATATCATCCTTCTCATACAGCTCTAGGCTGTCATCTGTTTCCGCTTTCTGCTTCAGATTTTCAATGCGCTCATTGATGTCGGCCAAGTGAGCCGTGATGCGCTGACGAAACTCAGAGGTTTTCCCTCTCAACTCATCTACTGTTAAAGCAGCGTAACTATTATATATCTCGTTGATTTGGACCACTCTGGGCTCCAATTTCTTAATGTCTTTGGCGTGTTTATCTCCGAAAACCTTCTTGATTAAACCTATCATATTCGCTTTTTCAAATTGCCGAGCGGCAAAAATACATTTTATTCAAGGTCAATGATAGTGCCACGCATAAACTTGTGCTAAATTGACAGTTCTACATGGAGAAGTCAGTTTGCGGAATTAAAAGGAGGCATTCAGATTTGGTTGCAATTTGTAACTTTAGTCATGTCGAAGAATCAAAATAAAACGGTGGAGAATGATGGTAGCGTAGAAGCGTTTCTGGATTCAGTCACTGACACGCAGAAGAAAAAGGACAGTTATGAGCTTTTAGCTACCTTCCAAGAAATCACTGGTCAACCACCAAAAATGTGGGGAAACAGCCTAATTGGCTTTGGCAGCTATCATTACAAATACGATACTGGCCGAGAAGGCGATATGTTGCGTACAGGTTTTTCACCCCGCAAAAATGCCTTAACCTTGTACATTATGGATGGATTTACGAAACGTCCAGAACTCATGGAAAAGCTAGGAAAATATAAAACAGGTAAGTCGTGTTTATACGTCAAAAAGCTCGATGATATCGACAGAAGTGTGTTGAAAGAAGTTATTCAAAGTAGTCTGGACTATATGAATGAAAAGTATCCGGAATAGTTAGTAGAAGATGCAAAGAGATGTATTTATTGATGCTTTGGAGCGACATCCTGAGAAAGTCTGGGATGTCATAATTATTGGTGGTGGAGCTACTGGATTAGGCTGTGCGGTAGATGCGGCCTCTCGAGGCTACTCTACCCTTTTGCTAGAACAGCATGATTTTTCGAAAGGTACAAGTAGTAGAAGCACCAAGTTGGTGCATGGTGGGGTTCGTTACCTAAAACAAGGCGATGTTTCATTAGTACTTGAAGCGTTAAAAGAGCGCGGTCTTCTACTCCAAAACGCCCCGCATTTAGTCCGAAATCAAAGCTTTGTAATTCCCACTTACGATTGGTGGGGCGGCCCTTTCTACACGGTTGGACTGAAGGTATACGATATGATGGCCGGAAAATTTGGTTTGGGCCCAAGCAAGAATTTAAATAAGCAAGAAACTTTAAGTGCCATCCCGAATGTAGAACAAGAAGGCCTCAATGGCGGAGTGAAATACCACGATGGGCAATTCGATGATGCGCGTCTAGCCATCAACCTGGCGCAAACAGCTGAACAACACGGTGCGTCAGTCATCAACTATATGAAAGTGCGGAACTTGGTGAAAGATGAAGATGGATTGGTCAAAGGCGTTGTTGCCGAAGATCGAGAAACAGAGGTCTCACATACGATCCAAGGAAACGTGGTCATTAACGCTACGGGGGTCTTTGTAGACAAGGTTTTGAAAATGGATAATCCAGATGCAAAGCGAAGCATTCAGCCCAGTAGGGGCGTACATTTAGTCTTGGATAAAAGCTTTCTCCAAGGAGAGCATGCCATTATGATCCCCAAAACCAGTGATGGTCGCGTTTTGTTTTTAGTTCCATGGCACGATGTAGTCATAGTAGGCACGACAGACACGCTCCAAAAAAAGCCTCAGTTAGAACCAACCTCCACGGAAGAAGACATTGAGTTTATTCTAAACAACGCCCAACAATACTTAGCTAAAAAACCCACACGAGCCGATGTGTTGAGTGTATTTGCTGGATTACGTCCGTTGCCGGCTCCAAAAAGTAAGGATGTAAAAACCAAGGCCATCTCCAGAGGGCACCAAATTATTGTAGCATTGAGTGGACTTGTTACGGTTATTGGAGGGAAATGGACAACATACCGAAAAATGGCTGAAGAAATTATTGACAAAGCCAGTATGGTTGGTGGATTAGATGACAGGGAATGCATGACTAAAAACCTAAAGATCCATGGTTGGCAGCAACATGAAGACTTTTCAGACCCGATGTATTTTTTCGGGAGTGATCGCCAGAAAATTGAAGCGTTGTGGGAGACACATCCAGCATTAAAAGAAAAAGTGCATCCAGCGTTTCACTTTACGAAGGCGGAGGTGGTTTGGAGCACGCGCCATGAGATGGCGCGTACAGTCGAAGACATCTTGTCTCGCCGCCAACGCGCCCTACTCTTCGATGCACGAAGTGCCTTAGAGGCTGCTTCAATCGTTGCTGAAGTCATGGCGCAAGAACTAGGAAAAGATCAGGCTTGGATTGAAAAACAAATTCGTGCGTTTACCGAGCTAGCTTCGGGTTATATTCTGAACTAAGAGTCATAAGGGCCTTTTCTACGACTCTGAGTCCTCTGCGATCAATAAATCCTATATTTAGAGAGATAGTATGGATAAATATGTATTAGCCTTAGATCAAGGCACGACTTCATCACGAGCGGTTTTGGTGAATCGATTGGGAGAAATTGTTGGTCAGGCTCAACAGGAATTCACTCAGTATTTCCCTCAACCTGGTTGGGTTGAACACGACGCTATGGAGATTTGGCAATCACAGCAAGCTGTGATTGCTCGCCTCCTCCAAGACCATTCCGTGGCTAAAGATCAGCTTGTAGCGCTGGGTATCACCAATCAGCGCGAAACGACTATTGTATGGGATCGCGCTACTGGTCGGCCCATTCACCCAGCCATTGTCTGGCAAGATCGGCGCACTGCCGGCTATTGCGACAACCTCCGTGCCCAAGGGCACGGAGCGATGATCCAAGAAAAAACAGGCCTGGTTTTAGATGCCTACTTCAGCGGCACCAAACTCAAATGGGTCTTAGACCATGTAGATGGGGCCCGACAACGGGCTGAGGACGGCGAACTGGCCTTCGGCACCGTAGATACTTGGCTGATGTGGAACTTATCGAATGGAGCGATTCATGCCACCGACGTAACCAATGCCAGTCGAACGCTGCTCTTCAACATTCACACGCTAGAATGGGACAACGACTTATTGGCGTTATTGGACATATCCAAAGCCCTGCTACCGCAGGTAAAGAGTTGCAGCGAATCGTACGGAACTTGCAGAATCGACGAAGTGGAAGGCCTTGAAATCACCGGCGTAGCCGGTGATCAACAAGCAGCATTGTTCGGACAATTATGCACAGAACCTGGCATGGTGAAGAATACCTATGGAACTGGCTGCTTTATCATGGCAAATACAGGCGAAACGGCCATTGCCTCCAAGAACAACCTCCTCACCACCATCGGTTGGCAACTCAATGGCAAGACGACCTATGCCATGGAAGGCAGTGTCTTTATTGCAGGAGCCATTGTACAATGGCTTCGAGATGGCTTGGGTATTATTTCTGATAGCGCCGACGTGGAAGCATTAGCCGCAGAAGTAGAGTCTAATGAAGGCGTTTACTTAGTTCCTGCCTTGGCCGGACTTGGCGCGCCGCACTGGGATCAATATGCTCGAGGCACTATCATTGGGCTAACCCGAGGAAGTACAAAAGCCCACATCGCCCGAGCAGCTCTTGAAAGCATCGCCTACCAAACCTATGATGTAGTGAAAGCGATGGAAGCCGATAGTGGTATCCAACTCAAAGAACTCAAAGTAGATGGCGGGGCAACAGCCAACAAGCTCTTAATGCGTTTTCAGGCCGATATTTTGAATATGGATGTCAAAAAACCACAATTCGCTGAAACGACCGTACTTGGCGCTGCCTACTTTGCAGGACTTGCTGTAGGATTTTGGGAAGATCTTGAAGCTCTGAAAACCCAATTTAAAATCGCAGAAAGTTATCACCCAACTATGGAAGCTGCGCGGAGAAAAGCATTAGTGCATACATGGCACGAAGCGGTAGAACGGGCAAAAAATTGGGAACCAAAGGCGTGAACGAAAAACCCCACGCCAAAGGCGTGGGGTTACATAATTCTGAAAGTGTTTTAAAACGCTAAGTCCTAAGCGCCTTTTACAGTTTTTACGATTTCAGCAGCTACTTTGTATGGATCTGCAGCTGAATTCGGACGACGGTCTTCTAACCAACCTTTCCAACCACTCTCAACGGTAGCAATTGGAATACGAATACTTGCTCCACGGTCACTTACACCATAACTAAACTTGTCAATCGCTTGAGTTTCGTGTAAACCAGTTAATCTTAAGTGATTCTCAGGGCCATACGCATCAATATGTCGCTTAATCACCTCCGGAGAAGCACCAAATGCCGTACATACTTTGTCGTAAGTTTCTTTATTTCCAGCCGTTCTAAGTGCTGTATTAGAGAAATTGGCGTGCATACCACTACCATTCCAATCTCCTTTAATTGGCTTACAGTGATACTCAATAGAAATTCCATACTTCTCAGCAGTACGTTCTAATAAATATCTTCCTAACCAAATTTGGTCACCAGCTTCTTTAGCGCCTTTATCAAAAGTTTGAAATTCCCATTGACCAGCAGCTACCTCGGCATTAATTCCTTCCACATTCAACCCTGCTTCTAAGCAAAGATCTAAGTGCTCTTCAATAATCTCACGACCAAAAGCATTCTTTCCTCCAACAGAACAGTAGTACTGCCCTTGAGGTTCAGGATATCCTTCAGCAGGGAATCCTAATGGTTTATTGGTAGATGGATCCCAAAGGAAGTATTCCTGCTCAAAACCAAACCAGAAATCTTTGTCCTCATCATCAATAGTTGCACGGCCGTTTGACTCGTGTGGGGTACCGTCGGGATTAAGAACTTCTGTCATCACCAACCAGCCATTCTTACGTCCCGGATCTGGGAAAAGGCGTACAGGCTTTAATAAACAGTCAGAAGATCCACCTTCTGCTTGTTGCGTAGAAGAACCATCAAATGACCACATTGGACACTCTTCTAAAGTACCTCCAAAGTCTTTTACAATTTTTGTTTTACTTCTAAGGCTTTGAACAGGCTGAAAGCCGTCTAACCAAATGTATTCCAGTTTTGCAATTCCCATAGGTGCGGTTTTATGTGCGTTTAATTATAAGTGTCAAAAATACACTCAAAGTTTAAAAATGAAAAATTAAGCTGCAAATTTAGTACACAAAGCAATTTATGCCTAAAAAAAATGAAAAAAAAGGCGAATAACACTACATCAATGTGGAAAAGTGCGTCACAAATAAAGAATTCCAGAAACTAAAAACTTAACAAAGCCATAAACTTCTCGTAATATTTAGGACATAGTAGACTAAGAATTTCGGAGTTTATTAATCAACCCACTCATGAAATACTTCTTTACTATTCTATTTACGCTCTTTTTTCTCGGGGCTTTTTCACAAACTTCAACCATTTCGGGACAAGTGGTAAGTGATGATGGGATTACCCTGCCAGGCGCATTGATCGAAATTGAAGACACCAATTTTTCAGTTATTGCTGACGAAAATGGCCATTATCGTATCGCCGGACTCACCGATGGTGACTATCAGCTTTCTGTAAAATACATAGGTTTCCAGCCTACTTCAGCAAAAGTCCAATTAAGTGGAGCACTTACTCAAAACTTCACCTTAACGGCTGGTGTTGAACTGGCTGACATAATAGTGGTTGGGCAAAGCTTACAAGGTATTGCCAGAGCGCTCAACCAACAAAAAAATAATACCAACATCACCAATGTAGTTTCGGCCGACCAAATCGGGCGTTTCCCAGATGCCAATATTGGAGATGCTATGAAAAGAATCCCTGGTATTACCATGCAAAACGACCAGGGAGAAGCTCGAAATATCTTTATTCGGGGAATTGCACCTCAGTACAACTCAGTAACACTAAATGGAGATCGTATTCCTTCGGCTGAGGGAGACAATAGAAATATTCAAATGGACTTAATACCAGCTGATATGATTCAATTGATCCAAGTCAACAAGGCCATTACTCCAGAGATGGATGCTGATGCCATTGGTGGGTCAGTAAATTTAGTAACTAGATCTGCCACCAGCGATCCTCGAATATCTGCTACTTTTGCCCCTGGTTACTCCCCGATTCGGGATGCACCAAATTGGACAGGTGGCCTCATTGCTGGTAACCGTTTCCTTGAAGACAAACTTGGAGTAGTATTTAGTGGCTCCTACAATTATAAAGACTATGGTTCAGACAATTTTGAAGCGGAGTACGATGGAAACAACTTAGACGAATTCCAACTCCGCCGTTACGACGTCATTCGACAACGCATTGCAGGTGGACTAGATGTTGATTATCGATTCAACCCAAACAATACCATCCGATTTAAAACACTTCTCAGCGATCGTAAAGATTGGGAGAACAGGTACCGAGTTGTCTACGCAGATATCGAAGAAAACGGGGACTTTTATACGGTTGAACGACAAACCAAAGCAGGTACACCCGACATCAAAGACCGTCGACTCGAACAACAAAAAGTGAATAAGTTCGGCTTAGATGGCGAACATGTATTTGGTAAAATTCAACTCGATTGGAGTGGAAGCTATTCTGAAGCTTCCGAAGATCGTCCCAACGAACGCTATATCCAGTACAATGCCGAACGTGATGAGGACACTGATGCGCCATTTGCAGGAACGATTGTAGGATTAGGAACAGAAGACTTGAACATCATCGAAAATGAGTTGATTAGTGCATCAGATTTTGAGTTAGATGAGTTGACTGAAGAATTTCAATTTACAGAAGAACAGAATTGGAAAGGACAATTCAAATTCACCATACCAGTAATGACTGGAAGTGCAAACAATAGTGAACTTAAGTTGGGTTACACCTACAAGCAAAAGGATAAAATCAGGGACAATGGTTTCAGAGAATATACCGATAGTTTTGAAGATGCAATTGGCACACTGGCCGATTTACCCACATCAGATCAAACTCCTGAAGGCTTTAACCCTGGTGATAGTTACGACTTCGGCGACCTAGTCAATGAAGAGTTCTTAGGCGGTTTAGACTTAGCAAATGCTGAAGGCGAAGATGTATTGGATGAATTTATTCCCGTGAACTACGAAGCTGAAGAAAATGTAAATGCTGGATTTATTCAGTACAACCAAAACCTTGGAGAGCGTTGGTCGTTCATCGCCGGGGCACGTTTCGAAGCCACTAGTTTAGATTACAATGGTTTTGAGCTAGAAGGTGATGCCATTTCCCCTACTACAGGCAGTTCAGATTATGAGAACTTTTTACCCAGTTTTCACACCAACTTCAGACCAAATAATAACGCGGTACTTCGTTTTGCTTGGACAAATTCTCTAGCGCGACCAAATTACTACGACTTAGTTCCTTATTTATTTATTGATGATGGCGAAGCTGAATTAGGTAATCCAGATTTAAAGGCTGCAGAAGCCATGAACTTCGACTTAATGGGTGAGTATTATTTCGAGGAAATTGGCTTAGTGAGCTTAGGTGGATTTTATAAGAACATCGATGATTTCTTTTTCAATTTTACGGATGATAATGATCCCGTAGTAGGTACTCGAATATTCGATGAAATCACCCAGCCAAGAAATGGAGAAGAAGCGAATGTGTATGGATTTGAAGCCAGTTTCCAACGCCAACTGGATTTCTTTGGCGACTTTTTCGGACGCTTCAACCTATACACGAACTATACATATACAGATTCGGAAGCTACAATTGCTGAACGAGAAGGAGAAGATTTAACACTGGCTGGTACTGCGCCACACCTTTTCAATGCTTCATTAGCTTATGAAGACAAAAAATTCACTACACGATTATCATTTAACCACTCTTCGGATTATGTGGACGAATATGGTGGTGAGGCCAATGAGGATATTTACTATGACAAGCAAAGTTTCCTGGATTTCAACGCAAATTATTTTTTAAAAGGGCAGTGGACGATTTTTGCAGAAGCGAAGAATTTAACCAATCAGCCTTTGCGTTATTACCAAGGTGCAGGCTTTGAAGACCGCACCTTTCAGATAGAGTTTTACGAACCGAACTATAATTTGGGTGTAAAATTCGACTTTTAAGATGTGTAAGATATATTGGACGCTGCTTCTATGTATCGGCTTGGCTTCCTGTACAGGAAGCCAAGCGGCACGTAATAAAGAAGCGCGAGAAGATGCGGCGAAAATGGCCGAAGCAAGAGCCTTGCAGCGGCTAGTACCTTATGAACTAACCGTAGATGCAGAGACAACTCCTGTACAGTCTTCATCGGGCGAAGATGCGGCAGACGACCCAGCGATTTGGTACAATTCAACTTCTCCAGAAAAGTCAATTATAATTGGCACCAACAAAGTAGCTGGATTGTACACCTATGATCTGGATGGGAATGAGTTGCACTTTTCCGCATGCGGAAAAGTCAACAATGTAGATGTCAGAGATGGGTTTTTAATGGGTGACCGCTCGATTATTTTGGTTGCTGCTTCGAATCGAAGCAGCCAAACCATTTCCCTATTTGAATTAAACGGGGAAACCGGACAGCTCTCCAATTCCTTGGGAGAAATTAAAACCCATGTAGATGATGTGTACGGCTTTACACTCTATGAAGATCAGGGGGAATTTTTTGCCATTTCCAATGGCAAAAATGGCGTGATAGAAGTTTTTCAACTCCAAGAAGCCAATAACACCATCACTGGCAAACTCACACAAGAATTTAAAGTGGAATCTCAACCTGAGGGGATGGCAACTATAGACAAT
>JAHQVX010000100.1 GCA_019634125.1 Saprospiraceae bacterium
TAATGAATGGCGACTAAGAACTCAAGACAAGAGATTCAATTCATTCGTCGCTTTCTCGTAGTCTTCAAATAATTGCTCCACCTCCTGCTTTCGAGCCTCATATTTGGAGAAAAATGCAGAATCATTGGACACTTCTTTATAAAATGCAGGGTCACGAAGTTGCTCGTCCATTTGTTGAATATCTTTTTCGGCCCGCTCTATAGCTTCTTCTAATTGAGCCACCTTCCTTTCTAACCTTCGTCGAGATTTGTCAGCGGCTTTCTTTTCCTCGTAACTGATCTTGTTACTGGATGTTTTTTTACTTGTTTTTGCTGATCCACCATTCACCTCGAAATCCCGAAACCCTTCAGCTCCATGACTTTGAAGAAACTCATTAATATCTCCCAAATGTTCTTTCACCAACCCAGGTCTAAATTCATAGACCTTATCTGTAAGTCCAGTTAAAAAATCACGATCGTGAGACACTACAATCAATGTGCCTTCAAATTGTTGTACGGCATCTTTTAAAATAGACTTAGAGGCCAAGTCTAAATGATTAGTAGGCTCATCTAGAACGAGCGTATTTACAGGCTCTAACAACATTTTCGCAAGTGCTAATCGGGCTTTCTCACCACCAGACAAGACTTTCACTTTCTTGTCAACGTCTTCTCCACTAAATAAAAATGCACCCAACATTGCACGTTCTTTGCCTTGCATCGCTGGTGGGGCTGCACGTTCCAAAGTTTGTAATAAGGTCAAATCACCATCTAAGGTTTGGTTTTGATGTTGCGCATAATAACCAAGATCAACATTGTATCCTAACTCTAATTGCCCTTCATGTTTTAAATCACCAACAATAATTTTTGCTAAGGTTGTCTTCCCCATTCCATTCTTCCCAACAAATGCTACTTTATCTCCCCGGTTGATTGTAAAATCGATAGCTCTCAGGACTTCTTTGTCACCATAAGACTTCCCGACATGTTTCGCTTCTACAACAATCTTTCCTGAGGTCCGGCTTTTAGGAAAGGTCAAAGACATGGTTTTACTATCGAAAGAATCTACTTCAATTCGATCCATACGATCAAGGCGTTTGATCAATGTTTGGGCAAATTTGGCTTTGTTTTTCTTTGCTCTAAACTTATTGATATTGTCTTGTAGACGTGCTACTTCACGATCTTGATTCTTTTTTGCCAGAATCTGTTTTTCAATGCGTTCTTCCCTAAGTTCTAAAAACTTCGAATAAGGTGCTTTGTAATCTTCTATGGTTTGATTGATGATTTCAATAGTCCGGTTCGTTATAGTATCTAAGAACTGTTTGTCGTGACTGACCATTAGAATGGCCCCTTTATAGTTTTTTAGAAATTGCTCTAACCAAATAATGGAATTGATATCTAGGTGATTGGTAGGCTCATCAAGTAGAATTAGATCCGGCTGCTTCAATAAAATTTTGGATAATTCTACACGCATCTGCCAACCACCGCTGAAGGTATTAACAGGCTGTTGAAGGTCTGTGTCAGAAAAGCCAAGACCTTTCAAAATCATTTCGATTTGTTGATCTGCTTGTGCTCCCCCAAACATTTCCAATTGATCATTGACCTTATTGAGTTGCTCAATTAAACGGAGGTAGCTGTCACTTTCATAATCTGTTCGGCGAATAATTTCGTCACTAATAAACTTTTGAGTTTCTTCCAGCTCATTAATATTCCCTAGTGCAGACTTAGCTTCTTCAAAAATTGGTTTTGTAGAGTCTATTTTTAACTCTTGCGGTAGATAACCAATAGTATAGTCGGAAGGATGAGAGATGGTTCCACTAGATGGCGCATCTTCTTGGATAATCAATTTAAGCAATGTACTTTTCCCAGCACCATTCCGCCCTGCTAATCCTATTTTATCACTTGGCTTCACTGTAAAAGTGATGTCGTCAAATAAGATTCTAGTTCCAAAATCAACAGTAACTCCTGTAACATTAAGCATACCACAAAAGTAATTATAGCTAACTTAGACTTTCGAAAAATAAACTATGAAAAACAGATCTATCTTTTTCTTATTGATTCTAACAACTAGTATTGCTTATTCACAAGATTATAGATGGCAACAGGCTGTTGACTATACAATGGAAATCGCCATGGATGTCGACAAGCACCAATATGCTGGTGTTCAGACATTAAACTATACCAATAACTCACCTGACACACTGGATAAAGTGTATTACCACTTGTATTTTAATGCGTTCCAGCCTGGTTCGATGATGGATGTTCGATCATTAACCATTTCTGATCCTGATCGGCGAGTAGGTAGTCGAATTTCGAAGTTGGAGGAATCGGAATATGGTTGGCATAAAATCAACAAACTCCACCAAGATGGAAAAGATGTGTCTTTCAATATTATGGAAACGGTGATGGAAGTGGCGTTAAACGAGCCCTTACTTCCAAATACATCGACCACGTTTTATATGGAATTTGATGCCCAAGTTCCTTTACAAGTTAGAAGATCAGGAAGAGATAGTGCTGAAGGCATTGATTACTCTATGACTCAATGGTACCCTAAAATGAGTGAATACGATCACAAAGGCTGGCATGCCTATCAGTATGTAGGTCGCGAATTTCACAGCCCATGGGGAAATTTTGACGTAAAGATCACCCTACCATCGAATTACCTTGTAGGAGGAACTGGTGTTGTACAAAATCCAAGTGAAGTCGGACATGGTTATCAGGTAGATAAAATCGGACGGTTGTATGATCCGAATAAAACGACTACTTGGCATTTTAAAGCAGAAAATGTAATCGATTTTGCTTGGGCTGCCGACCCTGATTACATACATGAGATCGTAGATGTTGATGGGCTTAAAGTACATTACTTCTACCAACCTGGTCCCAAAACAACAAAGAACTGGACAAACCTCATCGAAAATTATACGGTTCCTTTATTTCGAGAAATGCAACGTCAATTTGGGAAATATCCGTTCTCTGATTATACCGTTTTACAAGGCGGGGATGGTGGAATGGAATATCCTATGTGCACATTAATCACTGGAAATAGAAGCTTTGAAAGTCTTTATGGAGTTACGTCTCATGAATTAGCACATAGCTGGTTTCAAATGGCTTTAGCTACAAATGAATCCCTTTATGCATGGATAGACGAAGGTTTCACCAGTTTTGCAGATGCTGAAGTCACCAAGGTTGTTTTTCAACAAGAGGGGAATGTGCATGAAGGGGCTTACCGAGGGTATAAAGCACTCGTAGACCGAGGCTTCAACGAACCTGCAAACCAGCATTCTGACCACTTCAACACCAATTTCGCTTATGGTGTCTCGGCCTATTCAAAAGGTGAGTTATTGCTTTCTCAACTGCGGTATATCATGGGAGAAGAAGCGTTCAGTAGAGGTATGCGTAGGTTTTACAACACTTGGAAATTTAGACACCCAGAACCGAATGACTTTTATCGTGTTATGGAGAAAGAAGCCGATATGAATCTACAATGGTTTGGGCGCTATTGGATCAACACGACCAAAACTATTGACTATGGTGTAAAATCCGTTAAAAAAGGAGATAATCCTAAGAAAGAGACCGTAGTTACTCTTGAACGAATAGGATTAATTCCTGCTCCAGTTGAAGCCACAGTAACGTATAAAAATGGTAAAACTGAATTGTTCTACATTCCTTGTAACGAAATGTATGGCCGAAAAACAATGAACAAGGAGAATACGTGCAACAACTTACCGGATTGGGCTTGGGTTGCTCCTGAATATAGTTTCGTAATTACTCGACCTCAAAAAGACATTAAGAGTATCGTTTTGGATCGACAGAATGAGCTAGCAGACATTGATCGCGAGAACAATGCCTGGCCTGTGGCGATTACACCAAGTAATTAATTAATCTTCTTCCTTAGGTACGCTATCTAAGCTGGTAATACCCACTTCTGGTGCAATTTTCTTGACTAAACCCTGGAGTACTTTTCCGGGGCCAATTTCAACAAACTCGTCAGCACCATCTTGGATCATGTTCGCTATGGTTTTTGTCCAGTAAACTGGAGAGACCATGTGTTCCTTGAGGTTTTTCTTGAGTTCTTCTGGATTTTGGGTAGCCTGAGCGGTACCATTTTGATAGATCGGACAAAATGGTTCAGCAAATTCAACAGCATCAATCGCTGTAGAAAGTTCATTGTAGGCTTTATTCATTAATTTAGAATGAAAGGCACCTGCCACTTTTAACACTACGGCACGGCCACCTGCTTCTTTCAGCAATTCAGCCGCCGTTTCCACGGCGGCTCGCTCACCACTAATCACCAACTGACCTGGTGAATTATAATTTGCAGGAACAACAATGCCATCTACATCTTTACATACCTGTTCAACAGTCGCATCATCTAGCTTCAAAACAGCAGCCATAGTCCCATTTGTATTTTCACAGGCACGCTGCATCGCTTCAGCACGGAGTTTTACCAAACGTAATCCCGCATCTAAGGTTAATGACTTACTCGCTACTAGCGCAGAAAATTCCCCGAGAGAGTGGCCAGCCATCATCTCCGGCTTCATAGAATCTGCTAAGAACATAGCCAATGCCACAGAATGAATGAAAATGGCTGGTTGCGTAACACGAGTTTGCTTTAATTCTTCTACACTGCCTTTGAACATAATTTCACTCAATCGAAAACCAAGAATATCATTGGCTTTTTCAAATTTGCTTTTAGCGGAAAATGAGTGTTTATATACATCTGCGCCCATACCAGGGAATTGGGCTCCTTGTCCAGGAAATAAATGTGCGATCATAACTTAAGAGAGGTTTGCGGTAATCAGTTTTATAAATTCACTTCGGGTCGATTCTTGTTCAAAAACACCTGTAAATGCTGAAGTAGTGGTCACAGAGTTTTGTTTTTCAATACCACGCATCATCATACACATGTGCTTGGCTTCAATAACTACTGCAACACCATGTGGATCCAGGGCATCTTGCACACAATTCATAATTTGCATAGTGAGTCGTTCTTGCACTTGCATTCTTCGGGCATATGCATCTACTACACGGGCCAGCTTACTTAAGCCGGTAATTTTCCCATTAGGCAAATACCCAATATGCGCCTTCCCGAAAAATGGAATCATGTGGTGTTCACAAACAGAGAATAATTCAATGTCTTTAACGATAACCATTTCATTATGATCCTCGTAAAACAAAGCTGATTTTATAATGTCAGTAGGATCAAGGTGATAGCCATGGGTCAAGAATTGCCAAGCTTTAGCAACACGCTTAGGTGTATCTAGAAGGCCTTCTCGCTCCACATCTTCACCTAGTAAATCAATCATTTCTTTTACATTCCCTGTGAGTTGTTGGGTGACCTTTTCAGGATATTGATCAATACGTTTATAGCCTACCGGCTCAAAGTTTTCATCTAACATTCAGTAATTATTCTCCGTAATATTCAACAAATATTTTTTCTGTTTCTACCAATTTCACACAGTGTAACTCCGCTTCTGTAATATGCGGTTTTAAGCGATGAAATATGGCTTTTGCTACATTCTCAGTAGTTGGCATCAAGTTGCTTAAAAATGGAACTTGAGTATTCAAGTTCTTATGATCTAACTCATCACAAATATATTTATTCATGAGATTCCCCAAGTGTTTGGCATCCATAATATAGCCTGTGTCAGGATGTGGCTGTCCTTTTACAGTCACATAAAGCTCATAATTATGGCCGTGAAAATTGTGATTGGCGCACTTGCCGAAAACAGCTAGATTCTTCTCTTCTGTCCAGTTTGGATTGTACAATTTATGGGCTGCGTTAAAGTGTTCCTTGCGAGTTAGATAAACCATGAGCGTGTAGACATCAAATATACAATGAATTTACCTGTTCGGATTGCCATTTTTTGGAGCTAGTTTAGCAATGTGAAAACACTGTATATCGCTGCCACAAAAATTGAAGTACAACCAACGCTTCAAGCACTTGAACCTGACAGAGTTGGACATGAATTGTATCGGTTTAATTCAGGTCCATTTTTGGCGATTACTGGTGTAGGCATGACAGAGACTACGCTCCAACTCCAACATATTTTATATGGAATCAAACCTGATGTCGTTGTAAACATAGGTGTAGCAGGTGTCTATGGGCAACGGTTTCCGCTTGGAAGTTTGGTGGAAGTCGTTACCGACCAATACGGTGATTTGGGCGTGGATGATCAGGGCCAATTTGTGCCCGCTAAAGCGCTCGATTTGATTGACCAAGATGAAATTACCGTGCTTCCGAGCTTCCCACAACTTGAAAAAGTGACTTCGATTACGGTAAATCAAGTGGCAGGCTCTGAACTAGTAATTCAACAACGGATCGATCAATTTAACCCAGTATTAGAAAGTATGGAAGGATTTGCGGTATTCCGTGTTTGCCAACATTTCGGTATTCCATGTGCTCAGGTGAGAAGTATTTCCAACCATGTAGAACCTCGCAATCGAGCCAATTGGAAACTAGACCTCGCTATTGATACGTTAAATAATTTCCTGATTAAAGAAATTAAGGCCCGCCTATGAAACTAACGCTCGGTTTTTCGCCTTGTCCGAATGATACATTCATCTTCGATGCATTGGTGAACGGACATATTGATTGTCGTGGTTTGGAATTCGATGTGGTATTGGAAGATGTAGAGGCATTGAATCAGCTGGCAGCGGCAGAGGTATTGGATGTGACAAAACTCAGTTATCACGCTTATGCTTTTTTGCTCAACAAGTATAACTTGTTGAGCGTGGGAAGTGCGTTGGGTAATAATTGTGGGCCACTTTTAATTGCGAATCAGCCCTTAACTTCGGAAGAATTAAGGAATGGCAGTACTGCCATTCCTGGAGACAAAACAACCGCCCACTTCCTCCTTCAATATTACGATTCAACCATTACCAATAAAGAAATACTCCTCTTTTCCGACATTGAAAATGCCGTGTTGAACGAGGAAGTGCAAGCGGGAGTAATCATTCATGAAAACCGATTCACCTATAAAGACAAAGGGCTAGTCAAAATTGTTGACCTCGGTGAACACTGGGAAACATCTACCGGCTACCCTATTCCACTAGGCGGAATCACCATGCACCAACGTATTCCAGTAACTATTCAACAGCGCTTCCATCAAGTGTTATCAGATAGTCTTCAATGGGCATTTCAACAACCGCAACTATCCGAATATGTAAAAGAACACGCCCAAGAAATGAATAAAGCTGTGATGAAACAACATATCGATTTATACGTAAATGACTTCTCGAAAAACTTGGGTGAATTGGGGAAAGCTGCTATTTTTAAAATGTTAGACACCATCGGAATTCAGGAAAAACCAACACTTATCGAATCCTTATGAAAAGAATAATTCTGCCCGCTTTACTTGCGCTTGTCATTGGATTGTTACTCGGAAAAATGGTTTTTGGAAGCAAGTCCAATAAAGTGGTTAAAGAAGAAGCCAATACGATATTAAAGCAAATTGAAGAAGTCAACAAATTGATTTCTGTAGAAGGTTCCTTTGCTGAAGTCTACACCCTAAAAGAAACTCAAAAGCTCTTTTTCGACCTCATACCTGTCACTAAAAAAGCCATCATCATAGCCAATGCCAAAGCTTATGTAGCACATGACCTACAGAAAATGAGTTATGAACTGGACGAGGCCAAAAAGCAAGTCATTCTTAAAAATATCCCGGAGCCTGAAATCATTATTGAGCCTGACCTTAAATTTTACGATTTACAAGATGCACTCTTACCATTTACCGAAGAAGAGCTTACAAAAATGAATACACGAGCTGTAGACATTCTTAGAGAGAAAGCAAGAACGGAAGGACTGATTGAATTGGCCGAACAAAATTTGGAATTGAACTTGTCCAAAATCCTTTTCGTAGCCGAAGAATTGGGTTGGGAAGTAATTGTTATTGAATAGTTTCTCGTAAGAACGGAAACGCATTGATGAGTTGCGTTTTCGAACGTTGGATATGTATTTCATGTTCCGTAATATCGGAAGGGCGATGTAAACTCAGTTTCCGATGTTTCAACACTGCATCAATACTTCGTTGATCAGCAGCATCCACCAGCCAATCCTGAATTTTCTCCCATACATAGGCCACACCTAAATCATTTACATGGCATAAGTCTTCCGTATAAAAGCGATAATCACGTAAATCATCGTTTATCATCTCATAAGCTGGGAAATAGTCTAAATTCATTGCATGAAGTGCAGCGTGAAGTATGGATTTACTCCTGGTATTACTAATCATTCCATCACGCAAATGACGAACGGGACTTACCGTAAATAATACGGAACAACTTGGGTTGATTCGTTTTAGTTTGTCTAGAGCCTCTCGGAAGGCCAATTGTATTTCTCCTATTTCCAATAATTCACGTTGAAAATCTGTTGACGGAAGTTTATGGCAATTCGCAACAATTCGATCACTAGAAAGGTGCTTGAAAACCCAGGCACTTCCTACAGTTAAGAAGAGAAACTTAGTGGACTTCAAAAAATCGTAGGCTTGTTCAATACTGGTGTTTATACGCTCCACCAATTCCGCAGCATCATTCGATTGAAAAGACGTATTGTGGTCTAGACTCAACCATCTGTCTTCAGCAAACAGTAAATCATCTTGTAAAAAACTCCGTTGTTCAAGGATATGGTTTAAGGCATTGGTTATGGAAATCGGGTTATAGAGTGTGCCAAAAGGATTGGTCATTACATGAAAGCCAGCATGTTGGAATTTTGCTCCAATTTCATCTGAAAAACAAGAGCCCAACAACATCAGCTGATCCCAATGCCGGATTTGGAAATTGTAATTAGGTGCTTGTACTTCGGTCCGAAATTTCATGATGACTTACTTCCCCAGCGATAGGTTTTTTGTTGTAAGCCGGCCAAATCAATGGCTCGATCAACTACTGTGGCGGCCAATGCTTCGAAAGACTCTGGCCTACTATAAAACGATGGGCTGGCCGGGCAAATAATACCACCTGCTTCTGTAATCGTACGCATATTATTCAAATGGATGAGGCTGTATGGCGTGTCGCGAACCAGTAAAATGAGTTTTCTACGTTCTTTAAGCATGACATCTCCCGCTCTGGTAATCAGGTTATTGGATGTGCCATTTGCTATTCGCCCCATGGTGCCCATGGAGCATGGAGCTATAATCAATGCTGAATAATTCGCAGAACCAGAGGCAAAAGGCGCGAAGTAGTCGGTATTCTCAAATTCTTCAAACGGATAACGCTTATAATCGTCGTTGCCTAATTCATATTCCCATACATCTTTGGCGTTTTTGGTCATGACCAAACCTACTTCTTCAATTTGTTCATGAAGTTGTTTGAGTTTATCTAGTAGTACTTTGGCGTAAATAGCCCCAGATGCTCCAGTAATACCAACAGCGATTTTATGCTTCATAGATACGAAGTTAGTAAGGAAAGCGTTGTAATAACGACTTTTTAATAGAACAGTTTGTTTTGGAACTGTATTTGTACTTTAATAGAAAACGGAATTATGAAATATAGGTTATTAAGTGTGTTCGCATTTTTTGGATTGGGTTTTTTCTTACTGACTTCCTTTACGCAACCGAAAACAGAAGAAGTAGAAAGTGTGAAGTGGTACTCTTTTGAAGATGCGATTGAGTTGAGTAAAGACAATCCTAAAAAGATTGTTGTTGATGTGTATGCCACGTGGTGTGGACCGTGTAAGATTATGGATAAGAAAGTATTTGGCGACCCAGCTGTTGCGAAGTATTTGAATGAGAACTTTTATCCGGTGAAGTTTGATGGGGAATCGAAAGAAAGTGTAGAGTTTGAAGGCAAAGAGTATACGTATTTAAAGAATGGACGAAGAGGCATTCATGAATTAGCGCTGGCATTAACAAATGGTCGACCAGCCTACCCTACAGTGATTTTTATGGATGAGGACCACGAGGTGATTAATCGTGTAACAGGTGTTCAGCCGAAAGATATGTTTGAAAAGTACTTAGAATATTTAAATACAGATGCGTACAAGAGCCAAGATTGGTTTGAATACAGCGGACAGAACTAAGTCAACACTAGCTAGTGACTATGAGGAAACCCAGCCCGTACGGGCTGGGTTTTCCAGTTCTATCAACTACGTTCAGCCTGTTGATTGCCTAAACGCTTCATTAACCGCGAACTTAAACGCATAAAATCCATCTCCGTAACCACGCCCACTAGCTTTCCATTCTTCACTACGGGCAAACAACCAATTTTATTTTCTTCCATTAACCGAAGCGCATCCATGATGGTGTCGTATGGAGAAATTGTAGTTGGATCTTTAAGCATCAGCGATTTTACTGGCTCCGGTTTCTTTGAAGGCAAATTCGACTGTTGTTTGAAGTACCGCAACAACATCCTTGAGGTGATTAAACCAACAAGCTTTCCTTTTTTATCTTCAACTGGCAAATATCGGATCTTCCGCCAATCTAGAATATCGGCCACGAGTTCCAAAATATCGTTGGGCTGCACAGAGAAAATATCCGTTGTCATAAACTCTTCTACTTTCAGTACGTGTGGTGACCAATTCGGGATGTCTTCTAATTTTGCTTTAGGCCATTTATGCACTGGAATATTTTCTCTTTGATTTTGAACGATTGAAGACGTTATAGCAGTTGCGGCTTCTTCCTTCGCTGCGTCTTTAATCAGCTTGTTATACGATTTTAACATCCAAGAAGAGCCCGTAATTTGCTTATCGATTCGTGCTTCGATTACATCCATGTAACGCGATATATCCGCATCAGTAATGTTGGCTTGCTTCAAACCTTCGCGGGCAATCGGTAAGAGTTCTTTACTTAATAACTCAGCCGCACTTATTCGATGTCCATCCAACCAATTCATGTAGGAATTAAGTCCATGCTGACTCGCTACAAAGAAGTTATTTTTCGCGTCATCAAAATCCATCTTCGTAGTGATGTCACCATAGGCATTCTCCATACCATTCATTAATCCAATCCAAAACGAAGCATTGGCTACTTCATCAAGAATAGATGGACCAGCTGGGAAGATTCTGTTCTCGATCCGCAGATGCGGCTTGCCATTCGGACTAATTCCATAACACGGTCTGTTCCATCGGTATACCGTACCGTTGTGAATATTGAGTGCACGAAGCTTAGGCGTAATGCCCTTCTCAATCATCTCATGCACGTTCTCTTTGATATCGGAGTTTAAGATTACCCGATAACGAACAATGTCTTCTTTGTAGAGCTCGGTAATGGAATCGGTTAGCCAAGAATTTCCAAACATAACTCGAGGACTCCGATCACGGAGGTGATCCATACTACGTCGAGTGTCCACAGACTGTTGAAATAAGGCAATTCTGGTTTCATGCCACAAACGCTTCCCGAAGAGGAGTGGCGAATTCACTGCCAAAGCCATAACTGGCCCAGCAATCGCTTGAGAATGGTTGTATTTCTGAACAAAGTCTTGTGGACGAATCTGAAGATGAACTTGAAAACTCGTATTACAAGCTTCCAGTAATGCACTATCATGCTTTACATTCAGTTCATCCGTACCATTGATCTTTAGCTCAACCAAATCGCCTCGAAGTTTGTTCAACACTTCCATAAGCAATCGGTAGCGTTCTAACGGCGTCACATTTTCTAAGGCAACATCACTTTTACGAATAGTCGGTAAAATTCCAGTTAGAATAGGCATCATTTCCATATCCTCGCAGTGTTTCCACACCAAGTCCATTTTGGATTGAATTTCTTGTTCGAGTATAGAGAAACAACTACCGGTAAATTCTTGTGGATCGAGGTTGAGCTCAATATTGAACTTGGCTAATTCGGTAACTACGTCGTCACTTTGGATTTTATCTAGGAGTTGAATATTAAAATGCGCCGGTTTGAACGACTTATCGATGATACACATTTCTTGTTCAGCACCAATTCGAATGATATCGTCTTCAAACCAGTCGTTGGCTAGCATATGCTCCATGGCTTGAACATCATTCAGGAGATGTCGAACGAATTTCTGGCTACCAACAGCATTATTGGCGATTTTAACATTTAAGTCACCCATTGAAATTTGATTAAGCGATCATTCCATTAAATTATTGAATTCTAATGGAAATTCAAATTTTATTACTTGGTTCGTTTTAAGAGTTGTTCCGCAAAAGCTTTCAGCTTTTGCTTTTGGTCTGATGCAATAGACAAGGCATCAACATCTAACAACGCTTTTTGGTAGTATTCCTCTGCCGCAGCCTCACTTTTGGCTTGGATGCCTAATTCGTTATAAATGGCTTTTACTCCAGCTACTTTAGCGGCGTCATCGGAAGAATTGGCCAGCCACTTATCCAATGCGTTACGTTGCTCCGTATTCGCTTCATTCAGGGCTGTAATTAAGAGGAAGGTTTTCTTATTCTGAATAATATCACCGCCAATCTTCTTGCCGAAAGCGGCATTCTCTGCGAAAGTGTCGAGAATATCGTCTTTAAGTTGAAAGGCAATACCTAAGTTTTTACCAAAGGCATAAATCTGTTTGCGATCTGTGTCGGACGCACCTGCGGTAATAGCTCCAATTTCTAGGGCTGCACCCAATAAAACGGCGGTTTTCAGTGAAATCATCTCCAAATATTCTTCGATACTTACTTCGTTTCGATTTTCGAAATCCATATCATACTGCTGGCCTTCACATACTTCGATTGCGGTGGTATTGAAGACTTTCATGGTTTCCGGCACCTTCGGGCTTTTCGATAAGTATTCATAAGCATAGACCATCATAACATCGCCGGAGAGTATGGCGGTATTGCTGTTGTACTTTTTGTGTACGGTTGGTTGGCCACGCCGAATGTCGGCTTCATCCATGATATCGTCGTGAATCAGGGTGAAATTGTGGAAGAGTTCAATAGCGAAAGCAGCTGGCAAAGCCAGCTGCATCGGACCGCCGAAAATTTCCGCACCAAGCAGAACTAAGGCTGGTCGGACGCGTTTTCCACCTAGGGAAAGAATATAATCTACTGGAGCGTAAAGCGTTTGGGGAGCTCTGGAAAATTGTTGATCCTCTAAATAACGCTTAAAGCTGTCGATATGAGTTGAAAGTGCTTGCAAGAGTTGAATTTGTGTTGCAAAAATAAAAACTCCCGCCAAAGGCGGGAGTTTATTTTCAACGTGACCGCGAGAGGATTCGAACCCCTAACCCTCAGAGCCGAAATCTGATATTCTATCCAGTTGAACTACGCGGCCAATTGTGTCGCAAAAATAGACAAAGCTTTCGAGTATGGAAACAGTTCGGGCATATTCTTGCACAGAAAAGCCCAGCCCTATTCCCACGTTGAGCAATTAGCCCATCAAGGCTTCAATGTCCTTACTACTAGGAAGTGGCTCGTTCTTAAAAAACACATTCCCTTCTACCACATCTACCAAGACCGCCTCATCTTTATCGATTGTGCCTGTCAACATAAGCTTAGATAATTCATTCACCACATGTTTCTGCATGACGCGCTTAAGCGGTCGAGCACCATATTGTGGATCAAAACCCATTTCACCTAACCAGTCCACTAAGTAATCGGTGAACTCTAGGTTTATGCCTTCATTCGCCACGCGGGCCTTCAAGTGATTCAATTGAAGCTCTACAATTTGCTTGATCTCTTCCTGGTTCAGTGGTGTAAACATCAATACTTCATCTATTCGATTATAAAACTCTGGTCGAAGCGTTTGCTTTAACAGGTTGAGGACTTCTAGCTTGGAACGGTCTGCGGCTTCATCCAAGGCTTCATCTGTACGCGCCCCATCAAAATGGTGTTGAATTAAGTGAGCACCAATGTTCGAAGTCATAATTATAATAGCATTCTTAAAATCAACTACCCTGCCCTTACTATCGGTTAATCGACCATCGTCGAGTACTTGCAATAAGATATTGTACACATCAGGATGGGCTTTCTCGATTTCATCCAAGAGAATGACCGAATAGGGTTTCCGGCGAACGGCTTCAGTGAGTTGACCACCTTCATCATAGCCGACATAGCCCGGAGGTGAGCCGACTAATCGAGATACGGCATGTCGCTCTTGAAACTCACTCATATCAATGCGAGTTAATGCCTGCTCGTCGTTAAACAAGTACTCGGCCAATGCCTTCGCCAATTCGGTTTTTCCGACACCAGTACTGCCTAAGAAAATAAACGACCCGATAGGTTTGTTCGCCTCTTGAATACCTGCTCTACTCCGACGAATAGCGTCAGAAACTGCAGTAATGGCTTCTTTTTGACCAACGACACGTTTATGGAGTTCTTGCTCCATGGCTAATAACTTTTCCCGTTCGCTTTGGAGCATTCGGGTGACTGGGATGCCTGTCCACTTCGAGACACTTTCTGCAATATCTTCGGCATCTACTTCCTCTTTCATGATTCTACTTGCACTAGTAGCGGCAAGTTCGGCCTCAAACGAAGCAATTTTTTGCTTCGTTTTCTCCATGGATCCGTACCGAATTTCCGCTACTCGGCCATAGTTTCCATTTCGTTCTTCGCGTTCCGCTTCCAGCTTTAACAGTTCCAGTTCTTCTTTATGAATTTGAACTTGATCTACCACATCTTTTTCCTTGCTCCACTGGGCATTAATACTATCACGATCGCTGGATAGATTGGCAATTTGACGGCTTAAATCTTCTACTTTTTCTTGATCATTTTCGCGTTTAATGGCTTCGCGTTCGATTTCGAGTTGTCGAATTTTTCGGTCGAGTTCGTCGAGTTCTTCGGGCACGGAGTCCATTTCAAGCCGCAGCTTTGCTGCGGCTTCATCAATCAAATCAATCGCTTTATCTGGCAAGAATCGATCACTAATGTATCTCGTGCTTAAATCTACGGCAGCTATGATCGCTTCATCCTTAATGCGCACCTTGTGATGGCTCTCATAGCGCTCTTTTAAGCCTCTTAAAATTGAAACCGCATCCTCTTTCGAAGGTTCATCAATCGTAACTTTCATAAAACGCCGCTCCAAGGCCTTATCGGCTTCCACATATTTTTGATATTCATTTAACGTCGTGGCGCCGATGGCCCGTAATTCTCCCCGTGCTAATGCTGGCTTCAAAATATTTGCAGCATCCATAGATCCTTCTGTCTTACCTGCCCCAACCAATGTGTGCATTTCATCGATGAACAAAATGATCTGTCCATCCGCTTTTTGAACCTCTTTAATAACGCCTTTTAAGCGCTCTTCAAAATCACCTCGATATTTCGTCCCAGCCATTAAAGCCCCCATGTCTAGAGCATACACCGTTTTTGTTTTTAGATTCTCGGGCACATCCCCACGAATAATTCGATGGGCAATACCTTCTGCAATGGCCGTTTTCCCGACACCAGGAGAGCCCACTAATATGGGATTGTTCTTACTCCGTCTTGATAGGATGTGGAGCACCCGTCTAATTTCTTCATCACGACCAATAACTGGATCTAACTTCCCGGCCTCAGCTAATTCATTGAGGTTATTTGCATATTTTTCCAAGGCTTGGTAATTGCCGTCTGCATGCTGACTGTCTACCTTATTCCCACCGCGAAGTTCTTGAATCGCTGTAGTTAAGTCTTTTGCAGACAGCCCAACGTCTTTAAGCAGTGCAGCTACTTTGTCTTTGCCACCAATCAATGCCAATAACAGGTGTTCTAAGGCCACAAATTCATCGTCCATCGTTTTCATGACTTTCTGAGCAGTCATGATCATGTTATTCCCGTTTCTAGAAAGATACTGGCCGCCATCTCCACTGATTTTGGGTAGTTGGTCCATGAGGGCTTCCGATTTTTGATCTAAATAAGCCGCATTTACATCTAGTTTCTTCAATAAGAATGAAATCGTATTGCCCTCACTTTCGAGAAGTGCTTTAAGAAGATGTTCATTCTCGATATATTGATTATTCCGATCAAAAGCAAGCTGCTGTGCAGCTTGCACAACTTGTTGAGCTTTGATGGTGAAATGATTTAAATTCATTTACTAAGTTTCTGAAAGACCAACAAATTCACTTCCATTCTAACAAACAAGACAGTTTGACACTTTTTAGTGCATCGAAATAACCAATTGACAGTCAATGCCCTAATTGACTGAAGAATCGACAGTGTTACATGCCTTTTATGTTTTGTTACATATAACCTATGGAGCCATATTTTTTTCAGGCACATTTGTAAACCACCGTAAACGGGTATAAAAAACTGTGGATTTTGTTCTAAATTGCCGGTTAAAACCCAAAGAAAACAAATGTTTAAACCTTATTTAATTCTGCTGCTAGTGCATTGTTCAATAATGACCTTCTCACAAAATATTGCGGACAGTTTACCTACTGGTACACCTGCAATCACACAAGAGAGCTCCGTGGAAGGAAATATTGAACAAGAAAATGAAGTTTCAAAGCAATTACAAGACAACATTGTTGCCTTAGGGCCGAATGGGGAAATTGTTTCCATCTTCCCAAATGGGGATTACTTTGCTCAAAATATCTCTTCAGACTTAAAAGATGCCTTAGATGATTTTTTAAAGGTAAAACAGACGCCTATCCGAGATCTTGAATTCTCGCCAACTAGTGGTTGGGCAATACTTACAACAGAAAGTTTCCGATCCGAAGGGATTACACCTCGATTCAAGCAAGCGATGATTAGTCTTATAAAAGCAGGAGAAATCCCTGTTGATGTTAATTTTTTCCCTTTGCAATGGACAGATAAACGCGGCTTTGCCATTACTACGAAGAGTGGCATAGTGGTTTTAGACGGCATTGAAGAAATCATTACTGGGCAGAAACCAAGAAATCCACAAACTATATTATCGGAACAAGGTATTAAACAACTGAAAGCAGTGCCGAAAGCAAGGTATCGTTTTGCGTTTAACCAATTGGTAGCTGAAGCTATAGCCGATGGCGAACAAAGCCCAGATGTACTGGAAATCTATGGTGCTGGTCAAATCAGTTTAGCCATTAAACACAACGATACAGGAGAAGAAGTCGTCGCCGATAAATTAATTCTACAACGTAATCCTGCAGGGCAATTGGCGCATTCAAATACGATTGTACTACCAGAAGCCAGTCCAGTAAACTTGCCAAAGAAACTTCCTGTGGTGTTAAGTGGAAGTGATTATTATTTCGAAATTGATCCCACAGAATTTGGTTATCGAAGCATAGAAGATGTCGAGAAAAACGCCCGATTAAGTATTAAATTCTCCTTACTGGAACAAGACGTTTCTACAGCAGATGACCAGTTTCCAGCCCAAGAAATCACTTTACCATTAGTGGAATACCCCGAATTGAGTGTGGAAGAAATCCTTTCAGCCACTCGAGCAAAAAATGTGTTAGAATTTAGAGAAGGCGACAGTATTGTACTGCTTAGCTTTAGTATTAATAAACAAAAACAAAAGCAATGAAAACGTATCACTTAATTTACATCATCCTACTAAGTTTTAGCATCACTTCTTGTATTGGAAAAGTAAAAGAAGCCCAAGAAGACTTACAAGAGGCCAGTGAGGGTTTTGGCAACCTAAATAAAGCCGTAAAGGAATTAAAAAATGCTTCTGAGGACATTAAAGAGTTGTCTAAGCTTGAACCCATGACAAATGAAGAGTTTAAAGCGTGGATGCCTGAAGCTATTGGAGACATGCCTAGAACAGGTTATAAAACAGGCCAAGCACAGTATATGAATGTAGCTTCTGCTGAAGCCACTTACAAAAATGAAGACAAGACAAAGGACATCAAGATTACCATTATTGACGGAGCTGGAGAAACAGGTGCCTTAGCGATTTCTGGCATTCGTATGGCTACTGCGATGGATATGGAACAAGAAGATGAATATGGCTACCAAAAAACCGTAAAAAAAGAAGGCTTTAAAGCCATAGAGAAGTATAAAACCAATGGGCAACGCCTTGAATTAATGTTTCTGTACAACGACCGATACGCAGTAACAGTCAACTCGAAAGGCATGGAAGCGAAAGAAATCTGGGGCTATATTGATGAAATGGACTTGACTAAATTGAAGAAATCGTAAATTCACTGTAAATTAAAATCAAACTCATGAGCGAATCTACTTCCTCTGGAATGGACGGAAAAACCATTTCGATTATTTCTTACTTAACACTTATTGGCTGGATTGTAGCCTTAGTAATGAATCAGAATAACAAAGATGAGTTGGCCTCATTCCACATTCGGCAAATGCTTGGCCTAATGATACTGTCTCTTGTTGGTTCAGTAATTTCGATGATAATGCCAAGCGCGCTAAAATTGCTAGGGACAGCAGTTTCCCTGGGTGCCTTCGTTTTATGGATTTTGGCATTTATTGGTGCTATAGGTGGTGAGAAAAAATTAATCCCACTTCTCGGCGAACAATTCCAAGAATGGTTTAAAGGCGTTGGATAATTGATACATCCAGTTTTTCCTTCAATACGCAAGGATGAACTCATCCAATTAGATTTATCTGTAACTGGTGAACATGTGGCTCATATCGATATTTTCGATACAGCGCAGTTCACCAGTTATTTATTTGATGAAGTGCTACAAGGCAAAGTAGGCATTGGCGGTTACCTAGAACACCGTAATTTTTATGCCCGAAGCCCACATTTTGAAACCAATACCACTGATTTCCGTAACATCCATTTAGGCATTGATATATGGACAGACGCAGGAAGAGCTATCCACGCCCCATTAACAGGAAAAGTGCATAGTTATGCGAATAACACGGGCTACGGAAATTATGGAAGTACCATCATTCTAGAGCACGAATGGGAAGGAAGTGTACTCTATAGCTTATACGGGCACCTTGCAGCGAAGAGCCTTGCTCACATTTCCAATCTTACAAAAATAGATGCTGGCCAATGTATTGGTTGGCTGGGGCATCCTGAAGAAAACGGCAATTGGCCACCTCATTTACATTTTCAATTCATGTATTCTATGCAAGAATGGAAAGGGGATTATCCTGGCGTTTGTTCTACAAAAGAACTGCCGTTCTATCAATCAAATTGTCCAAACCCTATGGACTTTTTACGCTTTACAAAATAAATTATACACATCGATTGTGTGTTGTACACTATCTAAATTCAGCTTTTCTTGAAGAAAAAAATACCTTCGCGACATGAAGAAAATTCTAACATTAGGACTTGGAAAAGTAGGCACCTTAGTTGGTGTTTTACTAAGCAAGCAATTTGAAGTTACCGGAGTAGATAAGAAAGCCCCTCATTATAATCGGACTTTGCCATTCAATGTATTAGAACTAGACGTTACCGATAATCAAGTGATGCGTGATACGATGAAGGATTATGATGCTGTGGTGAGTGCACTGCCCTACTTTTTAAATAAGAATATTGCCCAAATTGCTCACGATCTGGGCTTACATTACTTTGATTTGACTGAAGATGTAGACACGACCAACTTTATTCGAGACTTGGCCAAAACATCGAAAGGGTTAATGGCACCACAATGTGGGTTGGCTCCTGGAATTATTGGCATTATTGGTGCACACTTAGCCAAAGAATTCACCAAAGTACGTGATATTGAGTTACGTGTAGGTGCATTACCTAAGTATCCAAATGGCTTAATGGCGTATTCCTTTACTTGGAGTCCAGCTGGTGTAATCAACGAATACATTAATGATGCAGAAGCGATTCATAATGGCGAGCGCAAAATGGTGACTTCGCTGGATGGTATTGAATACATAAATATAGAAGGCAAGGAATTCGAGGCGTTCACCACTTCTGGCGGTTTGGGCACGATGTGCGAAACCTTTGAAGGCAAAGTAGACACGTTGAACTACAAGACGATTCGTTACCCTGGTCATGCCAAGCTAATGCGTTTCATGATTTATGAATTGTGCATGAAAGAAAATAAAGAGGAGTTAACGGCAATATTGGAAAATGCCAAGCCTCCTGTAAAAGAAGATGTAGTATACATTTATGCAGTGGTAGAAGGTTGGCAAGATGCTAAGTTGCTTCGAAGTGAGTATTTCAAGGCATGTTCACCGGTAGAGATTGACGGAAACATGTGGCGTGCGATTTCTTGGACAACTGCAGCTTCACTTGCAGCAGTAGTAGAAATGGTAGCCAAAGGCGATTTACCACAAAATGGCTTCTTAAAGCAAGAAGAAATTCCCTTCGACAAGTTCTTAGAAACAGAGAACGGACAGTACTTTGTGAACTAATGTTCACTATTAAGATCAAAGAAAACCCTTTTTGTCTGATCTCAGAGATACCGAGATAAGACAAAAAGGGCTTCTATATTTAGAGCAAAATATTACTTCAATAACTTCAGCAGTTTGCCTGTAATCCAATTCTTTTCAGCCTTGGATAAGAAGGCTGCGAGGTGATTGGCTTCTTCCACAAAAGCTTTCATTTCCTTCGTTACTTTCACAAATTCTTTCCCTTCTTTGGTGCCATCGTCTTTAACGTCGGACAATTCTTCTAGAATAGATAAGACTGGCTCAATCTCTCGTCGACGCCGTTCTTTCATAACTTGCCGGGCCAATTGGTGGGTATTTTTCGTGGTATAGAAAAACTCCTTTCGCTCTCCTGGTTTAAACTCTTTAAAGACGATACCCCAATCGATAAGGGCACGGAGGTTCATGTTTGCATTTCCTCTGGAAATGCCTAAACGCTCCATGATATCGTCTGTTGTAAGTGATTCTGGACTTAGGAATAAAACGGCATGGATTTGCGCCATGGTTCTATTGATTCCCCACTGTGCGCCCAGAGTTCCCCAGGCTTGCACAAATTTCTGTTGACCTTCTGCAATTTTCACTTTCCGAAGATACTACAAAAGTTTCAAAAAAAATTGAAAGTATGGAAGTTATGGATAAAAAAACCCACGCCAAAGGCGTGGGTTTTAAATGGGTGGATGATGGGATTCGAACCCACGACCCCCGGAACCACAAACCGGTGCTCTAACCAACTGAGCTACAACCACCATGTAAAATATGGACGGCAAAGATAAACGCTTTCTTAAAATTTAATACACTTTTTAGCTTTCTTTCAAACTATTTAAGTGCATGTAAATATCGTGAATATGGAAAAACAGCATTTCCCGAAGACTTATCTTCCCTATCGGACTTTCTTTTACCAAAAGCTGGTCCAGCTCTTCGGCTTTCAACGCCTTGCATTTCTTCATTAATTTATTGTGCTGACTCATCCAGGCCACGAGTTTCGATGGTTTCTCCGCCAATCCAGGACCCTGTGGGGCCATTGGGGATGTAATCCCACCTAGCAATTCTACTTTGGCAGCATACTTCGCCTTAATTTCTTCTTCGGTACGCCCAACATGGTCTTTCGAACGTTCAAAAGATAAGTTATATAGAAACTTGGGTTGATGGAGTTTTTTGTTCAGGATTTCTACCCGGCTGTATAAGTGCGCTAAATGCTCGCTGGGCGACCATTCGCCCGTCGATTTTGCTGTAAAGAGGACATCGTCTTGAAGTTTTAAGAACACCGCAAATTGCTTCACTGCGTCGTTCATATATTCTCCGATCTCATCAATGGAGTGAAAACTGTTCATGGAGATTGTTTTGGTAGACCTGAAAATAAGTATTTTGTGGACATATAAAAAATAAGTGTTAGAAAAGGAATCTTACGTCTTGTGGTTACCTAAATGGTTTCCCAATAAAAATCAAGAATTGGTAGGTGTTTACATTCTTGAGCATGCCCGTGCCTTCGTTGAAGCCACGGGGAAACACGTGGTTGTCCTCTTCTGTACGGCTCATGAGGAAGCAGATTATTTGCAAGAATTCAGTCAGGAAGAAAATATCACGATTTACAAGTCGTATTATCCTTCGGCAAAAGGCTTTGGACGCCGTTTAACTACTGCTTTAAGGTTTAATAAAGCCCAGAAAATCGGGTTTAAGATGATCACAACTGCTTTTGGGCTTCCAGATTTGTGTCATGCACATGTCATTGGCCGTCAGATCTTATTAGCTAAAAGGCTAAAGAATAGGCATAACATCCCCTACTACATTAGTGCGCATTGGAGTGGTTTTTTACCTGAGCGTGGGTTGAAGCTTCCATTTATTCGAACAGTTTTTTACCGGTTTTTAGCGCGAGGCGCTGCCTCCGGCAGCGCTGTATCCCATCATCTACTAAATGGCATTCGAAACACTCTAGGTCTTGAATTGCCTAACTGGACAGTCATCCCGAATGTGGTAAAAACTGCCCCAAAACCCAAGGAAAAAGAAAGTGGCCCATTTAGAATCATGCATATGTCTGTTCTAGATACTGCCAACAAACAGTTTGATAAGATTTTAGCCGCCGTACAGGAAGTTATGGAACTACATCCGAAAGGAAAGGTAGAATTCCATGTTTTAGGTGGGAATGAGCCAGATATACAGCACTACCGTAAGGAAGTGCTAAATCCCTTAAAACCCTACATCTATTTCCATGGTTGGAGGGAGAAACAGGATTTTTTGAATCATTTGCCCACTTATGATTTTGGTGTTTTCCTGAGTAAATATGAAACACAAAGCTTGGGCGTACTAGAATGTTTAGCCGCAGGCGTACCTTGCATTGTGGCAGACAACCCTGCTATCCAAGAATACTTTGGGAAAGTTGGAGACGACACACCAGGTGTGATGTTGCCTAGTACTTCTTCGGTAGAACAGCTGAAAACAGCTATTCTGCACCTAATAGACAATTTGGATGTTTATACGCAAAACGCCAAGTCCTTTGACACCGAACCCTTCCTGAAAGGAAGGGTCGGCCATCAAATGAATAGGTTATATGCGCTTAGCCCTGAAGAATGATTTCGTTGAAATCCTTGGGTAATCGGAGCTGGTTCGCATTGGTTTTAAGTGCATCAATGGAAACAGTCTTCCCATCTACACTAATACTGGTTACGTTAAATGGCAATCCGAAGAAATTAAGCTCATAATCGCCATATTCTGTCGTAAAGCCACCAGACTTATGTTGATAGATTTCTAAGCTATTTTCAGTCCCTAAAACTTTAAACTCCTTCAGACTATAGTCTCCTTTCTGGTAATCGTAACCATCTCCTTTGTCCTCAAATAAAGTACTTTTTTCTTTGCCTAATTTGAAAAAGACATCTAACTCAAGTGTTTCCACTTTCTTTTCGCCCACATAATTCATCACAGGGTTATGGGGAATTACTGCACCTTCTTTGATAAAGAATGGAATAATATCTAACTCGGCATCTACCCATTGTTCTTTACCGCCTTCTACCCGCTCTTTTGTCCAGTAATTATACCAATTTCCTCTTGGGATATACATTCGTCTCCCTTTAGAATTTGGCTCAACGATCGGACAAACCAGCATGTGATCGCCCAATAGAAACTCGTCTGTTCTATGATGGGTTTCAGCATCTTCCTGATCGAAATAAGACAATGGACGAATCATTGGAGTACCCTTCTTATGATAGTTCCAGAATGTCGTGTATAAATAAGGTAGAATCTGATACCTCAGCTTGATGAACTTGCGTGCAATTCCCTCTACTTCTTCTCCAAACGACCAAGGTTCTTGTTCTCCATGGTCACCTGATGAATGCGTTCTACATAGAATATGGAAAACACCGAGGGCAATCCAACGCGCATAAAGTTCGCCGGTTGGGTGTTCGGTAAATCCGCCAATATCTGATCCAATGAATGAAAAACCAGAAACTGCAGAACGTTGCGCTTGAATATTTGCAATACTCAAATGTTCCCATGTGGCCACATTATCTCCACTCCAAGTACTTGTATAACGTTGAGCGCCAGAATAAGCAGATCGAGTGATAATAAATGGACGATTCGGGTAAACATATTTCTTCACACCTTCATAACTGGCTCTGGCCATTTGCATACCATAAACATTATGTGCTTTTCTGTGGCTACATGGATTTCCGTCATAATCATGACGCACATCATCTGGAAATGTTTTACTCTCCACTTCAAAAATAGCCGGCTCATTCATATCGTTCCAAACGCCCATTATTCCTATCTCACCGATAAGTTCTTTATACAAATCAGCCCACCAAGCACGGGCTTCAGGGTTTGTAAAGTCAGGGAAGTAACAATCGCCTGGCCAGACTTTGCCTTTCATGTATGGCCCATCAGCTCTTCGACAGAAATAGCCCTTTTCAAGAGCTTCTTGAAATACCCAATAGTCTTTATCTAACTTAATACCTGGATCGATAATAACAATGGTTTTATAGCCTTGTTCTCTAAGGTCATCGACCATTTTCTTAGGCTCAGGAAACTTTTCTTTATCCCAAGTAAAGCAACGGAAGCCATCCATATAATCGATATCTAAATAGATGGCATCACAAGGAATGTCTCGAGAACGGAATTCATCTGCAATCTGTCGTACTTTACTCTCTGGGTAGTAACTCCACTTACATTGGTGGTATCCTAAAGCCCATAGAGGTGGCATTTCTGGTCGGCCGGTTAAATTCGTATACAGCTCAGTAACCCGCGTTAACTCTGGGCCATAGATGAAGTAATAATTCATTTCTCCACCTTGCGCCCAGAAACTCGTTACTCCCCTACGTTCTTGCGCAAAATCGAAGAACGACTTAAAGCTGTTGTCGAAGAAGATTCCATAGGCTTGCCCATGGTGAAGTCCCGTGTAAAAAGGAATGTTTTTATACAACGGGCTCGTATGTTTCTGAAAGCCATATTGGTCGGTGCCCCAATTTTCAAAGCGTCTTCCTCTCAAATTTAAGTGCGTTGGTTTATCTCCTAATCCATAGAAGCATTCTGCATCTTGAACGCGCTTACTCATTTTCACGACATTCCCACCATACTTTGGATGTTCTTCCCAATGGAAACCCTTTTCATCTTGATTGAGTAAAATGCCGTTTTTATCGTAAATACTTACTTTAAGATTAGACTTATCAATACGACATTCTAATTTATCGGTATGGATGGAATAGAAATTCGTCGATTCTTCGAAATCAAGTGCTCCATAGCCTCTACTATGGTTTTCGTCGATGGCGTAGGAAAAGTCATTATCAAACGAACCGTCGACAGAATATCTAAAACGAATCATACTATCACGAATCACATGAATCCAAAGGGTGACCTCGTTTTCGGCTTTAAATAAGAAAGTATCTCGATCTTGTTTAAATTCTTTAACTGCTCCTGGGAATTGATCCCGCACATTATCCTGATATACTTCGATCATTACAATTAATTTGGGGTGTCACAAAGGAAATAAATTATTGTGTACAAATTACATTAAGTTTTAAACACGCTTAAGAATGAGGCAGGCCAGTGGTGGCAGGTCGAAAGCAATGGAATGTTCTCTTCCATTCCAGTTGATGGCTTCTGTGGTGTATGAAGTGGCATGTTCCATGCCACTTCCCCAGTATTCCGCCATATCACTATTCAACACCACTTCCCAAGTGCCTTCCGCAGGTATACCTACACGGTGATTTCCACGAACTACAGGAGTCATGTTATTGATCACCACTAAATCATTACTGCGATCATGCCCTTTCCGGACATAGGAAAGCACAGAGTTAGCGTGGTCGTTGAGCTCAATCCATTCAAAGCCTTCATGACTGAAGGCTTTCTCATACAAGGCAGGCTCAGATTTATATACGTGGTTCAAGGCTTTGACCAACGATTGAACGCCCTTATGACTGTCATACTGAAGTAAGTGCCAGTCTAAACTTCCATCGAACTTCCATTCTTCTGATTGCCCAAATTCACCGCCCATAAACAACAGCTTAGCACCAGGATGGGTATACATATAACTGAATAACAGCCTTAAATTGGCAAAGCGCTGCCAGTCGTCACCAGGCATTCTCCCAAGCAGCGATCCTTTACCATACACCACTTCATCATGGGATAATGGCAACATGAAATTCTCCGTAAACGCATAGGCTAAACTAAAAGTGATTTCATTGTGGTGGTGTTGGCGATATACGGGATCTCTTTTGAAATATTCTAGCGTATCGTGCATCCAGCCCATCATCCATTTCATTCCAAAACCTAGTCCGCCATGATAAACTGGTTTAGAAACTCCGTTAAATGCTGTACTTTCTTCAGCAATGGTTTGAACATCTGGGAAATGATCAATTACCGCCTGATTGAATTCCTTGATAAACTCAATAGCTTCCAAGTTTTCCCTTCCTCCAAAGCGATTTGGCTCCCACTCCCCTGCTTCTCGAGAATAGTCGAGATA
>JAHQVX010000101.1 GCA_019634125.1 Saprospiraceae bacterium
AGCCCCATGGGCAGCCGCTTATTAAAGCGTTGGGTGGTTCTGCCATTAAAAGACAAGGCCATGATCGAACACCGCCAGCAAGCTGTCGGTGCGCTGCTCGAACAAGCCGATCGGGCGGCCGAACTCACCAGCCACCTCCAAGAAATGGGCGATGTAGAGCGCATGATCTCCAAAATCGCCGCCCAAAAAGCCAGCCCCCGAGATGTCGTCCAACTTCGGCGCTCCCTGGAAGTATTACTGCCTATTAAAGAACTCCTAGAAGCCGATCAGAACTCCAGCATTCAATTGCTGGGCGAGCAGCTCATGCCTTGCGATGCAGCGCGGCAACTGATTGCCAAAACCTTAATGGATGAAGTCCCAGCCTTTATTGGTAAAGGCGAAGTCATTCGGGAGGGCAATAACAGCGAGCTGGATGAGCTGCGCGATATTTCCAAGAATGGCAAGAATAAGCTGTTGGAAATCCAGCAGCGTGAAATGGAAAAAACAGGCATTACCTCGCTAAAGATTGGCTTTAATAATGTATTTGGTTATTTCCTAGAAGTCACCAATAAGTTCAAAGACCAAGTACCCGAAAATTGGATTCGCAAGCAAACCCTGACTAATAGCGAACGCTACATCACCGATGAGCTCAAGCAATTGGAAGATAAGATTTTAGGCGCTGAAGACAAGATCTTAGAGTGGGAGCAACGCTTGTTTGCTGAGTTATTGGCCCAGCTCATGCCCTTTATTGAGCCCTTGCAGCAAAACGCCGCCATCTTAGCACAATTGGATTGTTTGTTGTCTTTTGCGCGAATCAGCCAAGACTATCAATACTGTAAACCAGTTATATCTGAAGGCCTAGAGTTGGACATTAAGCAAGGTCGACACCCCGTTATTGAGCAGCAATTGCCTTTGGGCGAGAGCTATATACCGAACGATGTTTACCTCCATAATGAAGACCAGCAAATCATCATCATTACCGGGCCGAATATGAGTGGTAAGTCGGCCATTTTACGGCAAACTGCCCTCATTGTCCTCATGGCGCAAATGGGCTGTTATGTACCTGCTGAAGCGGCCACTATTGGGCTGGTTGATAAGGTATTCACTCGGGTAGGGGCGTCGGATAACCTCAGTATGGGCGAGAGTACGTTTATGGTGGAAATGCTGGAGACATCCAGCATTATGAACAACATTAGCGATCGCAGCTTAATCTTACTCGACGAAATTGGCCGAGGAACGAGCACTTACGACGGCATTTCTATTGCTTGGAGTATTGCCGAGTTCTTGCATCAAAACCCAGCGGCTCGTCCCAAGACGTTATTTGCTACCCATTACCATGAATTGAATGAGCTGGCCGAAAGCCATGAGCGGGTGCGGAATTACCACGTGGCCACCAAGGAAGTGGGGGATAAGGTTATCTTTCTGCGCAAGCTGACTGCCGGAGGCAGTCAGCATAGCTTTGGAATTCACGTGGCGAAGCTGGCGGGCATGCCAAAGTGGATCGTGGAACGGGCACAAACGATATTAGGCGAACTCGAGCAAAAGAACGTCACCGATGTTGAGGAGAATAAGGCGCGGCTGAAAGCCGCGGCGCAAAGTGCCCAATACCAACTCTCCATCTTTGATACCACCGACCCAGCCACCAAAGCCATCCTCGAAGACTTAGAAAACCTGGACCTCAATACCATGACACCTGTTGAAGCTATGCTGAAGTTGAGTGAGCTGAAGAATAAGCGGAAAGGATAGGTCTTGGTCTGCTGCGCAGTTGGTTATTGGTGAGTTGTGAATCAGTGAATTGGTGAATTCGGGGTATGGAAATCCATCTTCTTAAATTTCATTGTTGATTCGGGAATGCGTGACCAAAACACACGGATTGCAAATCCGTGGGAGCGGGGTTTATGCAGTAGAGGTGACAGCATCAATCACCAACTTCGAACACTAATTTCCTAATACCCAACTGCGCAGCAAACTAATCCCCCTTCAATGGCCATCCGGCTTGGTGGGTGGCTTTTAGGATGAGGAAGAAGGGTATCCACCAGATAAAGTCGTTGGTAATAAGGGTGTAGGCGAAGGAGGCTGGGACGATGTCTTGTAAATAGTTGAATATAAAGCCTAATGGTCCGAAGATTTTTCCAAGGAAGCCCACTGCTACAATGGGCCAATGTCGGATCGGGGAGTAGCTGGCCCACCAATAACCAAGTCCATATACACCAATGACCATACCCATACCTTGCCAAATCATGAGTTGGTTGGGAACTTCCATACCTGTCCATTCGAAGAATTGACTCGGGAAGAGGAAGACCCAAGCGCCCCAAATTAGGTTATAAATCGCAGCTGCTTTCAGCAAAGTAGACATCCATGGTTTGGCGTTGTACATCGTTTTTTTCTTTGTTCAAAGATAGAACGCGGATGACATGGATGATTTTTTTGCTAGTTGAGCAGTCGATTAGCCTCTAGTTATTAGCCAACTGCGCGGAAGACCAATCGTGTGAAGGAAAATCTAAATGAAAAATAAAAATGAGAATGAGAATGAAAATGAAAATGAGAAATACAGATTCACTAATTCACTGATTCACGAATAACCAACTGTAAAGCAGATCAATCGTGTGAAGGAAAATCTATATGAAAATCAAAATCTAAATGAGAATCAAAATGAAAATGAAAATGTGAAATACTGATTCACGGCTTCACTAATTCACTAGTTACTATTTTCCATTAGCGCAGTAGACTCACTTAATATTCTCCAAATCCGCGGTGGTAGCTGCTCTTGCTTTTTTTACGGATGACTGGTCGGTTGGTCGGGATGGATTCGAGTTCTCCTAACTGTGCATCTTCATCGATGACCGTGGTCTGAGAAACGCGGTCGTGCCAATTGCCATCAAATAAAAAGGAGATGGCATTAAATGGAATATACCGACAAAGGGTTCTCAGTGCGGCGGATCCAAAATTAGTATCTGCTGCTCCAGTGGCGTTTACATATGTGCCTGTAAGGATTTTTGCGGGGGTTCGTTGGAAAAGGCCCTCCATGAAGATGTAATAAAAGAGGGTAAAGCCGATGATGCATACTTGCCAAACTAGAATAAGCACTGCCATGTGTTCTTCATTCATATACCTAAGTTCAAACAAACTTACTCTTCCATATAAACTGGCCAAATTATGTGCCAATGGAAAGCAAATGATCATGATCATAAAGCCATCCAACATGGAATGAATAAAGCGATTTCCCTTATTCGTACTTAAGCTGGGATGATATGCGGGGATGCAAAGGTGTTTTTTTGGTAAGTGACTTTTTAGGATTCGAAAAGCCAGGTAAGTTATGAGGATGCTTAACAAGAAATAAACGACAAACCACGGCCTTTTGAAGTTAGAGAGTGCGGAGATTTCTTTTAAATAATCAAATTCTGGTCGTTTTTGGAATATAGGATCTAGGATTAGTCGAATCAAATAAAACGAAAAGAAGCTGATTTTGACAAGTAAGATCATGGCCCATCCAAAAACGGCAAGTTGGTAGTTCTTACCCTTGCTGGATACATAGAAGACCCCACCAAGAATAAATAAGAAAGCAAAAATGATGGGCAGCAAATAAAACAAAAATGACTTCGAAAAGATGCCTACATCCATGTGATTAAACAAACCAAAGGTTTGTTTAAGGATCTGTAAAGGTTTTGGCAAACTGAATGATTCTCTGTTTACCATAACATAAGTGAGCATACTATCAATGAAGCTAGCAGATCCTAGGACAATGGCAGAAATACCGGTGATTTTTTTGAACATGGACATGCTTAAAGCTAATTGAAAGTGTGGCTTTTTCCAATTTTAAATAAACTATTTTTTGAATGGGATGGGGCGAGCTTCGGCATGCTCAGCTTTGGCGGGCTCAGCTAGACCAATGGTGTGAATGAAAATCTGAATAGAAACCTAAATGAAAATCAAAATCTAAATAAAAATGAGAATGAAAATGAGAAATACAGATTCACCAATTTACTAATTCACCAATTCACTGATTCATGAATAACCAACTGCCTAGCAGCCCAATATGTGAATGAAAATCAAAATGAAAAATACAGATTCACTGGTTCACTAATTTACTAATTCACGAATAACCAACTGCGTAGCAGACCAATCAGGTGCTTTCTCGTTGGATCAGATAGGTGTCGAGGATAATTTGGGTGGATTCAGTAATGTGTTCTGCTCCCTTGCTTTTGAGTTCGATTTCTTCTATAAGAAGCTGTGCGGCTGTTGCACCAATTTCATAGCCAGGTTGATGAATAGTTGTTAAGGCAGGTTTTACTATTTGTCCGACCTGCGAATCACTAAATCCGACAATTTTTAACGCTTCTGGGACTTCTACGTTTAAATCTTTTGCTGCTTGCAGGGCTCCAACTGCTACTTGATCGGTCACAGCAAAAATCCCATCAGGTGGTTGATCCATAGTCAGTAATTCTTTAGTAAAGGCATAACCTTCTTCGAAGGTTACTGCTTCACACTGCTTCACCAAATCGGGGTTGTAATCCATGTTAGCGGTGGCTAAAGCGTTCATGTATCCTTCATGCCGCTGAATGGCATTCAGCGGGTACTTCGGACCTCGAATATGAGCAATTCGTTTGCACCCTCTTTCAATAAGGTGATTTGTCGCGGTAAACGCGCCTTTTTTATCGTGGATGAGGACTTTCTTACATGGGAACCATTCATCAACTTTATCGAACATCACAAGAGGAATACTGTAATCTGTAAACTGCTTAAAATGATCGGTGTTTTGTGTTTCGTTGGCTAAAGAGACCAATAAGCCATCTACTTTATTGTTGAACAATAGGTTGACTTGTTTGATTTCTTGTTCGGTATTTTCCCCAGACAACGTAATCAGCAATCGATAGCCGTTTTCCTCAAGGTGACTCATCATGCCTTTGATGACTTTCGCGAAAAAGAAATGGGCAATTTCAGGAATAATCACGCCAACGGTATTGGTTTTTTTATTTTTCAATGCCAAGGCATGACTATCGGGTTGGTAGTTCAGCGCTTTCGCCAATTCCTTTACTTTTTGCTTGGTTTCCTTGCCAATATCTGGATAGTCTTTCAGGGCTTTTGAGACAGTTGTTGGGGTAACGCCTAATTGGGCGGCAATATCTTTTAACGTGACGCGGTGTTTCGACATGTACGCAAGATAATCATTGGATCATTGAATCGAAAAAATCCTAAAAAATATTGGAATGCAAGACACTTAATCGTTTTCGTGTTGTTGTGACACTTTAATTGAGTTTTTTCTTAGCTTTTTTGTGAATAGCTTAGGGGAACAAATCGTGTACTTCTTGATATTCAGATAGAAATGCATTGAATTTGTTTCGAACCGGACAGATCAATTTAAGTGGGAACAGTAAGTGTTGATCTACTAAGTAGCATTCAAACCCCAGCAGCTAGCTGCTGGGGTTTGGTGCGTTAAAATCCCAATTATTTTTTAAGAAAACGCTTCTTATACTTCCCAATCTGTACCACATACCAACCACTGGACAGTAAATTGACATTTAAAATGATAGTACTATCGTCTTGTGATAGTATTTCAATACTTTCACTTTGGTCTGTTCCATCAATGCCAAATACCTGTATGTCTTCGTTGGCCAACTCCTTGCCCAGGAGAACAATTTGTTCGGTCGCTGGATTTGGGTATAAGAGCAAGTTTTCCAAATTCAAGGCCGAAACCGCAATGACTTTCGAATACGTTACCGTCCCGTCTATATCTGTTTGTGCTAATCGATAAAAACTTATCGCAGGATTAGGATCCGTATCTGTGTAGGTGTAGTTCGTTGATGTATTTGTGGTTCCAGCCCCAGAAATAGTAGCGATGGTTTGCCAATCTAGTCCGTTGGATGATCTTTCTAGGGCAAAGAAGTCGTTATTGAATTCTGAAGCTGTTGTCCAACGGATTTCTACTTCATTGTTGGTATTGCGTTCGGCTTCGAAATTGGTGAGTTCTACCGGCAGTGGTGTCGCGTTGATGTTTGCAGTACCAATCGTGAGTAATGCGCCATTTACGATGTTGGTCACCCCAGCAAATTGATAGCGGCCGCCGCCAAGGTCAATTGCTCCGGCAATGGGCGTATCGTCGGCAAACATGCCATTTGGGTTGTCTACCAATAGACGTAAGTCTGCGGCATTGATCGGGCTAAACTCGGAGAGGTCTATGGTGATGTCAACAGCGCCTACATCAACGGCAGCTCCGCTGCCGTTGACTTCGCTGAAATACCAAGTCCGTTCAAATCGAGCTTCTACACCAGCTGGAATATCACTTGTGTTGGTCGCTCCAGCATAGCCATTATCATGCCCCCAAATTAGAAATTCATCGTCATTGAGGTCTGTTGCATTGTTAATTTGAATCTGACCCGAACCGATGGCGTCAAGGTTGTTATTCATGGCATCTACCTGACCAATTCCTGCTACATCAAAATCATGATCGCCATTGGCTGGGTCATCACCAACATATAAATCATTCGCTGTTAAAGAAATATTGTATTTCGCAGCAAGGTAATTCTGAACAATTATATGTTCTGCACTATCGAGCGAATAATTGAAGTGAATCATTTCAGCAAATTCTCCACCTAAGTATTGATTGTAATTTACATTCAATGCTCCAATAGCTAAATCAGCAGTTCCGCTAATTAGGGAAGTGCTGGTCTCTGCACCTTCACCAACTTTCACTCCTTGACTATACATCCTCGTACGAGAAGCTTGAGGGAAAGTCCCATCGTAATCTAAGCCCCAGATGTAATCGGTGTTGTTTGCGAATGCAGTAGAAGAACTAAAGCGATTATTACTCGTGTTAATGTCGGTATTCATGAGATTGCCAGTCCATAGAAACCAAGTGTAGGAATAGTTGGCAGAATTGTTGAACGCAATTCGTTTGCCGAGGATGCCTCGTGGTGCACCGCTTAAGTTAGTTGGGCGAATTACAGAATAAAATGTAATACCAGTTGTCCCATCTAGGATATCTGCGTCAGGTATGGCCATTTCATCTGTCGTTCCATCAAAAACTACAACAGGCATGCCATTCAAAGAAGTACTCGTGGATGTTGAAGGTTGCTTAGTTGGGTCAGATTGAACGGCATTATTACCATTTCCGCTAATATCTGTCCAAGTCCCTACAACGGCGTTCTCACCAGTTAGCCAAAAGCCGTTTGTACCGGTATTACCCACGCCACCAGGCCCTGTTTGAGCAATTACATTCGAAAAACAAAAGAGAAGTGCTGAAAGTATTGAAACTGTTTTCATTCTTTAAATCTAGTGGTGATAATCGACATATAGTTACCTCTTTTCCACACCTTTACACCTCCATCACCCCATAATCTTGCCAAATTAAACTGGCAGCTCCGCATATGGCCGCTTCACTCTTTTTTAAGCCAGAACTCAGAAGTTGAACCTTGCCTTTATAAAAGGGTAATAAGCTAGCCTCCATATATTTTCGAGCGGGTTCTACCAACCACTTCTGGCTATCTGCCAAGCCGCCCATGAGAATAAAGGCCTGAGGTTGGGTGAAGGCCACAAAATTGGCCAAGGCCGTTCCGAGAATCTTCGCGGTATAATCAAACGCTTTTATGGCAATTAAGTCGCCTTCATCGGCAGCTTGGGTAATTTCTTCCCCGTGTAAATCCGTATAGGCGATGGAACGGAATCGACTATCATCCATGTGGTAAGCCAACATATACATCACCGTTCGTTTTAACCCTGTTGCACTTACATAGGCTTCAAGTCCACCTGAAACGCCTTGACCGGTTAGTCGGCCATCGCCAAGGGTAATGTCTAAATGCCCCAACTCTCCGGCGAATCCATCGTAACCGTCAATGAGTTTTCCATTCGCAACAATGCCACTTCCAAAGCCAGTTCCTAACGTAACAACAATGAAATCAGTCATGTTTTGGGCATTACCAAATAAGAGTTCTCCCAAGGCGGCAACACTGGCGTCGTTCATCAGCTTTGTAGGTAAAGCTCTTCGTTGCTGCAGGATTTCCACAATCGGTACGATACCTTTCCAAACTAAATTCGATGCATGTTCAATCGTACCATTTTTGCTGGACGCATTCGGAGCTCCAATGCCTATTCCGAGCAACTCAACAGGCGTGACACATTGTCGAATCAAAATATCGATAGTGGTATCAATTTGATCGAGGTATTCCTCTAAGATGGGGTAGTGCCTCGTTCTAAAATAAGTTTGTTCCAAGACTTGGCCTTGCTTGTTCACTAAGCCAATTTTGGTTTTTGTACCACCAATGTCAATTCCAACTACCACGTCCATAGAAATCGTTTTTATAAATATACCGCAAGATGTTAAGTATTCATTCACAATCAGTTTCCACACTAAGGCTGTGAATTACGCCGTTATTCAGAAATAGAATTGATTTAAGTTTAAGTCGTTCTAAATCATAGCTATGAAGCGGGGACTTTTATTTTTCTTGGGAATAATCATTTGTTCGAGTATACATGCCGTAGAACTCAATCCACCTACGTCGTATGCAAAGGTGAAAGCGAAGAGTGGCGATGCGGTATTTAAGCTGTTGCGGAAGTACCATTTAATGGAAGCATCTTGCAATATCGATGCGTTTTACAGCCTCAACAACATGAGTAAAAGCGATCCTTTATTGGCCAATAAGACTTATCAACTTCCGATTGCCATTTACCAATACAATGGAACAAGTATCCGATCTACCATCGGCAATAATGATTGGGATTTAGCAGTCTCTATTCAAACTTATAATGAGAAGCTCCGCGATGCGAAGGTAAAGCCCACGATTTATCGAGAGGATAAGATATTATATGTGCCGCATCATTTGGTAAATTGCGAAGGAAGTGTTCCAGTCACTGCTTCTGCACCCACCAAAGAGTATGTGAAAACAGATATTTTCTTCGGAACGGGCGAAAAAATTGAAAAGAAGAGTAACGTCCTACAAGGAAAAGTATATTACATTATAAGCGGACACGGTGGACCAGATCCTGGTGCCATGAAAAAGAAAGGCAACCATCAGTTGTGTGAGGATGAATATGCGTATGATGTGAGCTTGCGCTTAGCCAAAAACCTCTTGGAAGAAGGCGCTACGGTCCATATGATCATTCAAGATAAAAACGATGGGATTCGGGAGGAGCAACTCCTGAAAATGGATAGAGACGAGATTTGTAAAGACAAAGGGGCGATTCCACTAAATCAAAAGAAGCGCTTGCAACAACGGGTGAGTTCGGTGAATGGCTTATATAAGAAAGAAAAGTCTAATGGTAAAACGCAACACACTGTCATTGCGATCCACGTAGATTCACGCTCAGTTGGACAGAAGCAAGATGTGTTCTTCTATTACAGTCCTGGTTCCCGAACAGGAAAGAAGATTGCGAATAATATTCAGAATACATTTCGTAAGAAGTACCAAGTTCATCGAAAGAACCGGAACTATACTGGGACGGTTACTTCAAGGGGATTGTATGTATTGCGTAAAACGAATCCACCAGCAGTATATGTGGAGTTGGCGAATATTCAAAATACCTCGGATCAGAAGCGCATACTTCCCGCCAGCAACAGGCAAGCGTTAGCAAATTGGTTATATGAAGGCTTAACAGGCCAGACCATCAAGTAATTGATATTATATATGTGAAAAAACTCACCGTTTACGGTGAGTTTTTTTATTCCCCCAATTCCACATTTCCTTTTTTGTAAATTAGATTCTAAACCCAAACACAATGCCACTCCGAAACCGATTTGCTGATTTACACTGCCATCCCGGCGAGATGATGTACCATAGACTTCGTGGCGCCCAGCCCCGTTCAGTGATTAAAGATGACCCTGATACCTTTAATCCATGGAACCGTCGAATTATCGAGAAATTCTTGAAGCAAATTAAGGGAAAGCGAGCAGGAAAGTACTTGCAATCCAATCCACCAAAGCTGATTTCTGGTCGAATGAAAATTGCCTTTGCTAGTATTTATCCCATTGAACATGGATTTTTAGGCGTGAATAAACGCATCCATAGCGTTGGAAACGTTTTGGTGCGTTTGCCTTTGTTGCGGGATTTTTTCCTTTGGATCAACAAGGCCTTATTGAACATGACCAATAGCCGATATGCCTACCTCAAAAGTAGTACTTCGAACTATTACGATGAGTTGGAAGCCATTTATGATTTCTATGAGAACGCCACGGGGAAATGGATGGATAAGCATGTAAGTGTGGGCGATGAGAACCGAAGAGATATTCTTAAAGTCGCTGGGGCTTATGCTTTGTGTAGGAACTTTAGTGATGTCGAAGACATCGTTACAGAACAGGTGAATGTGCCTGATGGTGTAGATGTGGCTGGGAAATCAGCCCTGGTATTAACGATCGAGGGCATGCATGCCTTTGGCAAAGGCCATCCAACTACTCAAAAAGATGCTACAGCTGCTGAATTGAAAGCACGCGTGATCGACTGGAAGACGAATAAGACTTTTCCAATCTTCTTTATTACGTATTCGCATCATTTTACGAATCAGCTCTGTGGGCATGCCCATAGTTTGCCGAAAGTCACGCGTTTATTAGCAGATCAAGTTCCATTGATGGGAGAAGGCTTTACGGAAGAAGGGCTTGAAATCGCTGAACTCCTATTAAATATTGGCCGTTTTGGTGGCGCAAATGCAGTAGGAAAGCGCATTCTTATTGATGTTAAACACATGAGTCCGGCCGGCCGGAAGTCGCTATATAAGATTGTACAACAACATAATGCGGATTTTCCAAACGATGCCATCCCTGTTATTGCCAGCCATATTGGACATTGCGGTCTACAGTCTTTAGCTCAAGTTTTGGGCAGTGGGAAGTCGTTTTTGAAGAAAGAACGTGATAATTCCTCTGCGCCTGGATTCGAAATTGACGGAAAGCGGTATGATTTTAACAGCTGGGGCATTAACATGACGGATGAAGATGTTGTAGCTATTGTTGCTTCGAAGGGCTTGCTGGGCTTAAGTATGGATCAACGCGTGATGGCTGCTAAGAAGACAAATGGTATGGTTAAGGGCTTTTTAGGCTTCCGAAGCAAGAAGAAGAAATACCGAATGCGAACGAACGTTGTTCTGAATCATATTTTGGCTATTGCCCGTGCGGTAGATCAGTCTATGCTTTCAGATGGGGATAAGGCATTTGTTTGGGATGCCATCACTTTAGGCAGTGATTTTGATGGCTTTATCGACCCGATTGATAATTATCCTACGTGTAACCATTACGCAAATTTACAGGCCGACTTATTAGAAGCTATGCGTGCTTATAATCAAGCACATCCAGCTGGTTTACTGAGTCGTTGGATCGGCAGTGAAGATGAATTGATCAATAATATCTGTTTCGATAATGCGTATGAATTTTTACGAAAACATTTTTAGTTGAACGAAAAAAGCCCCCGCCAAAGGCGGGGGCTTTTTCGTACCCGGGGCGGGACTTGAACCCGCACGGACACAATGTCCACTGGATTTTAAGTCCAGCGTGTCTACCAATTCCACCACCCGGGCATGAGTAGTGTATAAAAAAATCCAGTCTCGGCTTAGCCGAGACTGGATTTGTGAGCGAAAGACGAGATTCGAACTCGCGACCCCAACCTTGGCAAGGTTGTGCTCTACCAGCTGAGCTACTTTCGCTTTTTCCAATGAACGGACGGCAAAGATAATACTATATCAAAAATTACAAATAAACCACGGCACTTTTTCTTGAAAATCTTTTGTCGTTAAAGAAGACACCCCGCGCCAAAGGCGCGGGGTGAAGGGATTACCGAATTATCATCGGTAAGGAAGGGGTTTCGTTAGTAAACCAATATTTTCTTACTGTACTTCCCATCCACTACAGCAATATAGGTTCCACTTGCAAGCCTTTCAGCACTAATATCAATCACTGATTCTTTATTGAACTCCAAGAAATCAACAGGTTTCCCATCAATAGAATACAGTTCAACCGTAGACATACCCTCGCCGGAATTGTCAATCAGTCTGTAATTTTTAGTATCGAGTTGAATTACATCAACATCGCCCATTCGACCGTTTCCTGCAAAATTCACTAACTCAATGTCAGAGTAAGCACTCTTACCATCAAAGTCGACTTGACGCAATCGATAGAACAACTGACTGCCTGAAGCAGAAGCATCATAGTCTGTATATACATAATGACTTGTTTCAGTAGTCGTGCCATTTCCAAGCACTTCCCCGACGGTATCAAAACTTACTCCATCAACAGAGCGCTCAATTTCGAAGCGGTCGTTGTTTTCTTCAGAAGCAGTCGTCCAATTTAATAAGGTGTTTCCATTGCTATCTCCTTCGGCATCAAAACGAATTAACTCTACAGGAAGAGGCACTGGATTGATTTGGTTGAATGTAATTGTACTGGCTAATACCCATGATTGGCCATTGCCGTTACTGGCAGGTCCTTGGCCATTTCGAGTGTCTACTTCAATAGTTAGGGCATTAGTTCCAGCAGGTACATCCGGAAGGGTTACTTCCAAAAAATTCATGCAACATGCGCCTTCAGGACCAAATATTGTGGTGTC
>JAHQVX010000102.1 GCA_019634125.1 Saprospiraceae bacterium
CATCAAAACGATGCAGAACCCGATGCGCTGATTCAAATCGACTTAGAGCGATTAGAATTCGTTCGCGCCCATTTGCGCTCAGATCGAGTAGAGGAATTGTACGAATCAGCCCTCTCTGATTTACTCAAAAAATATGCATCTTACGATGCCGCTGCGGATGTAGGCTACCAACTCGCTTCTCTTTATTATGCAAAAGGGGAGAACTATCGGGCGGGCCAAAATCCTGATCTTCAATGGAAGAAAAAGGAAGCCTTAGCCTTGTGCGAGCAAATGATCGAAAAATACCCCAACTCGCGGGGTGCAAATAATTGTAAGATTCTCCAACATAATATCCTTCTTCCTGCACTGAACATCACGACAGAGCAGCATGTAGTGGCTAATCAGAAAGCGTTGATGTTGGTGAACTATAAGAATGTAGAAGACATTTATTTTAAAATCAAAGCCGTTGATCCAGCCGAAGCAAGACGGATTCGAGACCTATATGGGGAGAACCTCAAGCAATACTTAAGTGCCGTGGATGGACAGCAAACATGGTCTACAAAGGCACCCAATGAAGGCGATTTTCAGGCCCATGGCTTCGAAACGGAATTACCTAGTCAAGGCCCGGGAATGTATATCGTAGTTGCTTCTACACGGCCGGATTTTGAGTCGTATGAAGCTACGTTGGGGTATTCGATTGTCCAATTCACGAACCTGGCGTATACGTCGCGGAGAAATCAAGGCTATATGGATTTTTATGCCTTGGATCGCAATAGTGGTCAGCCGCTTAAGAATGCTGAAGTCACCATTTACAGTAGAAACAACCGAAATAGCGAATACAATGTAGCCCGCAGCTTCACCACCGACGAAAACGGATACGGTAAAGTGAATCTAGGTCGACGTATGTATAACCTTGGGGTGGAAATCAACCACAAAGGAGAAACAGCTGTTTTTGACAACTTCTATTATCAAGAAGCCTACAAAGATCAAACAAGAACCTATGAGCAAGCCTTTGTGTTTACAGATCGAAGTATTTATCGGCCTGGACAAACGGTGCACTTTAAGGCAGTTGTCATTAAAACCGACACTAAGGATTCGGAACTCATTACTGGAAAGTCAACGAAAGTAATTTTCCGAGATGCCAATTATGAAGAAATTACCTCTGAAACCTTTACAACGAATGAATATGGCTCTATTCATGGCAGCTTTACCATTCCCCAGGGACGCCTCACTGGAATGTATCGAATTGAAACGCCGTTTGGTAGTCAAGCATTTAGCGTGGAAGAGTACAAACGACCAAAATTTGAGGTTGAATTCCAACCCATTGAAGGAAATTTTAAGCTCAACCAAACGATTACTGCAAAGGGAAGTGCTACCGCTTATGCGGGGTCAAGTATTACGAATGCGAAGGTGCAATATCGGGTGACTCGCGTTGCACGCTTTCCTTATTGGTATTATAGTTGGTATCGTCCAGCTCCGTCTTCACCAAGTCGCGAGATCGCCTTTGGGATAACTACTACAGACGATGCTGGGAACTTCGAAATACCCTTTGAAGCCCTTCCAGATCAAAACTTAAATCCAGATGATTTGCCCGTTTTTGATTATCAAATCACGGCTGATGTAACCGATATCAATGGCGAAACACGTTCGAGCACTACCATGATTGTTGTGGGTTATACTGCTATGAACGCTAGTTTAAGCGTGACCAATCCACTCCAGCGTAGTGCTGAAGGAAGTGTGGAAGTCAGTACCCAAAATTTAAATGGCCAACCTGTTGCTGCCTCTGGTCAAGTCACTGTATTCAAGTTAAAAGGACCAGAGCAAGCCGAACGGACGCGACCTTGGACTCAACCAGATCAAGCGACAATCGAAGCTGCAGCATTTAGAAAAAGCTTTCCGTATTTTCCGACAAAGCACCCAAATTATGCTTCTTGGGAGAAAGGTGAACAAGTCTGGAAGGCATCTTTCAAGACAGATGATACCTCTGGAACAGAAGCTTTAGAATTTGGAAGTATTAAGAAATGGAACATTGGCTGGTATGTGGCGGAATTAACTACCAAGGACGCTTTTGGAAAGGAGATCACCGCCAAGAATTACTTTTTTATCAGTGATTTCGACAGCAAAACGGTGGCAGATCATCAACTATTAGAGTTGCAGTTAGATAAAACCAGCTATTCGCCAGGTGAAATGGGTTACGTAAAAGTGGGAAGTGGCGCTGAGGATGCTTATGTTATTCTGGAGTTTGAGCACGAGGGCAAAATCGTGCACAAAGAACATGTTCAGCTCAATAATTCTACAGAAAAAGTATGTTTCAATATTGAAGAGAAACACTTAGGCGGTGTAGTCGTCCATGCTACCATTATAAAATACAACAGCCAAGTAACGACTTCTTCTATGATTAACGTGCCTTATCCAGAGACGGATTTGCAAATTGAAGTCGGTACGTTCCGAGATAAGTTAGAACCAGGTCAGGAAGAAACATGGACCTTTAAAATTAAGGGGCCAGAAGGGGAGAAAGTAGCCACCGAACTCTTGGCGAGTATGTATGATGCTTCGTTAGATCAGTTTAGAGGACATGGGTGGAATATGGGCCTGTATCAACGGGCTTACTATAGTCGATTAGGCGGCTATCAAAGCAATTCATTTGGACAAGGTAATTTCCAAATGATGAGCCATTATCCTTATGACTATAGCTATAGTTACCAAGCGTTTGATCAATTGAACCCATTCGGCTTGTACTTTGGCTACAACCATTTTTCTCGACGATTAGAAGGACGGGTAAGAGGTGTATCTATTTCCGACACTTCTGTAGATGAGGTTATGGTTATGGGCAGTGCAAAACAGAAAAAGGCATCGGCGGCTGCTCCACCACCTCCTATGGCTGAAGCAGAAATGGTAGCGGATTCCGCTGGTTTTCTAAATGAAGATAAAGAGGAGGACCAAAATTCTTCGAATGCAAGTGGGGAGAATGGAAGTAGCTTATCTGGGGTTGTTGCTCGAAAAAACCTTCAAGAAACGGCCTTTTTCTACCCTGATTTAATGACGGATGCCGACGGTAATGTCACATTTAGCTTTACTATTCCAGAGGCATTAACCCAATGGAAATTGATGCTGTTAGGGCATTCTAAAGCCTTGAATATTGGCCGCTTAACCAAAACAGTAGTCACCCAGAAAGAACTCATGGTTCTTCCAAATGCACCGCGTTTCTTCCGAGAGAAAGATGTGATCCGCTTTACGAGTAAAGTCGCAAATGTGTCGGAAAAAGCCCTTGCGGGACAAGCCGAACTGCAACTTTTTGATGCTTTAACCATGGAGCGCATTGATGAGCGCTTAGGTAACCAAGAAATTACAAAGGATTTCAGTATAGCTGCTGGTGGAAATACGAATTTGACTTGGCAGTTGACCATTCCAGATGATGTGGATGCAGTGACCTATAGAGTGGTGGCTAAAGCGGGAGATTTTTCTGATGGCGAAGAAAATGTGCTGCCTGTCTTGAGTAATCGAATGTTAGTGACAGAAACACTTCCGATGCCAATTCGAAGTAACCAAAGCCGCACCTTTGTCTTAGATAAGTTAAGAAATAACAATAGCAATACGTTGAAGCACCACAAGCTGACCATAGAAATGACCAGTAATCCAGCTTGGTATGCCGTACAGAGTTTACCGTACTTAATGGAGTTTCCGTATGAATGTGCTGAGCAGACTTTTAGTCGTTATTATGCCAATACGCTAGCCACCCATATTGCGAATAGCGACCCGAAGATTAAGCAAGTCTTTAATACGTGGCGCAATTATCAGCCCGATGCGTTGATGAGTAATTTAGAGAAGAACCAAGAGCTGAAATCGTTATTACTCCGAGAAACACCTTGGGTGCGCGATGCAAAGAATGAAGCCGAACAAAAACGCCGCATTGCCCTTCTATTCGACATTAACAAGATGCGTCGAGAACAAAGTAAGGCATTGAATCAGTTGAATCAAATGCAATTGAGCAGCGGAGGATGGCCTTGGTTTGCTGGAGGGCCCGATAACCGTTATATCACACAACACATTGTTGCTGGTTTGGGCCACTTAGACCACCTTGATGTAGAGGAAGTCCGGAAAAACAAAAGTACTTGGTCTATGACCGCTAAGGCAGTGAAGTACCTCGATGAGGAATTGCTTGCAGATTTCAACCGACTTAAACGATACGATAAGAATTGGAATAATGGTCAGAAGAAGTTTAGCTACATTCAGTTGCATTATTTCTATACACGAAGTTTTTTCCAAGATATTCCGGTGCAAGCCAGTAGTCGGGAAGCCTTTGAATTCTATAAAAAACAGATTGAGCAGTATTGGTTGAGTAATAGTCTGTATTCCGATGGATTGGCGGCATTGGCCTTACATCGATATGGAAACACAGAGCTGCCTGCGAAGTTGGTGAAGTCTTTAGATGAGCGCAGTATTACGAACGATGAGTTAGGCATGTATTGGAAAGAGAATACCGGAAGTTGGTGGTGGTACCAAGCCCCGATTGAAACGCAAGCTTTGATGATTGAAGTATTTGATGAAGTCGCAGATGATCAAGCTAAGGTAGATGAGTTAAAGGTGTGGTTATTGAAGAACAAGCAAACGAATAGTTGGAAAACGACGAAGGCCACTTCTGAAGCCATTTATGCGTTGTTATTGCGAGGAGGAGAATGGTTAGCGGTTGATGAATTAGTAGACATTACGATTGCTGGACAAAGGCTGAAGCCTCAAGAATTAGATGGAGTGGATATAGAAGCTGGAACCGGATATTTTAAAACGGCTTGGAATACGACAGAAGTTCAACCTGAGATGGCAGAAGTGACGCTGGCTAAGAAAGGCGAAGGTATCGCCTGGGGAGCATTGTATTGGCAATATTTCGAAGACTTAGACAAGATTACACCTGCGGAGACGCCGTTGAAATTGAATAAGAAGGTCTTTAAGCAGACGAATACGAAGTCGGGTCCTGAGATTCGGCCTGTAAGTTCGGAAACGAAACTCGAAGTTGGTGATTTATTGAAGGTGCGTATTGAATTACGCGTTGACCGCGCGATGGAGTTTGTACATATGAAGGATATGCGGGCTGCTGGATTCGAGCCGGTCAATGTGTTGAGTCAGTACAAGTGGCAAGACGGCCTTGGCTACTATGAGAGTACGAAAGATGCGAGTACGGATTTCTTTTTCGATTATTTGCCAAAAGGGGTTTATGTATTTGAGTACCCATTACGAATCAATCATGCGGGAGATTTTAGTAATGGTATTACCACAATTCAATGTATGTATGCACCAGAGTTTACGAGTCATAGTGAAGGGATTCGATTGACAGTGGAGTAGTTGGGTTTATGGAATAATCATTTTCCGTGCATCCAAATAGGGAACAAACTCTACACTATGGCACGACGACAACTCCCTGAACTCAATGCGGGTTCAATGGCCGACATTGCCTTCATTTTACTGCTTTTCTTTTTAGTATCTACTACATTGAAGGAAAGCAAAGGCATTCCAACAGCGATGAAATCCAATGATCAGATTCCTCAACCACGTAAATGGGAAGATCGGAATTTATTGAAGCTTGATCTTTTAGCAGATGGAACCGTATTGCTTGAAGACGAAGTATTTATTCCTGAACAACTCAAAGACGAAGTCATTGTATTCTTGACCAATGAAGGTCGAGACCCAAATTACTCGGACTCCTTTGAAGAAGCACTGGTGTATTTTACGCCCCACCCAGAAGCGCCTTATGACAGCTATTTGGAAGTGTTTAGTCATGTAAAAGCGGCTTTCCACCAACTCCGAAACAACTACGCGATCCAGCGTTATGGGAAAGCATACGACTTATTCTTAGATACCGAAGAAGACCGCGCCAAGGCTCGTGCGGTTCGTAAAAAATACCCGTTGAAGTTTATTGAATCACCACATAAATAAAAGAAGATGGCTCGTATTCGGAAAAACAAAGTACAAGAAGTTCCAGCGGTTTCTACCGCATCATTACCTGATATTATTTTCACGCTGCTCTTCTTTTTTATGGTGAGTGCGAAAATGAAAGACCAACCACCTCTGGTGCAACAAATCAATCCCGAGGCGATTGAATCGAGGAAGCTATCCAAGCAAGACTTGTCGGCCACAATTTGGATTGGCCAAGCCATGAATACCTCACTGTATGATCCAATGATTCAACTGGATAACAAATTGATATCTGCAGATGAAGTGGAGGAGGTGCAGGCCTTCATTCGAGAAAGCATGCTGAATATCCCTTATGAATTCAGGTCGGAGTTTATCGTTACGGTCAAAGCCGATAAAAATGCCCAAACTGGATTAGTTCGCGAAGTCTTATATCAGGCGCAACAAGGGAATGTTTACCCTGATTGGCCGTTGCGGGTGAATTTGGAGAGCGACGAAAAAACGTACGACTAGAAATATTTACCGCGTTGTCGTTGCTGGCGTTGGGCGGGGTTTCGAAGGTTAGGCACTTTTTTCAGGTGCTTTTCCATTTCTTTGATTTGCGCTTTAGCTACGCCTTGTTTATCGTCTTTTTTAGCTTCGTTAATCAAGCGTTGTGCTTCTTTTTTATTGCCTTTTCGCATCATGCCTGCAGCGAGATTGATTTTGGCTATAGCTCGATCGTGGCCGAATGGGAGGCCGTGTTTTAAGGCGGCTTTCATATTTTGTTCGGCATCGGCTAGGTTATCTTGTGCGGATACAATGCCTTTCATGTAGTAGGCGTAACCGAGGGAAGTCTCCCAGATTTGCTTTTCTGGGTGGGTGATTTTTCCCACCCATTTTTTCGCGCCTTCAATGTCTTGTTTTCGAAGTCTGAGGAAGCCGAGGATGAGGTATTCATTAAAAAAGTAAAAGAAGAGTCCACCTACAAAGAGTGGTATAGTGAGCCATGCCCATACACCAAGGTCTTGGGTAAAGACGAAGATGGTGCCAGCTAAGCCGAGCAGGGCAATTAATAGTTTGACATTCTTATTCATAGTGCAAATATAGTGGAGTGAATTGGATGGGCGTAAAAAACCCCGGCCTTTGGCCGGGGTTTTAATGTCGATTCAACGACGATTATTGTACAATAGGCTCTACCGTGTAGCCTTTGTCGCGGAGTAATTGGATTAATCCTGTTTCGCCGCCCAAATGAGCCGCACCCACAGCCACTAAGCTAGGCTTGTCTTTCATGTATGCCTCCAAATCGTCCATCCAGTTGTTGTTTCGCTTTGTAAGCAATAACTCGTTGAACTCCTCAGAGCCTGCTTCATATTCACTCATCGCATCTACTAATGCCTCTAAATCTTGTGACTTATACAAGCGAATCATATCTTCAAACGTGAAGGCTTCACTTTCCATCATATCAATCGATTCCACCATCATTTGTGCTTGGCGTTCGTAAGGAATTTCATCTAAGACACTCATCACTTCCTCCATGCTTTCTAAACTGTGAATAGCTTCTCCATCTTTCTTGCTTCGTGTGGCAAATTTCATTTCATAAGAATCCGGTTGCGGACAATCGATATAAGGCATAATCATTAAGGAGCTGAGTAAAAAAGGCTTCATCGTCTTCAACATACTCAAAGGCATGTCTACTTTCTCCGCAAAAAACGTTTCTAGACGACCGTACTCTTCTTCTGTAGTATAATCTTCTAAAGTCTTTCCTGCAGGCAAGAAGGAATATTTTAAGCTTTCCACTTGAATACTCGGATCCGAAATATCTACTTCAAGTACAAGCTGATCGGTGGCTTCAAAGGCCTCTTCTAATCCAGTGGGTTCAAAATAATCGTCTTCGCAAATCATATGGATGGTGCCATACAAGTATGACGGCACTTCTAAGCCATTGGCACTTACCTTCCACAACAGACTATGGTTTGCATTTTCTTGGGCCGTGGCAGGATTAGAAAATACGGTGATAGCAGCCAAGAAACTGGCTAATGTTACATACAATGGTTTCATTCTTCTTCTATTTCGTCAGTAATTAATTCGTTGTACATGTCTTTCAATCGCTTCACAAATCGGCCATACATAAAGTTGGTCCACCATTTCACGAAGAGGACGTAAAGCGGAAACACTATAGCAAAGGCTAAGATGATAATTAAAAGAGAAACGGTATTATTTGAAATCTGTTCCTGAATCGCTGTTAAAGTGGTTTTGTCTAATATCAAGCCAACCACAACAGCCAGTGGATACATGTAAATATTGAGATTTTTATAAAAGTTTAAATCTTTTTCTAGGGAGGTAATCTTTTCATTCAAGTGGGCTAAGATATTTCCAGTAGAAGGCGGTTCCTGACTGCTTTTATACAGTCTTGGGTAGGCTAATCCAATCCAGCCTAAAAACAACACCACGAGTAAAGCCAAGCCAGGGAAAGAAAGGGAGGAGTGCCGTACTTGGATAATCATAATCAAGATGAAGATGATTGCTGCCACTCCAGCAACTACATCTATGAACATGTTTTTCCGAATCTTCTTTAAGAACGATTTGGACTCTCGAGAAGTCAAGCCCTTAAGCGACTGCTCATCTATTGGGGAATTATCTTTCCCCATTTTTTGCCAGGCTGATTTTAAGTCATCTAACTCCATAGCTTAATTCAATAGCTTTTTTAATTTGGTTTTCACTCGATTCATTTTCACACGGGCATTTACCTCTGATATACCTAGGGTAGCAGCAATTTCTCTATATGCTTTGTCTTCCAAGTAGAGAAAAACTAACGCTTTTTCAATTTCATTGAGTTTTTCAATGGCGGCGTACATCAATTTTAATCGCTGCTCAGTTTCATCATCGTAATCTTCGTAAGTGAGTGTTCGGGCAAAATCAGTATTAAGTTCTACTTCACTTCGTTTTTTCTTGCCTTTTCGAAAAAAGGTAATTGCCGTATTTAGGGCAACTCGGTACATCCAGGTACTAAACTTTGCTGTTCCTTTAAACGTAGGAAATGCTTTCCAAAGCTGGATGGTGATTTCTTGAAACAAGTCTTGCTTATCCACCTCGGTTTTGCCGTATAAGTGACATATCTTATACACAATACCTTGGTTTTCCTGATAAAGCTTTAAAAATTCTGACTCGTTTGCTTTCGCCATCGTAACTGGAAGATAAGTAGAAAAGAAATTGATTTTGTTACACTTGCTTTAAGCAGCTGATAGTCAGCAATATGCAGATAAATCTATGTGTTGATAAGTGGTATTGTGTGCATTAAACACTTCTTCTACATTTGTTTTGAACAAAAAACCACGATACATGTTAAAGGAATTTAAAGATTTTATAATGACGGGCAATGTCATCGACTTTGCCGTTGCCGTAATTTTAGCTGGAGCTATTGGTGCAGTTATCAACGGATTTGTTGATGATATCGTTATGCCAATCATTGGTCAATTGACTGGTGGTGTAGACTTTGCACAAATGAAGTATGTGCTATCTGCCGCTGCTGGTGTTGAAGGCGAAGAAGGCTTTAAACCAGAGAATGCCATCCGTTACGGTGCTTGGATTAACAAAATCATTAGTTTGATTTCTGTAGGTCTAGTGTTGTTCTTCATTGTGAAGGCGTACAATAAGTCCAGAGGTGGAGCTCCAGAGGCAGGACCTTCTGAGGTTGATTTACTTACGGAAATACGAGACTCGCTTAAGAAGTAAGCGACTAGTTTGAGTTTTTAGATACCCCATCTCGGCTTTGCCGAGATGGGGTTTTTCTATGCAACAACTTCTTGTTTTTTGAACTGCATATCGTGTAAGCGCTTGTAGGCACCATCTAGTTCCATTAAGGCTTTGTGGCTGCCACTTTCAATAATTTCTCCTTGATCTAAAACCACTATTGTGTCGGCGTGTTGAATCGTGCTTAGGCGATGGGCAATCACAATAGATGTCCGGCCTTTCATCAACTTTTCAGTGGCTGCCTGGATGAGCAATTCAGTTTCTGTGTCGATAGCGGCGGTGGCTTCATCTAAAATCAATAAATCTGGGTTCGCTACCATGGCGCGAATGAAGGAAATCAATTGACGTTGCCCCGAACTTAGCGTGCTTCCCCGCTCCATTACCTTATAATCGTACCCGCCAGGCAAGCTCAAAATAAATTCATGAACACCTACCTGCTTGGCTGCATCTTCGATATCTGCTTTAGTTATTGACTCGTCGTTCAGTTGAATGTTTTCCAAAATAGAACCTGAAAACAGGAATACATCTTGCTGGACGGTTGCAATTTTACTTCGTAATCCATCCAATTGATAGTCTTTAATATCACGTCCATCGATCAATACTTGGCCTTCTTGAATATCGTAAAAGCGGTTAATTAAATTGATGGTGGTGGATTTCCCGGATCCAGTTGAACCGACCAATGCTAACGTTTGACCCGGATGCAATTCGAAGGAAATACCTTTTAAAACAGGCTCATGGGGATTGTAGCCAAATTGGACGTTTTTAAAGGCAACATGTCCGTTGAGTTGAACAGGAAGGAAAGTGCCTTGTTCTTCAAATACAGCGTCGGTATCTAGCAGGTTGAAAATCCGTTGGCTCGCTATTAAGCCACGTTGCAATTCATTGAACTTATCGGCCAGCATTCGTAATGGCCGGAAGAGTTGTTGAGACCACATGTAAAACCCAGTAATTAACCCAATGTATTCTGGCTGCACGCCGCCAAGTATTTTATTGCCCGCAAACCAGACCAATAAGGCTAAAGACACCGATGTTAAAATATCGATGACTGGGAAGTACACCGCATAATACATGACTGTGTCTACGTTGGCTTGTTTATTCGCGTTGTTGATCTTGTTGAATTTCTTGAGCTCCTGATCTTCAATGGCAAATAGCTGAACGATTTTCATACCTGAAATCCGTTCCTGCATAAAGGAATTGAGATTTTGCAGGGTTTTTCGCTCGCGCATGAAGGCTTTCTTCACTTTTTCTTTAAAAATGTAAGTCGCCGTGAGGATAAGTGGAAAAGGCACTAAAGTCAACAAGGTCAGTCGCCAATCGGTAGCAAACATAATGCTGATGATGACCACGATGGTGAGTACATCAGATACAATGGTAATGAGTCCGTTCGAAAAGGTTTTATTTACAGCCTCTGTATCGTTAATGGTTCGAGTAGTTAGCGTTCCAATGGGTGTTTGATTGAAGAAGTTGAGTTGGAGGCCGCTAATGTGGTTGTAAATTTTGGTTCGAAGGTCTTTAATAACGGATTGACCTACGAAGCGAGTCAGGTATAAGAAGGTGTATCGAAGAATTCCTTCTAGTACAAGCACGCCAAAGAAAAGCATAACCATTTCTTTAAGGCCAATACCTGTAGAGCTGAGGATATTATCGTTAATGGTTTTGGTAATGATGTACGGTTTTAGCGGAGCTAAAACCGCTAAGAACAATGCGAGCAGGCTAGAAATACCAAACGGAAACTTGTAAGGTTTCACCAATTGGAGCATTCTGCCCAGTAAACGGACATCGTTTTTTGATTGCTGATCGAGGTTATACGTGTTCTTCTGCTTTGCCATGCGCTTCAATGAATGGATAGGCCACTCTGCTTAAATAAAGACCTTGTGGTGGGGCCACGAAGTTAATGTTAAAAGTACCGCTAGTTTCTAAAACATGTTTCACTTCTGTATTGTCGATTTTTCCGCGACCAACAGTAATGAGTAAACCTACAATTCGGCGAATCATGTTATAGAGGAAACGATTGCTGGCAATATTTAATTCCATGGCGTTACCATCTTTTGAAAACGAAAGGCGAACATAGCGTACATCGCAGCGTGTATTTGTCTGGTCTTCATCGGCTTTACAGAGTGGGGCAAAGTCTTTGGTTTGTGCGATGAGCCATGCAGCTTGCTGCATGGCTTCATGGTCTAATCCTCGGTAAAAGCAGTAATACGACAATTCGTCAAAAAACGGATCTTTTTGGAAGTGGGTTCGGTAGGTGTAGGCCCGCTCGGTGGCGTGGAATCGGGCATGGTCATCATCGCCAACGGCGATGATGCGTTTCACGGCAATTTCCCGACCAACTAAGGCATTTAGCCTATATACGATGTCTTCGTGTGGCGGTTTGTCGGCATCGTAATGGAGGAAGTACTGCGAGGCGTGTACGCCAGCATCTGTTCGCCCACAGCCCACTACATTAATAGGTTGTTGATGCAGCGTGCTCAAGGCGTCATTTATGACGCCTTGTACCGTGCGCTTATTGGGCTGAACTTGCCAACCACTGAACGTTTTCCCATTATAAGCTACCTCTAAAAAATGCCGCATACAGAAATTTTACCCGCTAAAAATAAGTAGCACAACTTGAAAAGCTATTTTTGAACAAAATTAGAACGATGATTCAACGTATTCAATCCATATATTTAATCCTTGCATCTGCTGCTATGGCCTTATTGCAGAAGTTTGCTTATTTCTCTATTAGTGCCGATGAATTCTTCGTAAATGAAGACAGCTTAACCATGATCTTTTCCTTGGTACCCGTGGCTGGATTATTAGCCGCGATTTTCTTTTTCAAGAACAGACCACTTCAACTAAGAATTACCCGTATTTCATTATTCTTTGTAGCGGCATTTATAGGTTATGCTTTGTATCAAGCATTTACTGGTGGCTTCAGTGGGATCACTTTTGAAATTGGTACTGTGCTACCCATTCTTGCTTTAGTCTTAGGCTGGCTGGCCTTAGGAAGAATTCGTGCGGATGAAAAATTAGTCGAATCTTCAAGAAGTCGACTCCGTTAACAAATTCTTTTTTCGCGTAATATTTCCAAAAGCGTGGATTGTGTCTTATATTTAGAGGTGTTGGTGGAAGGATTTATTTGGGACGATAAATCGGCTTTCAATGCAATAAACACAACTTTATTGACTTGGAAATCAATAATTAACACAAACGTAACATAAGTTTTTAGGGGTGAATGCATCTAAAAAATACTTTTGTTCCTCTTAAACTCACACTATGAACAAAATTTTACTTGTAATATGCATGTGCATGTTTACCTTTTCTTCATTTGCTCAAACCTATCTTGAAGAAGATTTTGAAGATGCTACGATTACTTATACTCCAACTCCAGTAGATGATTTATCAGACATAGGGGCTTTGGATTATTATGGCAGAATTGCGCCTGATACATCTACACCATCTTCTGCTGTTGAGTTTACCAATACTCAGGGAAGTGGGTATTATGGTGCTCAAGACACCGATGGTGCTATTGTCCCTGCTGGTTCTATTGTCCTAGACTTTACTGGTATAGACATTAGTTCTGCAGCGAGTTTAGAATTCTCCATTTTTGTTGCTGAAGATGATGCTACTGATGGGAATCAAGATTGGGATGGCGATTCTCGCTTGTTTGTAGAATACCAAATTGACGCAGGGGGATATGCGAGCCTATTTGCCGTTGAGACTGAATCAGTAGCAGGAGATCAAACCAATGAGCGTCCTCTAGTAGATACCGATTTTGATGGTATAGGCGATGGAGCTGAAATCACAGCAGCTTTTACTCAATATATTCAAGCGATTACAGGTACTGGTACGACTCTCGACCTTAGAATCACGATGGCTGGACTCAATGCGGGTGATGAAGACATTGCTATTGATAATGTAGTCGTTCGTGAAGCTGGTGGAGGAAGTCCTTCGATCCACTTAACTCAAGTAAATTCTACTACAGAAACAATTACGATAACGAATCTAGGGGATGCCGCAGAAGATATTTCAGCATTTCAAATATGCCTTGGGCCTGGAGAATATAATGCACTTTCAGATTACACAGGAATTACTGGAGACCTTATGTTAGACCCTTCTGAAGCAGTGACTATTGATGTTTCTGCAGGTGGTGGAACGGGTATCACAGCACTCCCAGACGCAGCTGGTGGGCTCGGTCTTTTCTCAACAGGGGGAAGTTTTGGCTCTACAGACCCAGCAATTTTCAGGGATTATGTTCAATGGGGAGCAGCTAGTCAAGACCGTTCCGGACAAGCCGTAACTGCTGGAAGATGGGACGATGCTATGCTCTTTGTAGGTGGCTTTGCACCATATGACTTCACTGGTGGAGTAGCTGACCATGGTTCAACGTTCTGGACAGGATCACCACCACCATTGTGCTTTACACTAGATGGAACAACAAACGGATTTGAAATAGTTACTCCTGTCCCAGCCACAGCCGGCTCACAGTCGGAATGGGCTTTAAATGCTGGCGCATATGATATGAATGCATTCTGTGGTGGTGGCTGCCAACAAATGGTAGACACTTGGCTCATCTTTGGCCCGCTTGACTTTAGTGCTGCGGCAGATGTGGAATTAGTATTGGATGCTGTAGAGTCATTTGGTGTAACAGACCTGAATGTACAACTTACTGAAAGCTATCAAGGGTGTCCAGATGACCCAGCAAATAGCTGGTCTTCATTAGGTACAATTGTAGACGGTGGTGTAGGCTTATCTTTCCCAATCGCTTCTACAGGTACAGCAGTTTATTTAGGGATTCAATATACGGATGATGGATTAGATGGGTTTAGTGATTGGGTGCTTTCAAACATTACGTTGAATGGTTCTGCTTGTCCAGTTTTAGGTATGCAAACCCCTTCAAATTGTGGTCCAACATGTGACTTTGTTGCTGGAGCCACTTCTACATCTTGTGATGCGGAAACCATGGGTGTGGATACCTACACAGCTTCACTAGCCTACACCGGAGGAATGACAGGTCAAACTTATACAGTTATGTCCAATGTAGGTACTGTGGCAGGAGATGATCCAAACACAGTTGCTGCGGGTACAATTACTGTAACTGGAATCGATGAAGGAACAGATGTACAAATCACGATTACTACCGCTGATATGGCTTGTAATGAAGTTGTAGACATTACTTCACCAATTTGTGAGCCATTTAATCCGCCAGCTGTTCGGATCAATGAATTAGATGCAGACACTCCAGATACAGATGCTGCTGAGTTTATCGAATTAAGAGGTCCTGCTGGCCAGTCTTTAGATGGATTTATAATAGTATTGTACAACGGTAGTGATGATCAATCTTATAATACTCCTATCGACCTAAATGGCCAAACTATCCCTGATGATGGTGATGGCTTTGGATATTTTGTAATTGGTTCTGCTACCGTTCCGAATGTAGACTTAGTAGCATTTACCACCAATGGCCTTCAAAATGGGGCTGATGGCGTGGGATTATACTTCAATAGAACTGTAGCTGAGTTTCCGAATGACACACCAATTGACTTTACCAACCTAGTAGATGGCTTAGCATATGACACCAACGATGCAGACGATGCTGCGTTGATTCCTTTGAATCTAGATCTAGATACACCTGGTCAGATCAACGAAGGAGAAAATGGTGCGCAAGACACGGAGTCTATTCAGCGTGGGTCTTGGTTTGTAGCAGCACCTAGTCCTGGCGCTGCGAACGTTGTTCCACTTCCAGTTGAGTTGGCTAGCTTCACGGCTTCACTCACTTCACAAGACAAAGTAGAATTGGCTTGGAAGACGCTTTCTGAAGAGGACAATAGTCACTTTGAGGTGGAATACTCCGTAGATGGCTCGAATTGGGTGAATGTAGGTCAACTGCCTGGTGCAGGAACTACGCCATTCCAACAGAATTATACGTTCACACACGACAACCCAGCACAAGGAACGAACTTGTACAAGTTAAAGCAAGTAGACCTTGACGGTGACTTCAAATACAGTCATATCGTGGCTGTTGAAATCGGTACGAAAATTAAAGTAACTGCCTACGATGGCGAGCGTTTAGAGGTCTTTACGCCGAAAGCGGGTGACTTGAGAATTTCAGTATACAATGTCGCTGGACAGTTGGTTGCTTTCGAAGATCAACCAACAGATCGTGGAAATGCTACATTTAGTGTTGCTGACTTATCGAGAGGTGTTTACTTTGTTCGCATTGAGTTGAACGGTGAACAACAAGTTCAGAAGATTATAAAATAAGTCGTTTTATAGAACGCACCTACCCACCCCGGCAAAGCCGGGGTGGGTTTTTTTGTGCAACTCCATCATTTTTTCATATCTTCAAACTCCCAACCCAAAACAACAAACATATTCTTTTATTAGTCTTTTCGGACTATGTTTTCTTAGTATTCGATGTCTGTTTCGGTTGGAAAAACCAAAACATGAAGGGGTTCAAGTATATCGCATTATTGGTGGCTGCGCTGGCCTATGTGTCGGGCTATTCACAACTCTCTATTACCACAGGAGGAACTGATGTAGTTGTCGATTTTCAAGGAACATTGCCAGATGTTAATCAAGGGGCTTTCCAAGGAGATGGCTTCGAGCCCAATCCAAGTGCAGGTCGATTAGACTCTGATGCCTGGGAAGTATTAGGAGTGAGTTCTGGAGACGGCGCCTCCATATTCGGCGATACCGAATTAAACAACGATTTCGCAAGAGGAACCTCAGGCGGCGGAACAGGCATAGGTGGCCTCTATTGTTTTATCCCTTTTAGTGGTAATTTTTCATTAGGTGTGCAGCCAACGAACTCCGATTTCACTCCAGGAAGTATTACCCTAAAGGCAATTAACGATACCGGATTAGCTGTGGATGAAATCAAAATTTCCTATGATGTTTGGACGTACAATAATGTTGCTAATGCGACTAAGCTTTCCTTTAGTCATGCCTCTCAAAATATTCCGAATGCCTTCATCGAGGAACCTTCCGTAGAATATGACTCGCCGTCA
>JAHQVX010000103.1 GCA_019634125.1 Saprospiraceae bacterium
ACATCTAACGGTACGGCACCACTGGTTAAGACCACGTCATGAAACTCACGGATATCGAAAGCTTCACCAAGGGCATCTTTCGCTTTCGCGCGCAGTTCTAAAATCTTTAACTGCCCAATTTTATATGCCGTAGCCTGACCAGGCATAACAATGTGTCGTTCTACCATTTTCACGCAATCGTCTTCTGGGTTGGGCGTATTTTCTTTATAGAAAGCAATGCCTTCCTCTCGTGTCCACTTCTTCGCGTGAATGCCGGTGTCTACAACCAGTCGGCAGCATCTCCACAACTCCATAGCGAGTCTACCAAAATCGGAATACGGATCACTGTAGAAGCCCAATTCTTTCGGCACGAGCTCGGAGTACAAGCCCCAACCTTCGGAATAAGCGGTGTAGCCACCACCTTGCGTTCTAAACTTCGGCAGGCCTTCTAATTCTTGCTTAATGGCAATTTGCATGTGGTGTCCTGGTAGTGCTTCGTGGTAGGCTAATGCCTCCATTTGATAGGTCGGCATTTGCGTCATGTCGTACAAGTTGGCGTAGTAGGTGCCTGGCCGCGATCCATCTGGAGCGGGGCCCTGATAAAAGGCTTTTCCTGCGGCTTTTTCCCGGAAAGGCTCCACGGCTTTCACAACCAATTCAGCCTTTGGTTTGGTAATGAACAAACCATCCAGTTGATCCCGCATGCCATCGATAATTTCATTGGTTTTAGTCAAATACGCATCCTTTCCCTTTTGATCACTAGAATAGTAGAATTGTTTGTCGGTACGCATAAACTCAAAGAATTCCTGTAAGTCCCCTTCGAAACCTACTTGCTTCATGATATCACGCATTTCACCATGAATACGCTCAATTTCTTTCAAGCCAGTTTCATGGATTTCATCAGCCGTCATGTCCGTCGTTGTCATGGCTTTTAAGCGGGATTTATAATAGGCATCGCCATTGTCTAACTTCCACACGCCATCGTCTGTAGTTGCTCGAGTGGCTTGGTCTTTTAAAAAGGCAATCAACTCGTCGTAGCCTTCCTGAAAATCGATACCTAACGCCACCTTACACTCATCGATTAACGCTATTTTTTCGGCAGAAGCAATGTCTAAGTCGTTCACTTTGCGTTTAAAGTCGGCCAAAAGCGGGCTATCTTCTCCGTCATCGAACGGCGCGCCTTGAATAACGTTTTCTGCGGCACCAATAATATGCGGATACACAAATTGCGGAGGCATCACGCCTTTTTCTTCTCGGAGTTTCATCTGTGCAATCCCTTCCTGAAGGAAGCGTTTTGTGTCTTTGAGCCGTGCTACATACGCTTCTGCATCGCTTTTTTCAGTCACTTTGTGCATGTTGATCATAAAAGAAGGAATACGATCATGCACGCCCCACATTTGATGCGCTGGATAGTTGAAATGACGGAACTTATCGTTACTAATGTTGCGCTCTAAGTCGCTAATCATCAACTTACGCGTGATTTGAGCTTGCTCATCTAATTGTCCATTCTCCCATTTTTTTAAAGCAGATAGCAAGTCTTTAGATTGTTCGAGTTGGGCGTCATAAAACGCTTCAGTCATATCATCTAGCTTGTCGTAATCTTGCTTGACACCCAAATAGGTTTGTGTCATCGGGGATTGAAGTACTTGTTCGTCGAATGCTTCATCTAGCCAAGTATTGAATTCAGACGTGAAGGTGGAAATTTCTTCTGTAGTGTAGGTCTTTTCGGTTTTACAAGCGAAAAGCATGATTCCTGCGAAAAACATCAAAAGGTATTTCATGAAGTTTAGTTTGTATTGGTTGTTAATGAACTAATGCCTCTAAGATAAGGCTTGCCGTTTTGGGGTTTGTTGCTAGGGGTACGTTATACACATCACATAAACGCATGAGCATTTGAATATCTGGCTCGTGTGGGTGTTTGTCGAGCGGATCTCTAAAAAAGAAAACCCCATGGAGTTTCCCTTCGGCCACCATAGCGGCGATTTGGGCATCTCCGCCCTTCGGGCCCGAAAGTAATTTCACCACATTAAACCCCGTATTCTCTATATGACCACCAGTAGTGCCTGTTGCAATAAGTTCTACTTGTTGGAGCGTGTTTTTGTTTTGTGTGATGAACTGAACCATTTCAGGTTTTTTGCCATCATGGGCAATTAAGGCAATGCGCATGGTTAAAGATAATCAACGCTTGCTATATTCGCGCTTTAATTCTATTCATGCAACTTCAAAGCGTAGAAGAACAGGCCAATGCCGCATTAGAATCGGTAGATTCATTTAAGGAAGGTTTTCTGCACCATTTGCCGAATATCATCCTAGCAACTATTGTGTTGGCTTTGTTTTGGTTTTTGGCAAGTGTTATTGCAAACGGTATTACGAAGAGTCTGAAGAAGCGCATGAAGAATAAGTCGATTGCGTCGCTCTTTGGCAGCTTGCTTCGAGCATTGTTGGTTGGTCTTGGCATTTTCATTGCCTTATCAATTCTCGGTTTAGACAAAGCGGTAACGGCATTGTTAACGGGAGCTGGTGTAGCGGGATTGGCCGTGGGTTTTGCAGTGCAAAACCCACTCGGGAACACGTTTGCGGGCTTTTTACTCAGTTTTCGGGACGATATTAATATTGGCGATTGGATCGAAACCAATGGCTTTGCTGGCGAAGTGGTCGACTTAGACCTTAAGGGCACCACCTTGAGAGGGGCAGACAACAACATGATTATTGTGCCGAATAAACTGGTACTGGAAGCCCCGTATAAAAACCACTCGTTGACCACAAGAACGCTTGTTAAAGTGTCGTGTGGTGTGGACTACTCGTCCAATCTAGAGCATGTACGTAGAACTGTGTTGAGCACGCTTTGTGCAACTTTTCCGCACTTGAAGGAAGAAGAAATCATTTTTTTTTACGATGAATTTGCAGACAGTTCTATCAATTTCCAAACCCGCTTTTGGATGGATGCAAAAAGTGCGATTCAAGCAATTTATGCAAAAAGCGAAGCGATTATGGCCATCAAGAAAGCCTTTGAACGTGAAGGAATTACTATTCCATTTCCTATTCGAACAATACTTGGCAACGATGGGGAATAGGGGTTGAACTCATTTCGCTTAATTTCTACTAAGTTTGCTTCGATTAAAAATTCCAAATCACATGAAAAAATTACTACTTGCTACTGCAATGGTAGCATTTATGTTTGCTGAGCAAGCAAACGCTCAAATTAAGACCCCACAACCAAGTCCGGAATCCACTGTAATGCAAAAAGTAGGTTTAGCGGATGTTTCTGTAACGTATTCTCGCCCTTCAATGAAAGGAAGAGCCATTTTTGGCGATTTAGTGCCTTTCGATAAGATGTGGCGAACTGGTGCAAATGCATCTACTGACATTGAATTTACTGAAGCGGTTGAGTTTGGCGGTACAAAAGTAGAGGCAGGGAAATACGCCCTATACTCTGTTCCAGGCAAAAAAGAATGGCAAGTGATGTTGTACAGTGAGGCAGATCACTGGGGAACACCACGTGACTTCGACGAGTCAAAAGTGGTTGCTATGGCAACAGTACCTGTTTACGAAATGCCTATGGATATCGAAACTTTTGAAATCGGTTTCCAAAACATTACCAACTCTAGTGCAGATGTATACCTAATTTGGGAAAATAGCTTTGTAGCAGTTCCAATTTCTGTTGATACACAAACGGCAGTACAAGCGAGTATCGATAAGGTAATGGGTGGTCCATCGGCTAATGATTACTATGCTGCAGCCAATTTCTACTTCGATGAAGGAATCGATATGGAGAAAGCGCAGACGTGGGCAGCTAAGGCTGTAGAAATGCGTCCTGAGGCATTCTGGATGTCGAGAAAATTAGCTGAAATCCAAGCGGAGAATGGCGATTTAAAAGCGGCGATAAAAACAGCTAAAATGAGTATGGAAGCTGCGGAGAAAGCGGGAAATGGCCAATATGTGAAATTTAACGAGGCGAATATCGCCAAGTGGAAAAAGATGAAGTAGTCTAACGACTTCAATGAAATATACTGCCCCCCATCTCGGCTTTGCCGAGATGGGGGTTTTTTCGTTAACAAAAAGTTTTTAAGTACTATCTTCAACTACTCAACCAACAAAACACCTTGCCCACTATAGGATTTTTACATAGTGCTCAACAAATCATGCCTGTTCATCCTTCTGTCGTTAAGAAGTATGCCTCCAAAGGCTGGGATGTATTGATTGATAACACGCTTCTAACCGATTGGCCTTCCGCCGAGTTGGGAGATGTATTTGTTGACACTACTCAGGTTATCCAGCAATCCGATATTCTTGCAGCTTATGCCCCGGATGAAGACTGGGTACAACAACTGCCGTCTAATAAGGTATTGGTGAGCTTATTAGCCCCATTTCAAGATCGAACCTGGACAAACCAGCTTTTAGATCGAGGGGTGCAGCCCTTTAGTCTCGACATGATTCCGCGTACCAGCCGGGCACAAAGTATGGATGTGCTGTCTTCTATGGCTTCCATAGCGGGTTATAAGGCCGTGTTGCTTGGAGCAGCGCATTTGCCGAAATACTTCCCCATGATGATTACTGCAGCTGGAAGTGTTCGCCCTTCCAAGGTTTTGGTCATTGGCGCCGGCGTTGCCGGCTTACAGGCCATCGCAACTGCAAGGCGTTTAGGCGCTGTCGTTGAAGCCTTCGATACGCGTGCCGCCGTCAAGGAAGAAGTACAAAGTCTAGGTGCCAAGTTTGTAGAGGTAGAAGGCGCTAAAGATGAAGCTTCTGCAGGCGGCTATGCCGTAGAGCAATCCGAAGACTACAAACAACGCCAGCAGGCTCTCGTAAAGGAAAAGGCAGCGGAGGCCGATGTGGTCATCACAACGGCCCAAGTCCGCGGACGAAAAGCCCCACTCATCCTCCCCAAAGCCACCGTTGAATCTATGAAACCAGGCTCAGTCATTGTTGACCTAGCTGCTTCAACAGGAGGGAATTGCGAAGTCACCCAAGACAATGCAACCATCAACCACCAAGGCGTGACCGTGATTGGCGACTCTAATCTAGCCAACTCCGTGCCCATTGTCGCCAGTGAGCTGTTTGCCAACAACGTATTTAATTTCGTTCAGCTCTTCATCAATGAAGAAGGACAATTCCATATCGATTTCGACGATGATATCATCGCAGCCTCACTACTAAAACCAGAATAATGGAAGGAGTTATCGACTTTATAACACAGCATTTAACAGCGGCCTATATCCTCATTTTTGCCATTATTCTGGGCTATGAACTCATTTCGAGAGTGCCTACTGTCTTGCATACTCCGCTGATGAGCGGTACAAATGCCATTAGTGGAATCATCACGGTGGGAGGTATCTTACTGCTTCGAACAGTGGATCCTAGCAATACCAAAGTACTGATTCTTGGTACGTTGGCTGTTGCATTGGGTATGATCAATATTATTGGTGGCTATGCCGTCACCGACCGGATGTTAAAGATGTTCAAGAAAAAACCGAAGAAGAATGGCTGAGTTCGCTTATCTCATAGCTGTTATGGCCTTTGTATTTGGTATGCGTTGGTTGCGCCATCCCGATACGGCAAAGAAAGGCAATGTATTATCTGCACTTGGGATGGTTATCGCTGTGCTCACCGCCATTTTCCAACCCTTGGAAGGCAACCAAGGCAACATCACCTGGATCTTAGTTGGCTTGGGTCTGGGCACTTTAATCGGTTTGCCTTTAGCAAAGCGCGTGCAAATGACTTCTATGCCACAGCTTGTGGCCATATTTAACGGTTTAGGTGGTGCCAGTGCTATGGTCTTGGGTTTTATTGAGTTTCAAGCATTGCTCGAAAATGGCATTCAAGCGCCTGGGCGTGCAGGCATTATTTTGGCTGCATTAATCATCGGAGCGGTTTCTTTTTCAGGAAGTATCATCGCCTTTGCCAAATTAGAAGGCTTATTGAAAAAGGACATCGCCTTTCCAGGGTATAATATTTTCAACTTTGGCTTGCTAGCGGCCATTGTGGGCTTGAGTATTTATTCCGCCGCCTTTGGCGGCGGAAGCACGAGCTATCTGGTCATTATCACCTTGCTTTCTTTGATCTACGGCATTTCATTTGTCGGCCCCATTGGTGGTGCCGATATGCCGGTAGTCATTGCCCTCCTTAATTCCTTAACTGGGATTTCTGCGGCGACTTCAGGCCTAGTCTATAATAACAAAGCCATGTTAATCGGCGGGGTTTTAGTGGGCGCTTCAGGGGCAATTCTCACCGTATTGATGTGTCAGGCCATGAATCGATCGTTGTGGAATGTCTTCTTTGGCAAGTTCGTTGGCACAGGTGGCGGAGAAGCCGTGGATGGTATCATGAAGGAAGCTGGCCTCAGCGATGTGGCTATTCAACTTCAATACGCCGACTCGGTTATGTTTGTGCCGGGTTATGGTATGGCTGTGGCACAAGCACAGAAAATTTGTAAAGATGTTGATGACGCCCTCACTAAAAACGGTGTGGAGGTGAAATACGGAATCCACCCAGTGGCCGGGCGAATGCCCGGGCATATGAACGTTCTCCTCGCAGAAGCCGATGTACCCTACGATAAACTTCTCGACCTGGATGCAGCCAACGATTTCCTCAAAGGCAGTAACGTTACCGTCATCATTGGTGCGAATGATGTCGTGAATCCAGCAGCACTTACCGATAAAGCCAGTCCTTTGTTCGGCATGCCTATTTTAGACGTTTTGCAAAGCGATAGTGTGATCGTGATGAAGCGAGGCCGAGGAACGGGTTATAGTGGCGTGCAAAATGGCTTGTTCTTTCACGATAAAACCAAACTGCTGTTCGGTGACGCTAAAGACAGCTTGAAGAAGCTACTCGATGAATTAGGAAATAGTTGATTCGCCTACAATTTCCACGCATTTTGTATTAGCTTTCCAAAAAAACCGACCATGAGTATTGTTAAAGCCTATGGAACTCATAGCCCCAAGGCGGATTTGCTTCAAATGACCATTGAGCGCAGAGCGATTCTTCCTAAAGATGTAAAAGTAAAAATCACCTATTCCGGCATTTGCCACAGCGATATTCATACGGCCCGCAACGATTGGAAAGGATCGAAGTATCCGGTGGTGCCAGGCCATGAAATCGTAGGGGAAGTAGTAGAAGTAGGCGCTGAAGTGACCAGATTCAAAGTGGGTGATACCGTTGGCGTTGGCGTGCTTGTTGATTCGTGCAAAGACTGCCGTTCGTGTAATAAAGATTTAGAGCAATTCTGCCTCAACGGCGCTACGTTTACCTATAACAGCCATGATCCACATTTAGGGACTCAGACTTACGGTGGCTACTCAGAGACGATTGTAGTGGATGAGCATTTTGTACTTCAAGTTCCAGATAATTTAAACCCGGCAGGGGTTGCTCCTTTGCTTTGCGCGGGTATTACCACCTATTCGCCATTGGCCCATTGGAAGGCAGAACCTGGCAAGAAGGTAGGCGTTATCGGACTCGGTGGATTGGGCCATATGGGTATTAAGTTTTCCCATGCTATGGGTGCGGAAACCATTATGATTACCCGTTCTCCAGGAAAAGGGGAAGATGCGAAAGCACTTGGTGCGGATGGCGTGCTCATTTCCACCGACCATGAGGCGGTGAAAGCACATATGGGCACGTTTGATATCCTTCTAAATACCATCCCAGTAGCCCACGAAATGGATCCATACTTGGCGTTGCTGGCCGTTGATGGAATAATGATCATGGTGGGCGCTATCGAACCCTTAAAGCCTTTCCACGGGGGCAGTATTATTGGGGGACGGAAAACCATTGCGGGCTCTATGATAGGCGGCTTAAAAGAAACGCAAGAAATGCTGGACTTCTGTGGGCAGCACAATATCGTTTCAGATATTGAACTCATACAGATGCAAGAGGTGAACCAAGCTTATGAACGTGTCATTAAAGGCGATGTGAAATACCGATTTGTTATTGATATGGACAGTTTAAGGAACACTTAATGCGTTTTAGTCTTTCCATAGTGTTCATCGTCGTCTTAGGCTTTTCAACTGTTGCGCAGCAACAGTTGAACCCTGGGCAAGTCATCGATAGCGTTTATTGTACTTCAGATAACAGTCATTCCTATAGTTTGTACTTGCCGTCTACTTACGCTGCGGATAGGGCTTGGCCTATCGTTTTTATTTTCGATGCGGGCGGTCGCGGAAAGCTTGCTGTTGAGAAGTTTCAAGCAGGAGCGGAGCAACACGGTTTTATACTTATAGGCTCGAACAATTTCCGAAACGGCCCCATGGATCAGGCGTTTGAAGCCGCGAATAGACTATTTGAAGATGCCCAGTCCCGCTATCCCATTGATGGCGATCGACTATATACAGCAGGTCTATCGGGTGGTGCCCGGGTGGCCACAGCAATTGCGACACTAGTTCCTGACGTTGATGGCGTTATTGCTTGTGCGGCAGGAGAACATAGCCAGTATCCTATTACCGACGAACATGCATTTACTTTCGTTAGTGTGGTTGGCCACACCGATATGAACCTCTATGAAGTGGAAGTTTTGCACCGACGCATTACCAATTCCCAGATGAATCATGTGATGATCAATTTCGATGGCGGTCATGGTTGGGCAGATGATGAAACGCTTTCTACCGCATTAGAATGGATAAAAGCCTATTCCGAAGGAAGTGCTATAGACATGGAATTTCCGAACGCGCAACCTGGACAGTTCGATGCCGAAACGCTGACTCGACATCAACAAGAAGGCCAGTGGCAAAACGATTTGGCTTATCCTCTTTTCCGTCTAGAAGGGCAAGATGCAGCGGGAGCAGTTACAGAATTAACTGCCCAGATCAATAGTCTGATCAATATAGAACGGACAGCGAAGACCAATCACGAACGCCTGATGGCGAATCGATTGTTGGGCTACATTGCCCTGTATACGGTGTCTAATGGTGGGAGTCGACTTGGTCAACAACAATTCGAACAAGCGATTCCGTTTTATCAGGTTTTGGCGCAAACACACCCTAAAAATGCCCACATGTGGTTTTTTGTAGCTAAACTAAACGCGCAAGCCAATCAAAAAGCAGCGGCTTTGAAAGCCTACAACAAAGCGCTTAAACAAGGCTTTGAAGGAGATCCATCTCTTTCCAAAAAGGAAGTTTACGCATGGCTACAAGATGAAGCTGATTTGCAAGCGCTTCTTTGGAAAGGGCTACCCGCTTTTTTCTAGTACCCTGTCATCAAAAGCAGTAAAAGTTTTAAATTTATAGGGTGATCCGAAACTTACTCTTGGCTATAGTTCTTATAGCTGCTACTTTTTTTATTGTCATTAATATTCCTATTGAGACTACGGTGTTCAAAGGGAATTCGAGTGGAAATGATTATGTGCTGATTAAATCCATGAAGATCAAGAATAGTCTAACATTCAAGGGCGCGCGCTACACCCATGAATATAGACTCTTACGCAACGATAAAGTGCTTTTTGAAGAAACGGTTAGTCCGAGTTTTTCTTCAGGAACCTTTGATATTTACGACATCAAAGGCACGGTTGTCCGAGACGATTCTATCGTCTTTTACGGATCGAATCATACAGACTATGACTTTTTAGTTGTGCCTCGCAAAAAACGCGATGAGTTCTACTATCAAAAAGATACCCTCCTCATTCCCTTAAGGTTAGATGCTGGTAACAGGATTAAAGAACTGTAGCTCGTCGGTTTTCCTAGTAAAAACGAAGTATCTTAGCCCGCAATTTCACAGAAGATGTTAGACAAATTTGACGCGATAAAAGCCAGGTGGGAAGAAGTAAGTCGACTCATTGTTCAACCGGAAGTAGTAGCCGATCATAAGCAGTTTGGAAAGTTGAGTAAAGAGTACAAAGACTTAGAAAAAGTAGTGACCACCTTTGAGTCTTATAAGAACGTGCTGAGCAATATTGACTTCAACAAGGAAGTATTGAAAACAGAGAGCGATGAAGAGCTGAAGGAAATGGCCAAGCTGGAGTTAGAAGAGAATGAGGCGGATAAGGAACGTTTAGAAGAGGAAATTAAATTCTTATTGATTCCCAAGGATCCAGAAGATGACAAGAATATCATTTTGGAAATCCGTGCCGGAACGGGTGGAGACGAAGCGGGAATATTCGCAGGTGATTTATTTCGAATGTACAAGCGCTTTTTTGAAGGCAAGAAATGGTCTGTAGAGTTATTGAATGAAAACGAAGCCACCTCCGGTGGCTACAAAGAGATCTCGGCCAGCATTACTGGAGAGAACGTATATGGCGCCATGAAGTTCGAAGCCGGCGTGCATCGTGTGCAGCGCGTACCTGCCACAGAAAGTCAGGGAAGGGTGCACACATCTGCCGCATCAGTCGCTATTATGCCTGAAGTCGATGAAGTTGATGTAGACATTAATCCTGCCGACATTCGTAGAGATACGTATCGTGCGAGTGGAGCGGGTGGACAGCACGTAAACAAAACCGAAAGTGCGGTGCGCTTAACGCACCTTCCTACCGGTATTGTGGCTGAATGTCAGGATGGCCGCTCCCAGCTGAAGAATGCAGAAATGGCCATGAAAATGCTTCGAGCGAAGATTTATGAGAAAGCCCTGGCGGAACGCCAGGCCGAAATTGCCGCCAAACGAAAAACCATGGTCAGTACCGGAGACCGCTCCGCGAAAATTCGTACCTACAACTACCCACAAGGCCGAGTAACCGATCATAGAATCAATTTGACGCTATACAACTTGGGCGCTGTCATGGATGGCGATATCCAAGAGATTATCGATCAGCTGAAGATGGCCGAGAATGCCGAGAAACTCAAAGAAGGACAAGCCTTGTAATGTTTCGAAAAGTCTTGAAATGGCATTTGCTACTTCCCCTAGAAGAGCTCAACAATTGGCCGCCGAACGGACTTAAGCGGGCAAGCATTAAAGGCAAAGCACTTTGCATTGCCAAACGCCAAAATCAATACTTTGCTTTAGCGAATAAATGTCCTCATGCTGGAGCAGATCTTTCCACGGGTTGGTTGAATACTAAGGAGGAAATAGTTTGTCCGCTCCACCGCTTTACCTTTCATTGTGGATCCGGAGAAAATACAAGTGGGCATGGCTTTTACCTCGAAAACTACCCTACAGAGTTGCGCTCGGATGGATTGTGGTTAGGCCTGCATCAATGGGCGTGGCCTTGGGATCAAAGTTCTTAAATTGTACCTATCTTTCGGTGGTGAAGCAACTTACTTTAAAGGAAATAGCTGAAATAATTGGAGGAAAAGTCGTTGGAGATGAAAACCGGCTCTTTACTAAGTTGTTTACGGATAGTCGGGTGTTTGCTTCTTCAACTGCTACGTTTTTAGCGCTCGTTGGGCAACGTTTCAATGCCCATGATTTTATCCCTGACTTGATCGAAAAAGGGGTGAATTCGTTTATCGTGAGTCAGCTTCCCAATACGGTTTCCGAGGCTTCATATCTCCTTGTAAAGGACACTGAAATTGCGTTACAAACCCTTGCAAAATGGCACCGAGAGCAGTTTTCTTATCCTGTGATTGGAATCACTGGGAGCAATGGCAAAACCATTATCAAAGAGTGGCTTTCTCAACTATTAAGTCAAGAACGCAGTGTGGTGAAGAGTCCGAAAAGTTATAATTCACAGATTGGTGTGCCCTTGTCGGTTCTGCAAATGCAGCCCTACCATGATATTGGCATTTTCGAAGCCGGAATATCTCAACGGGGTGAGATGACACGGTTGGAAGAAATTATTCAACCTACAATAGGAATTTTCACCAACCTTGGGGCTGCTCATGATGAAGGCTTTTCAAGCCGGGAAGAGAAATTGTCGGAGAAGTTGGTATTGTTCCAAAATGCTTCGGTAGTGATTGCTCGAAAAGGGCATTTGCCAGCTTCTGAGCAACTGGTCGAATGGGAATTTACGGGTTCGAATTCTTTTAAATGTGGCGAGGTAGAGTTTGATTTCGTTCCACCCTTTACCAGCGAAGCATATTTAGAGAACCTTGGCCATTGCCTGGCGGCAATGGCTTATCTCGGCTACGCTCCTGAAGCCATCACCCAGAGCATCCAAGAACTTCAGTCGCTCGATATGCGCTTAGAAGTGAAACCGGGGCAAAATAACTCTACGCTGATTAACGACAGTTATAACGCCGATTTCAATGCCTTGGAAATTGCCTTGGAGCATGGCCGAATGCAAAACGCCCAGCTGCCGCTTACTTTAATCGTTTCGGATATACCTCAAACGGGCTTAAGTCATGCCGATATGGTGGCTTCTATCGAAGCGATTGCTGCGCAGAAAGGCGTGAGCCGACTCATCACGATTGGACCGAAGACCCATCAGCTAAGAAATCAAGATGCCTATCCCACAACAGATGCCTTCCTGGCTACACTTTCGTTAAAAGAGTTTGGAGATCAAGTGATCGTTCTCAAGGGTGCTCGTTCTTTTGAGTTTGAACGTATTAGTCAACGACTTGAAGAGAAGATTCATGAGACGGTTTGGGAAATTAATTTGAGTGCCCTTATTAATAATTTGAATGTTTATCGTAGTCTTCTTAAGCCCAGCGTTAAAGTTATGGCTATGGTTAAGGCGCTGGCTTACGGGGCCGGAGATAAAGAAATTGCGCATGTTCTTCAGCACCAAAATGTAGATTATTTGGGGGTGGCCTTTGTGGAAGAAGGCGTTGCCCTGCGGGAGGCAGGTATTAAGCTGCCTATTTTGGTCTTGAATGTAGCCCCATTAGCCTTTGGTAAGCTGATTGAGTACGACTTAGAACCGGAAGTCTATTCATTAGAGCATTTGCGGCGGTTGATTACATTTTTAACTCGTAAAAACATTTCGGACTACCCAATACACATCAAGTTGGATACTGGGATGCACCGCTTGGGCTTTGCCCAAGCGGATTTACCCGATCTGCTGGAATTGCTTCCCAGCCCCCAAATCAAGGTAAAGGCCGTGATGAGTCACTTGGCCGCCAGCGAAACTCCCGAGGAGGAGGCATTTACCCAGCAACAAATTCATCGATTCGAAGAAATGACGGATGCAATCGCCAGCCGACTTAATGAACAGCCGCTTAAACATATCTTGAACTCTGCAGGCATCATTAACTTTCCAGATGCACAATACGATATGGTTCGGTTGGGTATTGGCTTGTATGGCATTGATACGAGTAGTCAAGTAAGCCATCAGTTACAGCAAATAGGCACGTTGAAGAGCCATGTTTCGCAGGTGAAAACCTTGCAGCCCGGGGATACAGTGGGCTACGGCAGAGCATTTAATGCCACTTCTGAGATGAAAATGGCCACTATACCCATCGGCTATGCCGATGGGTACGACCGACGATTTAGTAAAGGGCTTGGCCAAGTCATTATCCAAGGGCAGCAAGTCCCTATCATTGGGAATGTATGCATGGATATGCTTATGGTAGATGTAAGCAAGCTTTCAACTGTTTTGCCTGGCGAAGAAGTCATTATTACTTCACCAAAGTTACCGCTGGAAACGCTAGCCCGAAAAATTAATGCGATTCCCTATGAATTGCTCACCAACATTTCTCCGCGTATCAAGCGCCTCTTTGTTTACGAATAAATAATAAAAATATGGTCGAGACCTTGCTTTTTGCGATATCAATGGCGTAATTTTTTAATAAAATCACCAAACTTTACTGTTAAACTGGTGTTAGCTCAAAAAAAAGTAATTTTTTTTTGGAGAAGAAGCCATCGGGTTGTATCATAGTGTTATTGTAACAATAAGTAAGAGTATTTCTTACTCAAATTCAGACTATGATGACTAAAAAACTGAACAAACTCAGCATGTTAGTAGTTGTTGTACTTTTTACATCAACTAGCCTGCTCACAGAAGCACAGGACGACAAAAAATTTACATTAAGTGGATCTGCAGATGCCTATTTTAGAGCCAATTTTGCAGATGAACAAAACCAAGC
>JAHQVX010000104.1 GCA_019634125.1 Saprospiraceae bacterium
AGCAGTTGAAAAGGCCCGTATTCCTTTTGATCTTAAGGATGGACCTTTATTTCGCTTAGTGCTCATCAAAGAGCATGATGAACTACACCATCTCATATTGACTATGCACCATATTGTTACCGACAAATGGTCTATGCAAATTTTGAGAGATCAAGTAGCTGAATATTATTCCCAACTTCAAGCCGGAATAGATCCTGAAGTGGAAGCGTTACCCATCCAATATTCCGATTTTGCTTATTGGCAAAGCAATCAAAGCAGTCGCCAAGAAGAATTGGACTTTTGGAAACTACAGTTAACTGGCGCTGAAGCTCAGGCTTTGCCTTACTCTTCTTCTTTAGCAGAGACTCAAAAGTTTGAAGGCGGTTATGTTTCTCGCAAACTCCCATTATCACTCAGTAGAAAGTTATTCCAGCTTAGCAAAGATCGGGGCACAACCATGTTTGCACTCTTATTAACCTGTTTTAAGGTATTGATCTATAAGCATACCGACCAACAGGATATAATTATTGGAACGCCATTTAGCAACCGTGACCAACCAGAGTTGGAACAACTTATCGGTTTTTTCAATGAAACATTAGTATTAAGGAATCAGCTCACCAATGACAAGGATTTTTTAGTGTTGTTGAAGGAAGTCCAACAAAAGGTTTTGGATTGTTTTTCCAACAAATCGGTTCCTTTCGAACAGCTGGTTCAGCTGTTCAAGCCAGATCGAATTGGGGCGCAGAACCCGTTCTTCAGAGCCATGTTTTTGTACCATCATGTTCCTGCTAAACCATCATTCGGTTCGGGAATAACACTTGATTACGCTCCTTTTGATTTGGGAGTAGCAAAATTCGATCTTACTTTATATGTTGAGGAATGTAATGAGGAGTTGACCGTAATTTTTGAATACTCGAAAGATTATTTCGAGGAATCAACCATCCATTTATTGCAGGAACAATTAGCGCTAGTTCTGGCTCAGATTACCGACAGACCTAGTATAGAGATTGGTTCCATTTCGATAGTAAAAGACACTGAACGCACCTTACAATTAGATAAGTGGAACGCTACAGAGACAGAGCAACCAACTGCTGATTCCATAACACATTTGATAGAGGAAGTTATTTCCCAAAAAGGGGGCTTAACTGCTTGTACAGATTCATCTTCTTCGATTACTTACGATGAATTAAATACCCGAGCGAGCCAGCTCGCTCGTGCAATCGTTGCCCAAACAACAGGGATACATAACCCCAAAATTGGTTTGTTTGTTGGGAGAACTACCGATTTAGCCGTAGGCATTTTAGCCATCTTGAAAGCAGGTGGCGCTTACGTACCGCTAGACCCGGATTATCCTCCTGCTCGTACTCAAATGATACTTGAAGATGCGGAAATTCCATTAATCTTATTGCCCAAGGAATTAGAGTCGGATTTGCCTCAAACAGCAGCAAAGCTGCTGTTTTTTGAGAGTGATCATTCACAATACGATCAACCACTTCCAGCAATTCAACCAAGCAATCATGCCTATGTAATTTATACCTCAGGAAGCACAGGAACTCCGAAAGGAGTTCCAATCTCCCACACTAACTTAATACACTCCACTAACGCTCGTTTCGATTTCTATAACAATCAACCCGAACATTTCCTCCTGCTTTCCTCCTTCTCCTTCGATAGTTCTGTTGCTGGAATTTTTTGGACACTTACGCATGGCGGGCAACTTGTCATTCCACCCAAACGCATCGAACAAGACATTGAACGTTTAAGCCAATGGATCGCAAAGCATAAGATTACCCATACACTTATGCTTCCCAGTCTTTATGAGGTCGTTTTGAAATTAAGCGCCCCACAACAACTGAACACACTAAATACCGTAATTGTTGCCGGAGAAGCATGTCCTCGATCACTAGTAGACGAACACTTTAGTCGACTTCCACAGGTGCATCTCTACAACGAATACGGTCCTACTGAAGCTTCTGTTTGGTGTATTGCACACCAAATTACTCCTTCGGAAACAACCACGTCCATTCCAATTGGAAAACCCATACCTAATACTAAAGCCTACATACTAGACGCCAACTTACAACCCCGCCCCATCGGAGTGCCTGGAGAGCTTTACATCGGTGGGCCAGGAGTAACCAGCGGTTACTTAAACCGTCCACAACTTACCCACGAACGCTTTAAGCCCAACCCATTTGGTGATGGAATGCTCTATAAAACAGGCGACCTGGCCGTATATGATGATTCGGGTAAACTCTTTTTCTTAGGAAGAAAAGATCGACAAACAAAACTTAGAGGATACCGCATTGAACTCGACGAAATTAAACATAGCCTTAGCCAGATTAACGATATAGAAAGTTCCGAAGTCCTTATCGATCCTAAAAGACAGCAAATTTTAGCTTTCTTCATTGCTGCCAACCCCCTTTCAGAAAAATTTATACAATCAAGCCTTCAAGACGTGCTACCACACTACATGGTACCCAACCAAGTCATCGGCTTGAACGAATTTCCACGCTTACCAAATGGAAAAGTAAATACACAACAGTTATTAGAATTGGCAGCTACTGCGGAAAAAACAATCCAAAAAACTGCACCGAGCACCACTGAAGAAATAACACTGGTCAAGATTTGGCAAGAACTCCTTCAAATCGAATCGATTGGAATTCATGACAACTTCTTCGACCTAGGAGGAGACTCTATTCTCAGTATTCAGATCATTTCAAAGTTGCGCGCCAAAGGTTTCGAAGTGCAACCAAATGCCATTTTCCAACACCAAACAATTGAGCGATTAGCAACAGCTATACAGCCTTCAAAAACCGTTAAAAGACCTACAACAAAGCCCATTGGAGATGCGAAGCTATCTCCCATTCAACATTGGTTTTTTGACACCTACAAAACAGGAAGCAATCAATGGAATTTAGGCCTTCAAGCACATGTTTCCAATCAAATAGATGCCCAAGCCGTTCAACAAATATTTACACATATTCTTGAAAAGAATGAGGTGTTCAGAATGTCATTCCCTGCCGACGATACAGCACTCTATCAAGAAAACCTCTCGTATATATTTGAGGAATGCAACAGTTCTGAATCGACCATCGAACAGCTAGAAACTGAAATCGAAAAACGATTAGCATCCGCAAGTAGTTCATTCAATGTAGAATCAGGAAAAATGTTTTATGTGCTTTTCGTACATCAAGCAACCGGCCCAAATACAATTTACCTTATAGCACATCACTTAATCATCGACTTTGTTTCTTGGGAGCTACTTCTTGCTGAAGCCGACGACTTAGCGACCCACCTTTTAGAACACCAAACACTTCCACCACTTGAATACAACAACGATTATCAGGCTTGGTTAGAGCATCAACATACTGAAAGTACTCTTGAAAAAGTGCAGGAAGAACTTTCCTATTGGGAACAGCAAATTGACCCTTCCATGGAACCTTCTTCCTTTAAAGAAGGTGACTTAACCTATATAACAACCACTTTAAATTCCGACCAAACACAAGTATTGCTTCAGGCAGCGAACGCGCCATACTCAACCAAAATTGAGGAACTCATCCTCACGGCTTATTTAACCACTCTTTCAGAAATTTTAAATACAGAAGACCTCATTGTAGGGCTAGAGCACCACGGAAGGGATTTTAATGATCAGTATTCGGAAGCCATAGGTTGGCACACGACGTATTACCCGAATAAGTTCAAGATATCCCCCTTAGATCTAAAAACATCCATTCTTTCGACTAAAAATACTTGCCGAAACGTACCGAATCATGGCAAAGGATTTGGAATTCTTAAACGATTAGCGCGTAAACCAGAAATTAGAGAACAGCTGAAGGGAGCAATACCGTTTATTTTTAACTTTTTGGGTAAAATGAGAAGCGCCCCGAAACAGCATTTTAGCGACTTTCAGTTTATTCGAAAGAATATGCGCCATCCTCATGCAAACTGCCCGTACATTGTTCAACTCAACACAGGAATAGTAGGGCTCGAATTACAATTAAACTGGACATTTTCTCCCGGCACACGAACTTATACTTCTTCAGAAGAATTCATCGCCTTGTTTGATCAAAACATCCGAACGCTCATCGAACATTGTACTTATGCAGAGAAAACGTACAGTGCTTCTGACTTTTCTGAATCTGGACTGAGCCAAAACGACTTAGACACTTTGTTAAACGACATCGAGTTATAAAGTAAATGAGCACCAAAAATGTAGAATCTATATTGCCCTTGTCTTTCTCGCAAAGCATGTTGTTGTTGCATCACCTTCAAGCTGAAGTAGATGAAGGATTCTTGTGCATTGAAGGCAGGGTTGAAGGAAACATCGACCAACAGGCATTTTCGGAAGCCTGGCAAAAAACAACGGAAAGGCATTCGATTCTTCGAACATCGATTCACTGGGAAAACATAGACAAACAAGTTCAAGTTACACGAAGTACAGCTCGAATCCAGGTAGAATACCTGGATTGGTCGGCACAAAGCGACAAAGAATTGGAGGAAGCATTCAACGCATTTAAAAAGGACATTTCTTCCGAAAAATTGCCCTTGACTGCTGCACCCATTTCTAAAGTCTATTTAATTCAAGTAGAACAAAAAGCGTATAAGCTCATATGGATAAGTCACCATATTATTATGGATGGATGGTCCAGCGCAAATATTCTAAAAGATGTGTTTGGTATTTACAATTCCATACAAACTGGTGAAAGTTTTTCTGAAGCACCTTTACCCAGCTTGTTAGACTATCATTCTACGCTGAACCACATCAATCGCGAGCCTGTTAAATCGTATTGGCAAAATCAACTTGTTGATTTTGAAGCGCCTTCATTGATCGCCTCCAAGGGAATGCAATATGAGTTCAATTCACTGAAGCAAGTGCTCAGTAAAGCCAATCTTCAACACATCCGAGACTACTGCTTAAACCATAAAATCACACTGAACACCTTTTTTCAAGGTATGTGGTTTTTGTTACTTTCTAAACGCTTTCAACGTGCCAAAGTGGTATTGGGTTCCATCGTTTCTGGAAGAACTGTTCCCTTATCGGGCATTGAAAAAATGGCCGGCTTGTTTACCAACAAAGTACCCGTAATATCCGAAGTACAATCAGAACAACTATTAAGCACTTATCTAAAAGCACATCAAAAAGAACAATTAACGCTACAGAATTACGAGTTTGTAGATTTCGGTGAAATTAGCGAATGGGTGAACTGGAAAGGAAACCCGGCTTTATTCGACACCATCTTAATCGTTCAGAACTTTCCTGCTCCCGTGCTGAATTATGATTCTGTTCGCTTTTCAAATTTTAAAAGCGGAATTACCAGTACTTACCCGATTACTGCCTCTATTATTCCTCAAGAAGAGCTAACTATCCAGATCAAGTTTAATAAAGCGCTGGTTTCCACAGAAGAAATTCAATGGTTCATGAATAACTTGAACCAACTCTTGACAACAAATTTTTCAGAAGAAAAGCCATCTTCTTATTACCTCGATCAAATTGCACCTTTTCAACAACAACAGACTACTCAGCAAGACAGCGGAATTCTTATTCCTTTCAACCCACCGGTCAATCAAACGGAATTAGAACTGTCAAAAATCTGGCAATCTGTTCTAAACATCGAGTCAATTAGTACTACTGCCAATTTCTTTGAGCTTGGAGGTAAATCGCTTCACGCAGTGCGCATGTTGAGCCAGGTACAACGGGTTTTTGGCCAAGCTATTTCTCCAGCTAGCTTTTTGAAGCAACCAACAATAAAGGCATTGGTAAGTGCCTTAGAATCTGAATCTGGTTTAGAAGCTTGGGCAAGTTTAGTGCCCCTAAAAATCAATGGATCAGCACACCCCCTCTATTGCATCCATGCAGGCGGCGCACATGTATTCATGTACAATACTTTCTCTAATTTAATGCCCGAAAATCAACCCGTCTACGGGATACAACCTAAAGGATTAGATGGACTGGAAGATCCACATACGTCAATTGAAGAGATGGCCAGCGACTATATCGCTGAAATGCGCTCCGTTCAAACCGAAGGTCAACTCCATCTCCTAGCCTATTGTTTCAGCACAGCTGTAGTGCTGGAAATAGCCCGCCAAGAAATAACAAACAACCAACCACATCCTTTAATTTTCATAGTAGATTCAGGTGCGAATCCTTGGTACTTGAAACAACGGAATGATAAAAAAGAAAAGTTCAAACAAGTGGTACATGCAGTAACGTCCGGATCCTTTAATCAGCTATCTAGAATGATCGGAAAGCGCTTATCCCCCAAAGCAGTTCCAGCAAATGACGAGTTTCAAGATGAAGAAGGTATTCCAGAGGCTTTAAAACAAGCACTTGTCCATTCCTACCAGACTTACCATTGGACGCCTATTGAAGGAAAGGTGATTTTAATTCGAAGTTCTGAATTTTCGAATCGTTCCGATAAAAATTATCACTTAGAAGCTTGGAACGAATTAGCGCAAGGAGGATGTGAAGTGTTTGTAGTTGATGGTAAACACAAAACCTTATTTGAACCTCCGAACGTAGTGGGACTAGCTCAGCAAGTCCTCAGCTGCTTAAATGATGGAAATGCATGAACTTAAATGAAGGCCAAATAGATGTATGGACCATACCCGTCTTGTCGAAAGTATATACTGAAGACTACATTTCTTGCTTACTTAGCGATGCAGAACAAGAACGCTATCAACGTTTCCATTTTGATAAAGACAAAGACCTATTTCTTTCTACGCATATCGCCGTTCGTAGCATTATAGCAAACTATATCAAACAGGCTCCAGCATCTATTGAATTTGGCTACCACAGTAAAAACAAACCTTTTCTAAAAGAAGATCCAAGTTTCGAATTTAACCTCAGTCATTCCCACAAATTGGCCATTTTAGGTATTACTAAAAACGCACAACTAGGAGTAGATATTGAGTATATCCAACGAGAGGTAGAATATATGGAACTGGCAGAGCGTTTTTTCTCGAAGCAGGAGGCCAAGAAATTGAAAAGCGTAGAACAGGGCGACTTATCGAAAGCCTTTTTCAATTGTTGGACTCGAAAAGAGGCATTTATTAAAGCAACGGGCGATGGCTTGAGTTTTCCATTAGACTTGTTTGAAGTTTCGTTGCTTCCTTGGGAGGAGCCGGCGTTGCTAGCAACGCCGTTTGATCCAGCAGAAAAAGCCCACTGGGACTTAGCGGCATATTCACCGAGAGAAGATTACCTCGCAGCAATCGCTATGCGCGGCAAGATGAAACAAATCAACTATTTCACTTACGAAGAAACGTTTAAAGCGCCCAATTAATGGGCGCTTTCCCCATTTGCTGCAACAAGGTATTCGTTTTCGAAAAATGCTTACATCCAAAGAAGCCTTTATGTGCGCTAAATGGGGAAGGGTGTGGCGCTGTTAACACGGCATGTTTACTTTGATCGATTAGACCTACTTTCTCTTGAGCAAATTTGCCCCAGAGTAGAAATACGACGCCTGTGCTTTGTAGGGAAATCGTGTGAATGACTGCATCGGTAAAGGTTTCCCAGCCACAGTTCCTGTGGCTGGCAGGGCTATGCGCACGAACCGTCAAAATCGCATTCAACAACAACACCCCTTCTTCAGCCCACGGGGTCAAATTCCCATGATTGGGAATGGAGTGCCCGAGATCAGCGTGTACTTCTTTGAAAATATTTTTCAAGGAAGGCGGCTGTTTCACGTCATCAAGTACAGAAAAGCTCAGGCCATGGGCTTGCCCAGGGCCGTGATACGGATCTTGGCCTAAGATCACCACCTTCACCTTCGGGAAAGGAGTTGTATTAAAGGCATTGAAGATATTCGGCCCCGATGGAAAAATCACATGACCCGCCGCTCTCTCCGCCATTAAGAACGATTTTATCGCTGGGAAATAAGGCTTTTGAAATTCTTGAGCTAAAACTTCTTTCCAAGAAGCATGAATTTGCACGTCCATAACTTTAAAATACAAAGGGTTTTTTTATTTTTGCGCTCCACTTGGTCGCGTAGCTCAGCTGGATAGAGCATCTGCCTTCTAAGCAGACGGTCCTAGGTTCGAATCCTAGCGCGATCACCGCTTAAAACCCTCGCATTTTGCGAGGGTTTTTTATATTCGCACTTCCTCCCCTCTTTATGTATTTAATGCTCGCTTAGTGTTCGATCAGAACCGTGATAGAAATTTTACTTCTAAAAACTAGGCTTTTAAAAGATAAAGGCTATTTTTATTGCTTAAACTCATAAAAAACCAATTTATTATGAACAAACATTTACTCACCCTTTTTCTGATCGCGTTGAGTGGAACGTTGTTTGCACAACAACAAAAACCAGGCTTTCCCAAAAAAGCCATTAAGTTCTCAGAGATCGAACGACTCGATGCCAATCAAAAACAAGCTTTGATTGCAAATGATGTAGCAGATGAATCTCCAACTCAGATCTTTCAGGATAACAACGGTGATGTTATTGAACTCCCTGCAGGAGTAAAACTAGAATGTGGTTTTAACGAAGCACATGCTCGTTTCCAAGAAAAGCATGCAGGAGATATTCTTAATGATCAAGAATTTGAATTGTGGTTGAAAGAAAAGATCAAAGAACAACAATTTCAAGAACAACAACTTTCTATTAATGCGAACTTAGCAGGTCCAAGATGTAATATTATGTATGTTCCTTACGTAATACATATTTTACATCCAGACGAGCCAGTAAACGTAATTGGAAATGCACCGGGTATTAACATTAGCCAGGCTCAAGTAGAGTCACAAATGGCTGCAGTTAATCGTTCCTTCCGAAAAATCAACTTTTCAAGAAACGACACTGAACTATGGGATGATGTTTCGGCTGATTTCTTCTTAGAATTCATTCCGGTAACAGTTGACCCACGTACAGACACGCCGCTTGCAGAACCAGGAATCAATCGTATTAACCTAGTCACTGAAGGCTATCCTACGGATGGTGTCGGCGTATTTAACGCTCTTGAGGACACCATCAAACCTCAAACAACTTGGGATTCGGAGCAGATTTTCAATATTTGGATCGGTGATTTCGCTCAAACAACTGGTGTTCTTGGTTATGCCCAATTCCCTATTAATAGTGGTGTACCAGGATTAGATGGTTTAGGCCTTCCAACAGGAGCAGAAACCGATGGTGTTGTAAATGATGTATTTGCATTCCAGTATTCACCAGATAACGATGGGTCATTTACTGGAAACTTTGCAGCATTCAATTTAGGTGCTACACTTACGCACGAAATTGGTCACTGGGTAGGTCTTCGCCACATTGGTGGTGACGGTGGATGTGGCGATGATGACTTCGTTACAGATACGCCAACCCAAAACGGTCAGTCATCAGGCTGTCCTGATGGTCAGGATTCTTGTGCAGGTGACGACTTGCCAGATATGTTCCATAACTATATGGACTATTCAAATGATGTTTGTTTAAATATTTTCACAGCCGGACAAAAATTACGTAATGACGCCGTTTTCGCGAACTCTCCGCGAAGAGGCTCTATGTTGTCCTCTGAATATGCAGATTACCCAGATAGAGAACCTTGGGTATTCTTCGAAGTAGAAGATTTAGTTAAAAATATTGTAGAAGCAGAAGGCTGTGCCGCTTCTTCTGATAGAGTATTACGTGTACGATTGAAAGATTGTACCGACATGATGGGCTCGCCGAGCGCAACAGTAAGTTTAAATGGTGCTTCAACGATGGTTGAAGGAACTGACTTTGACTTTACTGGCCCTACTACCGTAACTTTCGCAGGTTCTGGTCCAGAAGTGATTGACATTCCTTTAACGATTTACAGTGATGGAGTGACTGAAGGTATCGAAACTTTAGTATTCGACATTGCCTTAAATGCGAACGGATCTGATGCCGTTTTATTCCCAGATGCTCAATTTATTCAAGCAACTTGGAATGTAGACGATGCTACTGAACCAGATATGCGTGCAGAAGTAGGATTCTCTGAAACAGCTGATGGAGCAGATGTTCCAGAAACATGTTTCAGCTCAGATGTGACACTTTCTTTAACATTAGATGATTTCCCTACTGAAACAACTTGGGAATTAATTGATACATCTGATGGATCAACTGTAGCTTCAGGAGGAAACTATCCTGGACAAGACTTCCAAACAATTACTGAAAACTTCAACTTACCTACTGGTGAATACACATTTACCATCTTTGATCAATTCAGTGATGGAATTTGCTGTACATGGGGAGATGGAGCTTACTCTTTAACGGATTCTAACGGTGCAATTATCGTAGAAGGTGGAGAGTTTGGAGCTTCAGAATCAACTACATTCTGTACAAATTCAGATACTAGTGGTGGTGTTGGAACATTTAATGGTGTTCTTGGTATCGATGCAACTGTAAATGAAGTAGAGAATTGTGATGATGACTATGCAGAATATTTAGTTGCTATTGCTACTACTGCTTGTGTGACTGGTGAAGTTGATTATACTGTTTCTGTTGAGGTAGACGCTAGCTCTACAGCTACAGAAGGAGATGACTTCGTATTTACAGGAGGTAAAACAGTGATGTTTAATGGTGAAGGTGCACAAGCTGCTGTTCTTCCAATTCGATTCTTAGCAGATGGTATGGTTGAAGGTACTGAGACACTCGTCTTAAACCTTGTATTAAGCGATGATGTTGCTGATCTTGGCACTTCTACTTCTACGATTACTATTCTAGATGTGGATCTACCACTCTTAACGATTACTTCGGTTGATCAGATAAGAGAAACCGCTGAATACAATTGTGATTCTGAATCTGATATGTTTGAAGTAACTGTCACAGCTACTGGTTGTGGCTCTGACGGTATCGCTGTAGATATGGAATTAGCAGTAGCTGATGGTTCAGTAGCCCTAGAAGGTGATGACTTCAACTTCGTAGGTGGGAACACACATACATTTGACGGAACAAATATCAACGACCCTGTTGTATTTACTATAGAAGTATTTGACGATGGCCTTGTAGAAGGTAATGAGTCGTTATTACTCACGATTAACTTAGCTGATGACCTAAGTGCATCAATCGCGAATGTACCTTATGAGATCACGATTAAAGATCCACTTGGAGTATCTCCTCCAGAAATTGTGGACTTAATTGCTGAAGACTTTGAAGATGGAATGCTTCCAGAAGGATGGTCTGTTCTAACAGACGTAAGTACTCCAAACGGATTTACTGTAAGTACAAATACTGATTTATCAGGATTTGCTGCGCACGTTTCTTCTGATCCAATGGGTAGTCAAGCATTCAATTATACGAGTACTTCTAACATCTTATTCTTAGTTTCTCCAGAAATTGAGTTAGGTGGAAGAGCACCAATTGACTTTGACTTCCAGTGTGAAGGAGAATTGTTCTTTGGCTTCCCGTTTGACTTTGGATTTGTAGGAATTATTGATCAAAGTACAGATGCAACAGATGCAGATGCGATAACTGCAGATTTAAGAGGATTTACCTTAATCGGTGAAGGTGCTCCAACTACATTCGAAACTGTATTTGGTGAAACCACGTTGACTGATGTAGTCGCTGATAATGGATTCGATCCTGCTTTACCTGTTCGCGTAGTATTTGCATGGTTAAACGACGGATCCGTAGAGGTTGATCCAACATTAGCTGTAGATAATGTAAGCGTGCTTGGTGGGAACTTTATTGAAACCAATAAAATGATTGGAGATCAGCGTCCTGAGTACCCAATCGAGGCTGGTATTGAAACATTCTATTACAATGCTTTAGATACTGACATTGCCATGATGGTGAATTCATCTTCTGATCATGGTTGTTCTTCAGGTTATGTATTCCAAGCTGGAACAGGAACTCAGCAGTTTATCTCTGAGCTCACAGATGAGTTTGCAACAGATAAGATATTTGCTGTAGAAACGCCGTCTCCAGACTTAGACGCTACATTAGATGTAGGATTATACTATACAGAAGATGAGATTGCTGGTTGGGAAGCTGCCACTGGTAGAGATCGTTCTGAGATGCAAATGTTCAAAACTGAGGGATATGCCTTAGGAACTTGTTTCAGTTCTGAAGTAACTCTTGAAATCTTAACAGACAATTTCGCTGAGGAGACAACTTGGGAATTGATCGATGATGCTACGGGAGATGCTGTTGCAACTGGCGGTCCTTACACACAAGATGCTACCCTATTTACAGAAACGTTTAATTTACCTGTAGGAGATTACACATTCACTATTTTCGATGCATTCGGCGATGGTATTTGTTGTGGATTTGGTGAAGGAGCTTACTCGTTAACTGCTGGAGCAGACGTAATTGTTGAAGGTGGCACGTTTGGTGACTCTGAGTCTACTTCATTCTGTGTATCTGACGAAGTATTAGACCTTTGTCCTGATTACCGTGAGATTGAGTTTGCGCCAGTAACCTTTATTCCATATGATAATGGTTACCAAGTATTGGCAAGCTTTGAAACTGGTTTAGCAGAATTCACTGGATTTGGTTTAAGTGCTATTCCATCATTTACTCCTGGTGAGTTTACAGCAGTTCAAGTAAATGAGACAGTGGAAATTACTTTCGAGCACAAATACGACGAGTCGAACATCGCTTACTTCTTATTTGAAGAGTTGAGAGATAATCTCGAGTGGGTTGAGTTGGATAATGTTCCTTCTACAGGTGCTGGAGAATACACAGTAATCGATAACTTCCCGTACAAAGGAATTAATCGTTACCGAGTAACTGCATTCTTTAATGATGGTACTCAACAAAGACCATGTTACGAAGCTGAGGTGTTCTACGAATCAACCAATGACTTCCACATTACTCCTAACCCAGCGAGAGATCGAATTACATTAGTGATTTCTGATCCAAACATCGAAGGCTTAATGAGCTTAGATATGTACGATGAGTTAGGTAGACGTGTAGATGCTGACTTCATCAATTCTAATACTGGTGTATTACGATGGGATGTTGACGTATCGAGCCTAGCAGCAGGAACCTACTTTATTAAGATGGTATCTGACGATGGTTACGAACGCGTTGAAAGCTTTGTGAAAGCAGACAATTAATTTTTAATTAATCATTCATATAAAACCGCCCCGGCTAAGCCGGGGCGGTTTTTTTATGTCAACTCGGTTCATAGCTACTGAAACAATCAACGATTAAACAGGTCGCTTGTCAGCGTCACCCAAAATCTACAAAATAGAAAACCGAATTTCGACTGGTTTAATGTAGCTTTAACAGTAGATGAACAAAAGCATACTTGTACTCGCAGCCCTATTTGGCGTTCTTGGTGTTGCCATGGGCGCCTTTGGCGCCCATGGACTCGAAGGAAAACTCACCCCGCCACAACTCACGACCTGGGAAACCGCCGTTCGCTATCAAATGTGGCATGTGTTAGCTATACTATTCACCGCCGTCTTATTTGTTCAACAACCTTCTGCAATGCTCAAAGCCAGTGCTGCAGCATTTTTAATTGGAGTGATCTTGTTCTCGGGCTCCCTTTACCTCCTTGCAGCCAAAGATCTCCTACAACTAGGTAAATTCAGTAAATTCCTGGGGCCAATTACACCCATTGGCGGCTTATCATATATGCTGGGCTGGGTCTTCTTAGCCATTCACTTTTTCCGCACACTGTAATGGCCGATAATAGAACGTTTTGGGAACAAAAGAAAGCCGGACTCCGGAAACGCTTTCGCTTATTCACTTCACCTTTCCGAGCCCTACCCGATTTTATTATTATCGGCGTTCAAAAAGGAGGAACATCTTCACTCTATTATTATTTATCGCAACACCCGCAAGTTAAAGTAAGCGCTAAAAAAGAGATTCATTTCTTCAACCTTTGGTTCGACAAAGGCCTGCGTTGGTATAAACACTTTTTTCCGTTCCGGAAAAAAGGCATCCTAACAGGAGAAGCTACTCCGGCCTACCTTATGCATCCAAAAGCAGCTCAGCGAATTAAAGCAACTTGTCCTAACGCGAAACTCATCGTGTTGTTTCGAGAACCACTTCAACGTGCCTACTCCAATTTTAAAATGAATAAACGACAAGGTCTAGAAGAAGCTGAAGACTTTGCCACGGCTCTAGAACGAGAATTGCAACGACATGGAAACGATGAACGCCGTAAAGAAAACAACCCCGATTACTATTCTAAAGCCATACACAACTTCTCCTACATCGGCCGTAGTAAATACTTTAGCCAGCTGCAACCTTGGTTGCAGCGCTTCCCAAAAGAACAACTACTCTACATTAAAAGTGAAGATTTCTTTTCTGATCCCAATTCCACTTTATCCACTGTCTATGAGTACTTAGGACTCGAAACTATATATCCGGAAGACCTCTCACCACAATTCGCCGGGAACTATAAAGCCCTTTCGGAAGTTAATGAAAAACGTTATAAGCAACTCTTCACAACGGAAAACAACCAATTAAAAGAAGTAACCGGAATTTCTTGGTCAGAATAAAAACTATGCATACAACTCAAAACTTACAAGGAAAAGTCGCCTATATCACAGGTGGGAGCAAAGGAATTGGCTTCGGCATCGCCGAAGCTTTACTCGCTCAAGGAATGAAAGTCGCTATTACAAGCAGATCTGGTCAAGCCGCACAAGAAGCAGCTTCGAAACTAGGAAGCCAGAACATTTTGGCCCTCCAATCCGATGTTTCCTCACTGGCTAGCGAACAAGCAGCAATTGCAAAAACACTTGACACTTTTGGGCAAATAGATATCCTCATAGCCAATGCTGGCGTGGGCCATTTCGCTTCGATTGAAGACTTGACTGAAGAACAATGGCATCAAACAATTGACACCAACCTAACTGGTGTTTTTAATACTGTCAAAGCGGGAATAGAAGCCCTGAAAGCCACAAAAGGCTACATTATCACGATTGCAAGTTTAGCCGGCACTAATTTCTTTGCCAATGGTTCCGCCTATAATGCCAGCAAATTTGGACTTGTTGGTTTTAGTCAAGCCGTTATGCTCGATGTTCGAAAATATGGCATCAAAACCACCACAATTATGCCGGGCTCTGTAAGCACGTACTTCAATAACCGAACACCTTCGGAAGCAGAATCTTGGAAAATCCAACCTGAAGATATTGGCCAAATCACCGTAGACTTACTACGCATGCACCCGCGCACCTTACCGAGTAAAGTGGAAGTAAGACCTAGCGTACCGCCATCTGCACTATAAATATTCCGACATCCGAAATGGTTGCAATGGCGGAATAACTATACGATTTGGCGGAATCCTATAATCCTTGATAAGGCATCCAACGTAGTTTCATGCCTATGAAACGGACATTAATCACTGGAGCAGCTGGGTTTTTAGGTTCTCACATCTGTGAGCGCTTCCTTCAAGAAGGACATGTCGTTATTGGTATGGATAACTTGATCACTGGAGACTTAAAGAATATACAACACCTATTCCACTTACCTCACTTTGAATTCATCCAATACGATGTCACCCAAACCGTTCAGCTTCCAGGTCAACTCGATAATATATTACACTTTGCCTCGCCAGCCAGTCCAAAGGATTACTTGAAGTTTCCGATTGAAACTTTAAAGACTGGCTCCATGGGCACCTAC
>JAHQVX010000105.1 GCA_019634125.1 Saprospiraceae bacterium
ACCACTTACAACAAAGGAGATTTCGGATCAAATGATCGATCGACATGCCGACACCTCTAGAGTGGTAGATCGATTGATTAAAAAAGGCATGTTGATGAAGAAGATTTGTTCCGAAGACAAACGTTTGGTTCGAGTTTCATTAGCCCCGAAGGCCACTTCTCTATTCACCGTTTTGGATTCCAAAGTCCATGAGCTCGATGCCATTACTCAGAAGCTCGATCATAACGAGAAAGACATGCTGATCTATATCTTAGCGAAACTTGTGGGTTAATTATTAGGATAATCGCGAAATAGGTTTCATTTTTGCGCCGTAAGTAAGGACAACTATAACAGTTTCAATTTTTTATCACCCCCAAAAAGATTAAATGAGTAAACATTTACTTTTAGGCTTTTTTGCATGTATTAGCTATGTATTTGGCCAAGCACAAACAGAGAATGTTCACGCTTTACCTAGTGCATTCGATGATAATACAACATTCTCAACACCAAAATTTGGATTCACTGTTGATGTGAGCGATAATGGTGATGTAGTTGTTGTCGGATCTCCGGATTATGAGGATACGGATTTTGTTACTGGTCTAGACTTTGGCGCCATGACGATTTACCGAAAAGATGGCAGTGGTGCTTTTCAAGAAGAGCAATTCACTTCACCTATTGACACGGCCACCTTTGTATTTAACCGTTTTGCCGCTGCGGTAGCCTTAAATGCCGATGGTACTAAGTTAGCTGTAGGAAGCCCATTATATTGCGATGGCGATGCTGCTATGGGCTGTGACGGCCCTGCCAATGTGGGTAGAGTATACGTTTTTAATTACAATGGGGCGAGTTGGGATTTGGAGCAAGAGTTTTCTCCAATTACAACAGTAACGAATTTTAATACAGGCTTTAGTTTAGATATTAGTGACGATGGAAATACCATTGTAGCTGGCGCACCAGGGTGGTCTAATTTTTCGGCCAACCCTGTATTTACTATTGGTGGTGGAGCTGCATTTGTATACACCAACAATGGAGGAACTTGGCAAGAAGAGCAATTGCTTTTTTCAAGTGATGTAGCGAATAGCGACCGCTTTGGTCATGATGTGGCGATAAGTGGAGATGGAAACACCATTATTTCGGGCGCGACAGACGATGGTGGTGGCGCTACCGAGAAAATGGGCTCAGCATATATATTTAGAAAGTCTGGAGGCGTTTGGACTGAAGAACAAAAATTAACGGCTTCTGATGGAGCGGGAGGCCACGAATTTGGCATTTCCGTAGATCTTAGTGACGATGGTAATACAGCTATAGTTGGGGCACCGGGTAACAACAAGGCTTACATTTTCACGTTTTCTAGCGCTTGGTCGGAATCCACCACATTAACTGAAACAGGTACGGTACAGTTCGGGTTTTCAGTTGACTTAACTGGAGATGGTGCGATTGCAGCAGTTGGTGATCCTGGCTTTTCTTCGAACATAGGTCGAGGCTTTTTGTTCAGCTCCTCTCCGATTGCGTTCACAACGACTACGGACCTTATTCCAGGAAGTAGTACTGCCGACAGTAATTTCGCCTATGATATTGCGGTGAGTGATGGTGGTTATGAAACAGTGCTTGGCGCACCTGGCACGACATCGAGCGGAAATCCAACTGGAGAGGCTTCGACATTTACCTTCCAACGACCTATCCTTCCTGTAGAATTAGTAGAGTTCACAGCTGAGTATGTTGGTAATTCTAGAGTTGAGTTGGATTGGACAACAGCTACGGAGGAAAATAATGACGGATTTAGCATTGAGCGAAGTATGGATGGAACGAACTGGCAAGAAGTGGGCTTTGTAGCTGGTACTGGAAACAGTGCGCAAGGCCAAGCTTACAGTTATATGGATATTGTTTCTGGAGAAGGCCGTTATTTCTATCGCTTAAAGCAGGTAGATTTCGATGGTGGATTTACTTATTCTGAGCTGCGTGAAGTACTTGTTCGTGAAGACAGACGTGTAGTATTAGTAGCTAATCCAGTTCGCAACCAGTTGCAATTAACAATTGATGCCGTGAATACTTATAAAGGCGGCGTTGCAAGCATCTTTGATATGCAAGGACGTGGCGTAGAGCAAGTCAATGTAGATGGAGCATCTATTGATATTTCTTCGCTAGCAAGTGGAACGTATGTACTCGTTTTAGAAAGCACAAATGGTTCTGCTACGGTGAAGTTTGTAAAGCAGTAGACTTCCTTAATTAACGAATTTGAAACGCCCCCCTCGGCAAAGCCGAGGGGGGCGTCTTTCTTTATAATATCGGGACGTTATACTGTGACTGCGGTCATGCTTTTTACCGCGTCGCTAATCGCATCGGCATCATACCCGCATTCTGCCCATAGCTCTTGTTGGGTGCCGTGCTCAATAAAGGCATCAGGTACACCTAATCGTTGTACTTGAACATGACTATAGTTGTTGTCGGCTAAGAATTCCAAGACTGCGCTACCAAAGCCACCTTGAATACAGCCATCTTCTACAGTAATGATTTTTGAGTATTGCTGGGCCACTTCATGCAGCAAGGCTTCATCGATTGGCTTCACAAAACGCATGTCGAAGTGGGCTGGATGCAGCCCCTCCTCTTCAAGTTGGGCACAGGCTTGAACTGCAAAGTTGCCCGGATGTCCAATGGTGAGGATAGCAACATCTTCGCCATCCTTCACTTTTCTTCCCGTTCCAATGGTTACTTTTTCGAACGGTGTTTTCCAATTTGGCATAACACCTTTTCCTCTTGGATAACGGATGCTAAATGGCATGGTTTGCTCATCGAGCTGAGCCGTATACATCAAGTTTCTTAATTCTTGTTCATTCATTGGCGCAGATACAATCATGTTCGGGATGCATCGAAAATATGCCAGGTCGAACGCTCCGTGGTGGGTAGGTCCATCGGCTCCAACAAGGCCGCCTCTATCTAAACAGAAAATGACCGGTAATTTTTGGATGGCGACATCATGGATCACTTGGTCGTAAGCCCGTTGCATGAACGTAGAGTAGATATTGCAAAACGGTCGAAGGCCTTGCGTGGCCATGCCGGCACTGAAAGTGACGGCATGTTGCTCAGCAATGCCCACATCAAATGCCCGCTCAGGCATTTCGGCAATCATATACTTCATCGAACATCCACTCGGCATGGCCGGAGTGACCCCAACAACCTTTTCATTGGCTTTTGCCAGCTCTATAATTGAATGCCCAAAAACATCTTGATATTTGGGAGGTTGAGGCTCTGTGGAGGTTGACTTTTTGCGTTCTCCAGTGACTTTATCGAACAACCCAGGTGCATGCCAAGTCGTTTGATCTTTTTCTGCTAAGTCGTAGCCTTTTCCTTTCACCGTTTTGATATGCAACAACTTAGGTCCATTCAACGTTTTCAAATCTTCCAGCATATTCACTAGCGTAATTACATTATGGCCATCAGCTGGCCCGAAGTAACGCATATTGAAGCTTTCGAAGAGGTTGCTGTCCTTCATCGCCATGCTTTTGAGGGCATGTTCTATTTTAGATACGCCTTCCCGAACAGGTGCGCCCAGTTTGTTGAGCTGGCCCGTTACTTTCCACACTTCATCTCGAAACTTATTAAAGGTTTTGGTGGCGGTAAACTCTGCTAAATATTTTTTGAGTGCCCCAACATTCGGGTCGATAGACATATCGTTGTCGTTTAAGATAACGAGCATGTTCGTATTCGATACTCCAGCATGGTTCAAGCCTTCAAAGGCCATTCCGCCTGTCATGGCGCCATCGCCAATAACTGCAATGTGTTGCCTTGGATCTTCTTTGTACTTGTTGGCAACAGCCATTCCTACCAATGCAGAGATTGAAGTAGAGGAGTGCCCCACTCCAAACGTATCGTATTCACTTTCGGCACGTTTAGGGAAGCCGCTTAGCCCCTGGTATTTTCTATTTGTATCGAAGGAATCTTTTCTTCCGGTCAAGATTTTATGCCCGTATGCTTGGTGGCCTACATCCCAAACGAGTTGATCTACGGGGGTGTCGTATACATAGTGCAATGCGACGGTGAGCTCTACTACTCCGAGGCTGGCGCCAAAGTGCCCGCCATTCACAGAAACTACATCTATGATGTAGTTTCTTAATTCTGCACATAAATCTGGAAGTTGTTTTTTATCTAGTTTCTTTAAGTCTGATGGGCTGTTTATTTTCTCTAGTAAAGGCCCGATACGATATTCCATACACAACTGTATTTCTACTAATTACCAAATGTAGCACAAAACAGTTTTAAATAGGCCGTTTTACTTGGTGTTTAGGCTACATCGAAAATTTTTTTAAAAAAATAAAAAAAGTGAGTGACCAAAATAAAAGCGCGTTGTCTATATAAGTGAAAGAGGTTAGAGTTTTCATCTAATCCACGTGAAAAACACCTCTTTTTTATTGCCTGTCCTAAGGGTAGTTTGTTTTGGGTTTAAACCGTCTCGGCAGAGCCGAGACGGTTTTGTTTATAACTTCCTATGCGAACCCGCATGTTAGAGATAATTTTAAATAAACAATGCCTTTTCAGGTAGACAAACAACGCGAGAACTGAAAAAATAATGCTTAAGAACTTGACAGACGAAGAACTCGTCTCTAGTATTCTTACTGTTACCGATAATAAGCCCTTCATGGAAGAGCTCTATAATCGGTATGAAAAACAGGTGTATTATAAATGTATGCTCCTTAGTGGGGATAAAGTCTTCGCAAAAGACCTCACTCAAGAAGTATTTATTAAAGTATTTACAAAGCTGAATACCTATAGAGGGGATTCAAAGTTTAAATACTGGATTTTACGTGTAACCCACAATAGTTGCTTAAACTTCTTAAGAAAGAAGAAAACGGCAATACTGTTTGAAAATATTGAGGAAGAAAGTGAAGATGCTTATGCCGAAGACCCAGAAGAAAGCACTGAATATTCAGTCGAACTCTTGAAGGAAGCGTTAAAGGAACTTGACCCCCAAGAAGTGTATTTGCTCAACCTTAAATACGCTGAAGGGATGAAGGTGCATGAAATTGCAAAAGTGCTCGAGATAAAAGAAAGTGCCGTTAAAATGCGATTAAAACGGCTCAGAGAAAGATTGTCAACGATTTTAAAACCACATCTAAGCTAATTGTAATGGACAAACAAGATAATTTAGATAAAAACCTGAAGGAACTCTTCCAAACAGCCATGGATGGAACTGAAGTAGATTCTTCCATGAAAAAGCAGGTATTTGATGCCATAGATGTGATTAAATTTTTCGGGGACCTCACTAACGTATACTCTAGTTCGTTTGGCGATTCACAAATACGTATGCTAGAAACACTCAACTCAAAGAAAAAAGATAACGCATGATACTATTACAAGTAAACCTAGCCGAAGGCTTACAAGGCTATTTTGATCAATTTTTAACAGGAATAAGCAAAGTAGGAGTAGGCTTATTGATGATTTTAGTGGGCTGGATTGTTGCCCGAATTGCCGGAAAAATAGTGACCAAGCTGCTGGAAGCGCTTAAGATCGATAACCTTTTGGAAAAGCTGAATGTTAAACAATTCTTAGAAAAAGCAAATATGTCTCAAACCGTAGCTTCTATATTCGGGAAGTTCGTTTTTTGGTTCATCATGCTCATTTTTATTATGGCAGCTAGTGATGTGGCTGGGCTAAGCATTATTTCTGAGAAAATCTCTCAACTCATCGATATTTTGCCTTTGATATTAGTGGCTATTGTTTTCCTTGTAGTGGGAATGTTTGTAGCGCAGTTTGTGCGCGACTTAATTATAGGTGCTACTCAATCGATGAATCTAGTTATTGGTAAGATGGCCGCCATGTTCGTTTACGTGTTCTTGATGATTATCGTAACCATCACTTCTTTGGATATCATTCCAGGTTTTGATACCTCATTGATTAAATCGAATGTTGTGTTGTTTTTTGCAGCCTTATTGTTAGCAGCAGTATTCTCTTACAGTATTTCTTCTAAAGATGTATTGTCGAATGTGCTTGGTGGGTTTTTCACTAAGAAAATATATCCGATTGGTAGTGAAATTGAAATTGATGATATCCGTGGTACGATTATCGACAATAATAACATTGGTATTGTACTCGATATAAAAGGGGAAAGCGTGGTTATTCCGAATAGCGAAATCGTTAAGAAACGCGTCAAGATCTTATCTGTTCCACGAACCCGTATTGGAAACGACTAAAAAAAACTGTGACCATTTATGAAAAGTGTGTCATTATAGTAACAGTTCATGCGTTGACTGTTAAATAAGATCCTTTATGGATTTTATTGTTTTGGGTTAAGTCCCCCAGCTTTCGCTGGGGGGCGTTTTTATTTAATCCATTAATTTCGCGTGCAATTCATGAATGCAGCCCAACTCGAAAAACTCCTTTCTCCTAAACGGTTAATCTTGCCTATTCTTTTAGGCCTTGGGGTTATTCTGTATTTATTCCTAAAGAAGTATGATCTCGCAGACCTGAGTAGTTATAATTGGTCAGAAGTAAAGTGGGGCTGGTTATTTTTGGGATTAAGTGTGGTGGTGATACGGCATTTCGGTTACATGTGGCGCATACGTGTATTGTCGGATAAAGTCATTAGTTGGAGTCGCTCTTTTACAGTGGTGAGTTTATGGGAATTCGCTAGCGCGGTGTCTCCATCTGCAGTGGGTGGAACGGCTGTGGCCTTGTTTATTTTGGCCAAAGAGAAAGTGAATGCAGGCAAAGCGACTACGATCGCCTTGAGCACCTTGTTACTGGATTTATTGTATTTTTTAATTTCAGTACCGCTGTTGTTGTATTTGGTGGGGCAGGGGCGATTTTTTGGGAAGTCTGTTGATTGCATTGAAAATAGTGACGTGGCTGTGATGCGGGCTTTTGGAAGTCTCCAAAAGCCTTTTCTCATCGGCTACTCCCTCATGTTACTCATTTGTTGTTTATTGGCATATGGGCTGTTCCGCGACCCTAAGCGCTTCCGACAACTACTCGTACGATGTACGTATATCCCTTTTTTCCGGAAACTCCGCGCCAAAGCATTTAAACTCGGCGACGAAGTAGTAGTGGCCTCGAAAGAACTCAGCCAAAAATCATTCTCCTTTTGGGGCCAAGCATTTGCCGGTACAGCATTAAGCTGGACCGGACGCTTTTTCTTGATCAATTGTTTAATCAGTGCCTTCTCCATGGGGGCGTTCTCCCAACTTGTCTTATTGTCGAGGTATTTTCTGCTTTGGATAGTGCTTGTTATTCCAAGTACGCCAGGAGCTAGTGGTGTGGCAGAGCTTTCGTTTTCAGGTATTTTCTGTGAATTTCTTACGCCAGGTTCAGAACCTATTGTACTCGTCTTATGGCGATTGCTGAGTTACTATTTTTACCTCATCTTGGGCTTTATCGTTTTTCCAAGATGGCTCAGAAGGGTCTTAGTGAAGAACGATTAGTTCTTGACCTCGATATCGAATTGTACTAAGTCGATAAAATCTTGAACCCGTTGTTTAATCTCAGGAATAGACAATTCCATTAATCGTTTTGGCCCGAACTTTTCGACACAAAACGAAGCCATGGCCGAGCCATAAATTATGGCTCGTTTCATATTCTCGAACGACACATCTTGGGTCATGTCTAGGTAACCCATAAAGCCTCCTGCAAAGGTGTCGCCGGCTCCAGTTGGGTCAAACACTTCTTCTAAGGGCAATGCTGGCGCGAAGAAAATATGGTCTTTGTGGAATAATAAAGCACCATGTTCGCCTTTCTTTACGATAACAAATTTCGGCCCCATTTCAGCTAAAATTTTCCGAGCACATTTCACCACACTATGATGATTGCCGAGCATTCGAGCTTCTTCATCGTTGATGATTAAAACATCGATTTGAGTGAGCACTTTGTCTAATGCTGGGCGGAATTGTGGATCTTGAATCCAGTAGTTCATCGTATCTAATGCAATGAGTTTAGGCTTATTCTCTAATTGATCTAGAAGGCGTTGTTGAACGGCAGGAGTAAGGTTTCCGAGTAGTACAAAGTCTGGCGACTTGTAGCTTTGAGGGAGAATCGGGTCAAATTCTGCTAACACATTTAAGTCGGTGACTAAGGTGTCTCGGCTATTCATATCCATGTGGTATTTGCCGGCCCAAAAGAAGCTCTTTTCGTTTTCTTTGATTTGTAAGCCTTCAAAGTCAACGCCGCGTTCTTTTAATTGGGCGATTTCTTCCATAGGAAAATCTCCACCTACAACAGCTACCACCTTTACTTCTTTCGTGAAATTGGAAGCCGTCCAAGCGATGTAATGTCCAGAACCTCCGGAGATTTTATCTACTTTTCCAAATGGTGTTTCAATGGCGTCAATGGCAACGGTGCCTACAGCAACTAAACTCATGGATGATCAATTTTGCGCAAAGATGCTAGAAAAAATGATACTAATAAGCGCTTAGCTTATATTCTCCTTCTAAGCGGTGTTTTCATGTCGTTTTTTTAATAGAGAAAAGTTAGGGCCGAAAAAAAGATTGGCGGATTATTACAAGTCTCTAAATGTGTAGGTGGGTAAATTTGAGATCGATATTACTACCCAAAACAAGAAAAAGGGAGTTCCAATCTATCGAAGGGGTATAGGTGGATCTCCCTTTTAATTTTCAGTTTTTCTGTTTTGCTGGATGATTTTGCATTATTTTAGAATGTAAATAATACACTTTGAAGCCAAATACAAAATATACGAAGAGTGGCAGTGTCAATATTGCATATCAAGTATTTGGTGATGGGCCTATCGATATCGTTTATATCCCCGGCTGGGTGTCGAATATTGATTTAATGTGGGAGTGTGAGGAGCTGGTAGATTTCTTACTCCAGTTGTCTAAGATAGCTCGTGTGATTTTGTTTGATAAGCGGGGCACTGGCCTTTCTGATCGAGTGATGGAATTATCTACGATAGAGGAGCGAATGGATGATATCCGAGCAGTCATGGATGCTGTTGGTTCTATGCAGGCGGTGTTGTTTGGGCATTCTGAAGGGGGATCTGCATCTGCGATGTTTGCAGCTACGTATCCAGATCGGGTATTGGCGTTGATTGCGTTTGGCATATTTGCCAAACGCCGATATTCCCCCGACTACCCCTGGGCGCCAACCGTTGAAGAACGCCAACAACTCTACGATATGATCGAGGAAAGTTGGGGAGGCGGTGCTATGAACCTAGAATCGTTGGCGCCTTCTAAGGCCAACGATAAACGTTTTATGGATTGGCTGGCGAACTATTTCCGCTCTGGGGCTAGCCCCAGTGCGGCACTCGTGCTTACCCAAATGAATACCGAAGTGGACATTGTTGATATACTCGGATCTATTACCGTGCCCACCCTAATCCTTCAACGTACCAACGATATCGACGTAAAAATTGAAGAGGGTAGATTTATTGCTGATAAAATCCCAGGAGCAAAATTTGTTGAGTTCCCTGGTGAAGACCATTTGTTTTGGGCAGGAAATACCAACGAAGTTCTCCGAGAGATGAAGGCTTTTATTATGGATGCTAAGCCTGTCGAAAATGAGAAGCGCTTATTCTCAATTGTCGGTGCAAGGTTTCAAAACAACCACCTCGTTGAACAGTTTACATCTGTGTTCCAAGATTTGATTAGCCAATATCGTGGTCAATTGATTCATCGTTCTGATTTTGGTTTTATAGCCAGTTTCGAAGGGCCAAGTCGGGCCGTACATTGCTGCTTAGATCTTCAAAAAATTGCAGAGTTAGCTCCTTTACAAATGTATTTTGGCATCAATATCGAGGAAGTGAATACACAAGGTACGGAGTTGCTGTCTTTAGATTCTAGCCCAATAATCAATATTCTTGATCATGCCCAACCAGGTCAAATTGTGGTGACACAAACGGTTAAGTTTTTATTATCTGGTGCAGGTTTGGAGTTTTCAAAGTACAAGTGGGTTTTAGAGAACAACTCAGGGGAACCTCGAAAATTGTTTCTAGTGTCCAACGAATTAGAAGCCACTGAAGAAACTGAAGTTTCGAATTTAGATCAGATCAAACAGTTGCAGAAAGGCGACTCTTTTTTGGAGAAAGTCCTCCAAATTATTCGTGATAACCTGAGTAATGAGTCGTTTAATATTGAAATGCTTAGTCGGGCCATAGGGCTTAGTGAACGGCAATTACAACGAAAACTAAAAGCCATCACCAATAAGTCGCCGAATCAATTGATATCTTCAGTGCGCCTCCATCGAGCCAAAGAGTTGCTCATTGAAAACACCTATAATATTTCGGAAGTAGCTTACCTTACGGGCTTCACCAATCCATCCTATTTTTCACAGTCGTTCAAAAAGGAATTTGGGCGAAGTCCTTCCATGTTTATTCAATAGCCGGGCAAAAAATGTCGGATTTTTAATAGTCGTCGGATTATTTTATGCTAGTATGTCGTAATAGTTAAAGAAATTGGCGTATTCGTAAAAGTCTTCATCTTGGTGTCGTTCTAGCTTTGGAATATGCAAAATCCAACAGCTACAACCGAACCAAAAGAAAAAGAAACTCAACTCTTCTTAGGCTGTAAAGCGCAAGATCGTCGCAGCCAACGAGCAATATACGAGCGCTATTATGGCTATGTAAAATACGTGGCGTATTTATATGTTTCCAATGAAGAGGATGCCTCTGAAATACTCAACGAAGTCTTCTTCAAAGTCTTCAAAAATATTGACAGGTATGATATAAACAAGGCATTTAAGCCGTGGTTGCGCCGAATAACCATTAATACTGCGTTGAATGTTTGTCGGAGTAAACAAAGCAGGGGGCATTCCGTTGAGCTTCAACCCTACCACGACTCCTCTACTACTAATGTTGGCGAAACTAGCGTGTACTACGATGAAATACTGGCCTTATTAGCAAACTTGCCGAAGAAATACGCGCAAGTATTTAGAATGTTTGCCATTGAAGGCTTCTCCCATAAAGAAATTGCTGAGCAGTTAAATATCAAACTCGGCACCTCCAAGTCTTGTTTTCACCGAGCTAGAAATTTAATGAAAGAGCAACTAGCCGCCTGCTAAGTCAGTCCTTAGTACCATAAAGACAGTTTTGTGCAGCAATAGTGGTTTTGGTTCCCATTGTTGTAGTTGGTAGCCCCCTGAGCAAAGCTCAGGGGGTTTTAGTTCCGCCCAAATTCATCTGGGTAAAGCTGCTGTACTGGATCGCTTTGCCAAATCTTGTGACTGTCAACATCAATAGCGGAGAGTGCGCCAGTATAGGCCGCCCCGGTATCTATGTTCCATACATTCGCTCGATGCATGGGTTCGTAGTAGCCCCAATGAGTAGTGGGTGTGTGCCCAATATAGATTTCCGAAAATAACGCAAGGCGTTTGGGCAATCGATCTGGATAAACCAAACGCGTATAATGCGCTGTAAACGACATCCGCCACAGACTCCGATCCCAAAAAGAATGACTCGTAAAGGTTTCTGCAGATGGCCCAGCATCTGAGGAATAACCAGCATGGATAAACAAGCGATTCTGCGCATCGATGTAATAGGGCTTTAATGCATTAAAGAAGGCTTGGTGCTGTTGTTTTGCCTCCTTGGAAACCCCACGGTAGCTCTCCAAAGTAGACCAACCTCCGCATTCTTTCCAAAACGGTTCTATATAGCCCGTATTCAGCCATTCTTGTGCCCATGCATCGTGGTTGCCTTTAATAAAGGTGCAAGTGCAATATTCGCGCAACTGAAATAGGTAATCTACGACATCTTTCGACTCACTCCAGCCATCCACGTAATCCCCGAGAAAAATCAGGTGATCCTTAGGCGTTATGCCGATGCGATCAAGCAATTGTTGGAGGGCTCGTAGTCCGCCATGAATATCTCCAATAGCAATAGTTCGGGGCATAATCAAAGGTAGTCTTTCTATTAATAGCTAGACATATCCAAATAAAAAAGCACTCACAGCTAGCTGTGAGTGCTTTATCTGTTTGCTCCCCCACCTGGACTTCCTTCGGCTACACTCTGTATAAACTTCTCGTCCTGATATAAGGCAAAAAAAAACTCACCTACCAACAATGTGATAAGTGAGTTGTCTTTTTCTGCTCCCCCACCTGGACTCGAACCAGGGACCTATTGATTAACAGTCAACCGCTCTAACCAACTGAGCTATGGAGGAATGTTCCGCAAAAGCGGGACGCAAAAATAATTTTTTCTTTTACAATCTCACAAGAAAAATCAAAAAAACTCATAAAAACAATTTTTGAGGAAAGCCGCTATTTTTATAGCGATGATGCCTCTATTTCGCTTTTTATTTTATTCGGGCTTTCTAGCCCTTCTATTCAGTAGTTGTTCACCAAGTATTTATCAATTGCACCAAAGTGATTTTGTGCACCAATTGGAAGGGGAAACCCTTTATATCCCTTTGGTGGATCGGTCTGCAGATATTGAGTTGCTGGTTAAATATGGAGAAGACAAGAAAGCTGCCCGTTGGGCACGTCAAGATAGTGTGGAGAACAGCCATCGACGCATTGCTTTTGAGAAGGGCTATTCTTTTTCCGAAGTCGTTTTTATTTCCGAGAACGAATTACCTAATACAAATTCGCTTCGTTTTGTAATGGAGTTAGAAGAAGTAGGTCGCGATAATGATCAATCTGTGATCGCAGCGGTCATCGCCATCTCCGATAATCGAGACTGGACGATTAAAGGAAGCCCTTATTCCACATTTAGTGCATCTGGCTATCTTCGGTTGGCTAAGAATATTCAGAACGCTTTTGAACAAGCGGCCTCTCGGAAAGTTGCCGATTAATTTGTATACTCATACTCGACAATGACATCTACTGAGCGTTTATTCCTACAGCAATTATTGAAAGGGAACCCTGCTGCCATCAAGAAATTGATGGACACCCACAGCACCAAGGTCTACAATACGGCCTATAGTTATGTGAAGAATCATGAAGATGCGGAAGAGGTGACCCAAGATGTATTTATTGCGGTCCTGAAAGGAGCAAGTAGTTTTAGACACCAATCTTCAATTAGTACATGGGTGTATCGGGTAACCATTAATAAGTCGCTTGACTTTTTGAAATATAGAGACCGTAAGAAGCGCAAAGGGAATGTAGTCAGCATCTATAGTCCGGAAACCGGGGAAGTTCGAATAGACATGCCTAGTGGGAGTAATCCAGAGCAAGAAATGCTTCAAGCCGATAAACAAAAACTTATTTTGGCAGCTATAGACCGGTTGCCTGAGAATCAAAAAACAGCAACTATCTTGGTGCGAATTGAGGGATTGAGTCAAAAAGAAGCTGCCGAGGCTATGCAAACGACGGTAAAATCCGTGGAATCTCTTTTACAGCGGGCGAAGAAGAATTTAAAAACAATTTTATCAGATATTTATGAAGAACTTAAATAAGCGACGAAGGATAATCGATCAACCATCGTCTAATGAATTGAATGGTATAAACTTTACAATTTAACTGTAATGAACGAAGGAAAAGAAGCGTGGGTAGACGAAGTACTAACTGGGTTAGACAGTTGGGAAGAAGTGCGTCCGAACGCGCCTTTTATTGGGGCGTTAGAAACGGAGTTGCTGCACAGAAGAAAGCAAGGCTGGGTTCCTAAGCACGTGATTTGGACAGCAGCAGCTTCGCTGCTGCTATTAGTCACGGCCAACGCCATCTTGCTATCTGGAAGCCCAACTCCCACAGTAACCTCATCTGTTACCGAGTCCAGCCTTTCGCAAGACTATAACCTCATTCCCGTAGATCTTCAAACGGCTTATTATGAGTAAAACGAAACTATTAGCTGCGGCGGTAGTCGCTTTGTTCCTGCTCAATTTAGCAGTCTTGGGTTATTTAATCACAACCAACAAAAAAACTCCGCCCCCGCCTGCCAAAGTAGAAAGAGGAGAACGTCCACCTCGGCATAGAGATGCATTAGTGGAACAAATGGATTTCTCCCCAGAACAAATGGAAGAATTCTCTGGCTTGAAAGCAGCCCACCAGTTGCAAAACAAGTCCATTAATGATCAAATCCGAACGAAGTACCAAACGTATTATGGTTTATTGAAAACGGAAACAGTAGACCAAGCGGTAGCCGATCGTATTCTCTCAGAGGTTAGTGACTTGCACCAGCAATTAGCGGCTTCAAATTTCCAACACTTTCAAGACCTAAAAGCCCTTTGCACGGATGAACAATTAGACCAATTTAACGGCTTAATCGATCAACTTTCTGGACAATTCCGGCCAATGCAACGTTCTGGTCCTCCGCCGAAAGGCAACAGGCCACCTCCTGGCGGCCCACCACCCCCAGAAGGTCCCAAGCCTCCGCGGAAAAATTAACCTGCGCGAACTCCCGTAATTGGCCTATTTTTGTGCAAAAACATGGAGCGCGATCTCAGCAACCCGTGGCATAAAGTCTCTATTGGAGACAGAGCCCCCAATGTAGTAAATGGTATTGTAGAAATCCCGAAGGCTTCTCGAGCCAAATATGAACTGGATAAAGATTCGGGGCTGTTAATGATGGATCGAGTTTTGTTTTCATCCGTTTACTATCCTGCAAACTATGGTTTCATTCCGCAAACCTATTGCGATGATAAAGATCCCCTCGATATTTTAGTGCTTTCTCAAGTAACCGTTGTTCCCATGTGTATTGTTTCAGCAAAAGTCATTGGAGCCATGCGCATGATCGATGGCGGTGAAATGGATGATAAAATCATCGCAGTAGCTGAAAACGATATGAGTGTAAATCACTTCAATGATATTACGGAACTACCAAAACACTTTTTTCGGGAATTACGCAGCTTTTTTGAAGACTATAAGAAGTTGGAACATAAGAAAGTGGAGGTCGAGAATTTCCAAGATGCGGCAACAGCGCGCGAAATTGTAAAGCAGGCCGTAGAAGATTACAAAACGCTGTACAACTTAGAGCAGTTGTAATTTAATGATCAAGCCCTCCTCAGCAAAGCTGAGGAGGGCTTGAAACTACTGAACTTATTCGTTCCCCCTTACCCTTTTATAGACGACAAGAAATTTATTTCCCCTCGTTGTTGGCGTAAAAAAATTACTAAAGGAAAAATGGAGGAACTGCATGGTTTTATTTATTCCAACGTCTAAGCCTTAAAGCAGGAGATTTCGATTTC
>JAHQVX010000106.1 GCA_019634125.1 Saprospiraceae bacterium
CACAGATACACAGATACACAGATACACAGATACACAATTTCACAGATTCATTGATCCTTCCTAATTTTAGCCTATGTCTGATTAGATTCAAGACGTATTGCACCGCTATTTGGGGTATTCGAGTTTCCGGCCTTTACAGGAAGACATCATTACTTCGGTATTGGATGGTCGGGATACGCTGGCTATCCTTCCCACCGGAGGTGGGAAGTCTTTGTGCTTTCAAGTACCATCCATGGCTCGAGAAGGCATTTGCTTGGTGGTATCGCCCTTGGTCGCGTTGATGAAAGACCAAGTAGGCCGACTTCGAGAGAAGAACATCCGTGCCGCTTACATCGTAAGCGGCATGCTCCCTCGGGAAATCGACCATACGCTGAACAACTGCATTTTCGGCGATTATAAGTTTTTATATGTCAGCCCGGAGCGCTTGCAGAACGATATGTTTCTCACGCGGTTTAAAGACATGCCTGTGAATTGCATTGCGGTTGATGAGGCCCACTGCGTTTCGCAGTGGGGCTATGACTTCCGTCCGTCGTATTTGCAGATTCCTGAACTTCGGGAGTTCCATCCCAACGTACCTGTGTTGGCGTTAACGGCAACGGCTACACCGCAGGTGGCGCATGATATTGTAGATAAGCTGGCGCTGAAAGCGCCGGCATCCTTCAAAGCCAGTCTCCTACGCGAAAACCTTTCCCTTAGCCTACGTCGGGAAGCAGATAAAATTCCAAAGCTCATCGAAATTGCCGATAATATCAACGGTTCAGGCATTGTCTACACCATGAGCCGTCGTAAAACAAAAGCAGTTGCCGAAGCCCTTATAAGCCAAGGCCATAACGCCACTTACTACCACGCTGGTCTCGGCCATAAAGAACGTCAACTTCGCCAAAACCAATGGACTTCTGGGCAAAAACGCATTATCGTAGCTACCAACGCTTTTGGGATGGGTATTGATAAGTCTGATGTACGTTTCGTAGTGCACTTTGATGTGCCAGAAAGCCTCGAAGCCTACTACCAAGAAGCAGGTCGGGCAGGTAGAGATGGACAAAATGCCTTTGCCATCCTTCTCTCCAACCAAAAAGATGAGGAACGCCTTCAGAATTCCGCCGAAATCAGCTTTCCAGATAAGCAAGTCTTACGTGCTGTACTGATTGGTTTATTTAACCACCTTCAAGTGGCCTTTGGGGAAGGAACATCAAGGCCGTATCGATTTAACCTGCGGGCATTTTCAAAGTTCTATGATTTAGAGCCTATTCTTGCCCACAACGCTATTGGGAGTTTGAAACGCGATGGGTGGTTAGAACTCTCTGATGCCTTCTATTCACCATCTAAATTGTTGTTTAAAGTCAAGAATAAGGACTTGTACAAGTTTTTAGTGAAGCAACCTCAGTATGAGGAGTTGACCAAGTATATCCTACGGAATTACGGCGGATTGTTTGAGCAATATGTCACGATTGATGAAGCTCAAATTGCTCGACGGTTAAATTTTCCTCCAGAGAAAGTCGTGACTCAGTTGGAAGAACTCCACCGCCTTCAAATGGCGGCCTACTATGGGCAAAATGAATTGCCAACGATTTCCTTCCTTCGGGAGCGTCCACTTGGTGATCGTATCGTGTTTGATGAGGAAAGCCTAAATTTCTTGAGAGACCGACATCAACTTCGAATTGATGAAGTCCTTCAATACATCGAGGGTCAACGAGTAGATTGTAGGTTCTCAACGATTATGAATTACTTTGGCGAAGTCCCTGCACAAGATTGTGGTGTTTGTGATTCCTGTAAACGCAATGCCTTCAATTCCGATAAGGAAGCTACGTTGTTGCGCATCCAACAAGATATTCTTTCCGCCTTGAAAGTAGAGTCCTTGGCCGATCAAGCATTACGAAAACACCTCCAAAAGTATCCCGCCGAATTCATTGAAGAAATGATGCGGTATTTAATCCAAGAAGAAAAAATTCGACTCGATGGATTAACATGGCGGCTTCGGTAAGCTTTCCTATCTTCACCCATCAAATGGCCAAAAAGCGAATCATCTGTACCGTGATCACGGATTTAAATTACGATCAGCGTATGCAGCGAATCTGTACTGCGCTGGCAGAGGACGGCTATGAGGTGCTTTTGGTCGGGCGACGACTCAATTATTCCATTCCATTAAAGGAGCGACCGTATCAGCAAAAACGGTTTAAGTTGTGGTTTAACAAGGAGTTTTTATTCTATGCCGAATACAATATTCGGTTGTTTTTCTTCTTGCTCTTTTCGAAAGTAGATCTGATTTGTTCCATCGATTTGGATTCTATTTTGCCCGGATTTTTGGTGAGTAAACTGCGCGGTAAAACCTTTGTGCACGATGCGCATGAATTGTTCACCGAGATGCCCGAATTGAAAAACCCTATGGCTAAGAAAGTATGGTCGGGTTTAGAAGGTTTTATATTTCCACGAACGAAATATGCGTACACTGAGAGTGATGGCTATAAGGCCGTTTATGAATCGAATTACCCTACACCTTTTGAAGTGATTCGGAATGTGCCGTTTTATTGGAAGTTGGAAGATTATGAAAAACCTTCGTCTTCACGGTATTTGCTATATCAAGGGGCGTTGAATGTTGGGCGGGGCTTAGAACAATTACTAGCGGCCATGCAGCAGGTTGAGATGCCGTTGTGGTTATGTGGGGAAGGGGAGTTGTCTCAAGAATTACGCGCACTTGCTAAGTCACTGAATATTGAGCATAAAGTACGTTTCTTAGGCATGGTGACCCCGGAGGAACTCCGGGGAATTACAGCCAATGCCTTTATTGGCTTGAATTTGTTGGAACCCAGCAATCGCCATTATCAGTTGTCGTTTCCCAATAAACTTTTCGATTACATCATGGGCGGATTGCCCCAGATTAGCATGAATTTCGAAAGCTATCGAAGTATTTTGAAAGAAGAAGAAATCGGTGTGCTGATTGATGAAATGACGCCAGCAGCCATAGGAGCAGCAATCAGAAAGTTGATCGAAGATGAAGCCTTTTACTTGAATTGTAAAGCAAGTTGTATGCGCTTACGTGAAGTGCATAATTGGAATAAAGAGAAACAGAAATTACTGGAATTTTATAAGCGTATCCTATGATTTCCGTTGCTATTCCCATATTTAATCGAAATGTAGACCAATTGGTTCAACAGCTTTTAGCTCGGCTGAATTTCGTTGATATTGATTTCGAGCTATTACTTTGGGATGATGGTTCGGATCAAGGTTTTAAGACGTTGAATGCGGCATTAGCACGTGAATTAGATAAGGTGCACTACTTTGAATTTACTTTGAATAAAGGGCGTTCTGCTGCCCGGAATAGACTAGCGGAACAAGCGAAATATGATTACATTCTTTTCCTAGACAACGATGTAGAAGTGCTTGGTGAAGATTTCTTTTCGTTGTACCTCGATCAAATTCAACAGAGAAAAGCGGTCATTTATGGTGGAATTACCTATCCCGATTATTTGCCTGCTGCTGATCAATTTCTACGTTGGAAGTATGAACGAAGAAAAAAGAAAGGCCAACACCCAATTCGCTCTTTTGGAGCCTGCAACTTCATGGTAAAACGATCTATTATGACGGCCATTCCATTTGACGAAAGTTTGGAACAGTATGGCTTTGAAGATACATTGTGGTTGAAGCAAGTATTTAAAGCCGGGCATACGTTGACCCATATCCCGAATCCAGTATTTTGTAGTGAATTGGATGATGATGCCACCTTTTTTAAGAAATCGGACTTAGCTATGCAGAATTTAGCCAAGTTGTATCAATCCAAGCATTTAATGGCATCAGATGGAATTCGGATTTTGGAAGTGTATGAAAACTTCAAAGCGGCGAATCGGTTTTGGTTAAGCCGTGCCCTAGAGAAGGTATTGCCCTTTCAGCTCTTTCCAGTTCAGAAGCTACAGTTATTTAAACTGAACCGGCTACATCAGTATTTAAAGTAAGTTCCTGGAGGTAGTTTTTGCTCCTCGGCCCGAGGTTAAACACCAGATCAAGTATGCTTAAGTTGGGAATAAAGTCCAATTTATTCGAATAGACTTGTTGGTAGGCAGGTGGTTTTACTTGGAAGGTGTTTTTGGCGGCATTGGGGTGGATTTGCGAACGCAAATCCACAGTTCCTTTAACCAACTCAGCCACATAACTTTGGCTATTGTTGAATTCGACGCGTAAACCCACGTGATCTTTAAACCACTTCAGTGTGGCTTGGTTCAGTCCAACCAAATAAGCATACCGTTTCGAAAACAATTCCTTAAAATCATCTTCATAGTATTCAAAGTAAGGCGATCGACGGTATGCTGTTTCAATCGATTGCCAGTGTAGTTTCTGCCAGTCGTGATCGTAGGAGATTTGCACGTCTTTTACAGCCCTACGCTGGTGTTTGCCCTTGAGTAATGGAACCGATAACCGTAATAAACCATTGGCTCCGCAAATGTGGCACCGATTTCGATAACTGCCTTTTACGAAGTGCTCGTGCACATCAAATACGACAGTTGTGGACTGTTCTAAAACAGCCATAGTGGCGATGGGTGGGAAATACTGACTTTCAAGAATAATAGAAGACATAAAAAATATTCCTACAAAAATAGAAACATCCTTATTTTGCGGCGACGTATTTATGGCGAAAAGAAAGAAATCAAAAACACTGGGGCGAACCGATGTGGTCGACTTTCCAAGTTTAGAGCTGTATGGAATAGCTGTGAAGATTGATACTGGGGCGTATACCTCATCCATCCATTGTCACAACATACGCACGTATAAACGATGGGGAAAGGAATATTTAAGGTTTAACCTATTAGACCCGGAACACCATTCGTATCATGAAAAAGAATTCCGTTTCACGGAGTTTACTAAGAAAGTGGTAAAGAATTCTTTTGGGGAGTCTGAAGAGCGATTTGTGATAGAAACCGACATTGTGTTGTTCGATCAAAAATATAAGATAGAATTATCATTGAGCAACCGAGAAAATATGAGATTTCCGGTACTTTTAGGCCGAAAGCTGTTGGAAAAAGGCTTTGTAGTAGACGTCTCTAAAATCAACCTTTCATTTGAGCACCAATTGATCCGTTTAGAAGCATGAGAATAGCTGTACTTTCTAGAAATAAGACCTTATACAGTACTCGACGTATTGTACAAAGCGCGATAAAGCGCGGACATCAGGTTTTGGTTATTGATCCGTTGAAATGTAATCTGGTGATGGAGAAAAACCATCCGCAAGTGTATTATGGCGATCATCGGTTAGATAATATCGATGCCATTATCCCGCGAATCGGGACTTCTATTACCTTTTATGGATCAGCGGTAATTCGTCAGTTCGAAATGATGAATGTGTTTAGTACGGTAGACTCGAACGCATTACTGCGTTCGAGAGACAAGCTGAGATCTATCCAACTTTTGTCTCGAGAAGGCATTGGTTTTCCAAAAACCGTATTCACGAACTACTCCCAACGTATCGATGATATTATTGAAGGAGTAGGCGGGACGCCTTTAATTATCAAGTCGTTGGAAGGCACGCAGGGGCTGGGAGTCATGTTGTTAGAGTCGAAAAAGGCAGCTGTATCAGTGATTCAGGCGTTTAATAGCATTAAGGCCAGAACAATGGTTCAGGAATTTATCAAGGAAGCCAAGGGCGCGGATATTCGAGCCTTTATTGTCGATGGGAAAATTGTTGGCGCAATGAAACGTCAAGGCTTGCCAGGTGATTTCCGAAGTAATTTACACCGTGGCGGCACCGCAGAGCTAATTAAGTTGAACCGACGCGAATCGAGTTCGGCATTGAAAGCCGCCAAAACCATGGGGTTAGATGTTTGTGGCGTAGACTTACTTCAATCGAAGCGAGGTCCGTTAGTATTGGAAGTCAACTCTTCACCGGGTTTGGAAGGCATTGAAACCGCTACCCAAGAAGACATAGCTGGGGCTATTATTAAGTTTGTCGAGAAGAATGCAGCGTCTAAACCAAAACGTAAAAAGCGATCAAAAGGCTAGAATGAAGATCAATAAAGAAAACATCGCGCCGGGCGAAGAGAAAACGATTCACTTAGAAGTGGCGAAGCTACCTACGCGAACAGCTATTGATATTCCGGTTACTGTGGCTCGTTCGGAAACGCCTGGGCCTACTTTGCTGGTTATGGGTGGATTGCATGGCGATGAGATTAATGGCATTGAGATTATTCGTCGGGTATTAGACAACGACTTGCATATCCCGAAGCAAGGGACGGTGATAGCAATTCCTATCATTAATATTTTTGGCTTTATTCATTTTTCGCGGGAAGTGCCTGATGGTAAAGATGTAAACCGATCATTTCCAGGAGCAAAGAATGGCTCCCTTGCAAGCAAGGTCGCCTACACGCTGATGAAAGAGATTGTGCCGCACATTGATTATTGCGTGGACTTTCACACTGGTGGAGATCAACGCACGAACTATCCACAAATCCGGACTGTATTAGATGATTCGGAAAATGCTCAGCTTGCTGAGCATTTTCACGCCCCAGTAACCATCAATTCTAAGCTGATTGAGAAAAGCTTTCGTTGGGCAGCCAGTGCAAAAGGGGCTAAAATGTTAGTCTATGAAGGTGGGGAAAGTCTTCGCTTCGACGAATTCGCCATTCAAGAAGGCATTAACGGTTTACTCAGGTTAATGAAAGCACTTGGTATGCGGGATGATGCACCAGCACCTGTACAACCCACAACCATTATTCAGTCTTCAAAGTGGCTGAGAGCCTCGGCCTCCGGTTTATGGATCCCAAAAATTAACAGCGGCGATGCTGTTATTGATGGCCAAAAATTAGGCTACATCGCCAGCCCATACGGCGATTTTAGAGAACCCATTCACGCAAAAAAAGGAGGCGTAGTGTTCGGCTTGAATAATACACCCATCGTCAATCGCGGCGATGCTTTAGTGCATCTTGGCTTTCCAGGTTAATAGACCTCAATTTCATATTGGCTGCCATCTTCAGGATAGGTGATGTTATAGCTTTCCCCTTCAGAATTGGTTATCATTCGAATATCAAAAGCCAACTTCCAAGTCCCTGCGCCAAATCTAGATTTACTCAACTGGAGTTCTCTCCCGGTACCATTTTTAAATTGAATTTCAGGAGGATCCGTATCTCTCAACATTCCATTCATCCACACCACATTCGATACCCAATCTTTATGGTTCCACCAGTCTGGACTAGTAGCTACTTTCGGTGCTAATTCGGGTTGATTCGCGGGCCATTCCCCCAATTGGGCAGATACGTGCAAGTTCACGGGTTCAGAGAGGTCATCGGTATCTACGACTAGATCCAACGCCCCAAAGCTATCCCCTGGAACAGTGTAACTTATCCATACATAGTGGGCATCCTGATAAATATAAAGGTCAACATCATCAGATAAAGCAATGGGCGCTATACCTAAGTCTGCATATTCGGTCATCCAGCCATCCACAATGGGCGGGGGCAGACTTGTTTCCGGGTTTTGGACGCAGCCAATAAATAAGAAAAGTAGGACGAGTGGTAAATAGTTCATACCTGTACTAACAACTTATTCATCAAGCTGTTACAGCTAGAACGACACTAACTCACTTCTTGCATCTGACGGATTTGCTTTAACAATAGCTTCTTCGGTGTAAACGGAATACTAGCCATCATAAAGCGTTGCATGGGTTGTAGGCCTGAAATAATATTGAGTTTCCCAGTCAACATGGCGTTGTAACCGTCTTCAGCAACCGACCTTGCTGTCACTGCCTTTTTAAATAAATTCGTCTTGTCCATGTCGGATGTTTGGGCAAATTCAGTTTCAGTAGCACCAGGCAACAAGGCAGTTACTGTGATTTTTGTGTCGCTCAATTCTTCACTAATGGCATTACTGAACGAGGTGACATAGGCCTTGGTAGCGAAGTATACAGCTTGCAGTGGACCAGGCAGAAGACTGGCTGTGGAGGAGACATTCAAAATTTTCCCCGCATTCCGAGTCACCATACTTGGAAGAAACAAACGGGTTAATTCCGTGAGGGCAACGATGTTGAGTTGAATCATGGCATGGTCTTTATCCCAATCACGCTCGTGGAATTTGCCACGACCTCCAAATCCAGCATTGTTAATCAGGTAATCAACTTGAAGGCCTTTTTGAGTCACTTCATCAAAGATACCTTTACAGGCATTCGGCTGTGTCAGATCTTTCGCGATCACATGTACAGCTATCTTATGTTGCGCTTCTAAGGACGATTTTATTGCTTGAAGCTTTTCTTCCCGACGTGCCACGATTATGAGGTCACCTCCTCGCTCGGCGTGGATATGGGCGAATTCTTTTCCAATACCACTGGATGCGCCAGTGACTAGTGCAGTTGTTTTCATGGTATAAATTTAAGGTCTAGTTTTTACTCCATGTTTTCCCACCAATGTTCATTGGTGGGAAGCTGACCTAGATCCACAAGTTGGCCGATTTTCGGCGTGATGTACGGAATATGTTCAGCAGTTGCTGCCTTTACAAAGTCTTCAGCTGGGCCTTTCCAGGTATGTTGCGCCAATGCAAATCCCGCCCAGTGAAACGGCATAATCCGAGCGACCTGAGCATCCCTTGCTGCTTGCACACTTTCGGTTGGGAAGAGGTGAATTGGCCGCCAATTTTTATTGTATTGGCCGCATTCCATAAATCCAAAGTCGAAGGGGCCCAAGCGTTCACCCACTTCTTTAAAATGTTGGCCATAACCACCATCTCCACTGAAATAAATGTTTTCATCTTCGGTTTTTAATACCCAACCACCCCAAAGACAGTGCTCTCTGTCGCGTAATCCCCGACCCGAGAAATGCCGTGTTGGGGTAAATGAAATCTCCAGATTATTGATGTTCACAGTGTCCCACCAGTCCATTTCAGTGATTTTTTGCGGGGCAATTCCCCATTTTTCAAGGTGGCGACCTACGCCGAGTGCAACAATAAATTGTTGCACTTTTCCCTGCAAGGCCTCAATAGAAACAAGATCTAAGTGATCGTAATGATCGTGGGTCATAAGCACGATATCTATTTCGGGGAAAGCGTCGATGAGCGACAAGGTATTCTCAGAAAATCGCTTCGTCTCAAATGGGGCGATCGGCGAAGCATTCGGCCCTAACATCGGGTCGATTAAGATGGTTTTATTCGCCATGCGGAGAAGCACAACGGCATGACCGTACCATATGAATTTCGTAGCGGTAGATTCGCTGAGAAACGCGGCTTTGTCGAAGGGCTCAACCGGTAATGGAGCTTTAGGTTCTCTGCCTTTTTTGGCGAAGAATTGTTTGTACAACAGTTCTGGAATGTTCTGCCAATTCAAGCCCATTTTCGTTTCCACCAAGTTTTCGAACTTTTTTCCATTCCATTGTGGCGATCGCGCATACTTCGCTGCGAGCTCCTCATTCATCTTTGCGCCAAATTGCTTCTTATTAAACATGCCTGAATTGGATATCTATTTTGAAAGGGAGTAAATATAATATCATTGCCTATTTTCGTGTCAATGTCTATGGCACATCCATCGGTCGCAGTTGTTTTACTAAATTACAATTCTTTAAAGTATTTGAAGGAGTTTTTACCTGCCTTGGTGGCGCATACGCCTGAGTGGGTAGAGTTGGTAATTATCGACAATGCCAGTACACAGCAGGCTTGGGCTTGGGTTGCTGAGCACTATCCTCAGATTCGGTGGGTACAGTTTCATGAGAATTACGGCTATGCGGGCGGCTATCAACGCGGACTTCAAGAAGTACATGCCGACTATTATGTTTTGCTGAATATCGATGTGGAAGTGACTAAGAACTGGTTAGAGCCTGTTATTTCGGCATTTGAGGCAGATTCGAGCATTGGCGCAGCCCAGCCGAAGATTTTAGCTCAAACAAACAAGGCGTATTTCGAGCACGCCGGCTCCGCCGGCGGCTTTATAGACCAGTTCGGTTACCCATTTTGCCGTGGCCGCGTATTTGACCACCTCGAAGTAGATACCGGCCAATACGACGAGGCCATCGACTGTTTCTGGGCCAGTGGGGCAGCATTGTTTGTTCGCTCCAACGTATTCAAAGAAGTGGGTGGATTTGATGAACGCTTCTTTGCACATATGGAAGAAATTGACTTTTGTTGGCGCGTTCAAAAAGCAGGCTATTCCGTGAAGTGCTTCCCAGAAAGTATCGTTTATCACGTTGGTGGCGGCGTATTGGATTATGCCCATCCCAGAAAAGCCTACCTCAACTTTCGGAACAATCTCATCATGTGTTTTAAGCAGTGGAGCATACTGGCTATTCTCTGGAAACTGCCTATTCGCTTGTTCTTAGATGCTATTGCTGCTTGGCGATTCCTGCTCACAGGCAAACCAGCCGGGTTTTTAGCGGTGGCCAAAGCCCACCTCCATTTTTTTGCTGGAATTTTCAAGTGGCGACAGAAAGCTAACAATGCCACTTCACCGCGCCAAGTCCGAGGAATACTTAAAAAATCCATAGTTTTTCAATACTTTGTACTCGGAAAAAAAACCTACACTCAACTCACACGATGAAACTAGTTATTATTGGTGCTTCCGGTCTAGTTGGAGGTAACTGCATGAACTATATGAACGATCGGGGATGGAAAACCATCGGCACCTATTTTTCATATCAAGCCTTAAACACCTGTTTTTACGACACGTTAAATCCAAGCAATCCTAACAATTTTGATGTTATTGGTTTCGACCCCGATGTTATTATTCATTGTGGCGCACTTACACATGTGGATTATTGCGAGCTGAATCAGGCAGAGAGTTGGCAGAAAACAGTTCAAAGCACAATGAATGTGATAAAACTGGCCAAAGAAGTGGATGCGAAAGTGGTGTATATTTCTACGGATTATGTTTTCGATGGCCTAGAAGGACCTTATGCAGAAGATGAAGAACCGAATCCCATCAATGTATATGGCAAGCACAAGCTGGAGGCCGAGAATTTAATTCTAGACAGTAAGTTAGACAGCTTGGTGGTGCGGGTTGCGAAGGTTTTTGGGGATGAAGAGCGGGGGAAGAACTTTGTTGCGCGGCTTGCCGCGCAACTCAAAGAAGGCTACCTCAAATGGAATGGCTTCACCGATCAATACACTACAGCCATTAATGCACACGATATCGCCCGAGCTATTTTTCACTTACTTTCCGATCAAAAAACAGGCGTTTACCACTTAAGTTATGGTGAATATTTTAATGCCTATGAATTGGTTATGAAAGTAGTAAGTGCATTTCCGCAAGCAGAAGCTCATGTTGGGAAAATTACAAAAGCCGACTTCAAACAAGAAGCCAATCGGCCACCGCTAGGCGGATTGAAAAACGATAAATTCGCCTCAGAATACCCCGATTTTGAATTTACAAGCATCGAAAAATATTTGCATCAACACCTCCAATCATGATAGTTTAAGCCGTTTTTAGCGTCTTTCAATTTAGTGTTGTATAAAACATTTTGGGGTGCAAAATCGTATATACTTTTACAACTGGCTTACTTTTTGATTTTTTGGTATAAAACAAGTTTATGAAAAGATTATTTGTGATCGCAACATTAGTATCAGCTTTTGCCTATAGTACTGATGCTCAGGAAGCAGCAATGCAGGAATTTGGTAGGGCTGACAGTCTCCGAGGAACGTTAAGTGAATTCCGTTCCAATTATGATGTCCAGTTTTATGATTTAGAGGTAGAATTAGATATTCCAAACAAATCGTTAAAAGGCGCCAATACCATCGTATTCAAAGCGGAGGAAAGCATTACTAAAATGCAAGTGGATCTCTTTGAGAACATGAATATTAGTAAGGTTACGCATGGAAATGCCACTTTGCCGTTTACTAGAGAGTATGATGCGGTATTCATCAATTTAGATAAAACCATTAAGCGCGGTGTTATCGATTCTATTCGTATTGAGTATGACGGAACACCTATTGAAGCCATTCGTCCGCCATGGGAATCAGGTTTCGTATGGGCGCAAGATTCTTTAAATAACCCGTGGATTAGTGTAACCTCTGAAGGAGAAGGCGCTAGTTTATGGTGGCCCAACAAAGACCATTTAAGCGATGAACCAGATAATGGGGTGAAAGTAAGCATTACGGTACCAGATTCGCTGAAAGCCATTTCTAACGGCCGATTAATTGGAAAGGAAGAACTAGATGGCGGAAGGGCGAAATATATCTGGCGAAATAAAGCACCAATTAACAACTACAACGTCGCTTTGTATGTTGGCGATTATGTGACTTACAAAGAATACTATAATCCACGCCCACAGTTAACTGCGGCCGGATCTTCTAACAACAATAGTCGAACACTGGACATGGACTTCTATGTGCTTCGATACAATTTAGACAAAGCCAAACAACACTTCGAGTTTACCGAAAAGATGTTTATGGTTTTTGAGACCTTCTTCGGGCCGTATCCATTTTATGAAGATGGGTATGCTGTGGTGGAAGCTCCATATTTAGGAATGGAACACCAAGCTGCTATCGCTTATGGAAATAATTATCAATTCGGCTGGAATGGCGAATTAGCTATTCCGTATATCGAGTTCGATTACTTACTGGTACACGAAACGGCGCACGAATGGTGGGGCAATAATGTGAGTGCGGCAGATATCGCCGATTTATGGATTCATGAATCGTTCACTACTTATGCCGATGCAGCTTATGTATTTTCTTCTTTTGGTTTAGAAGGATACAAGAAATACATGGATCATTATAAGACGTTGGTGAAAAACGATAAGCCAATTATTGGTCAGTACGATGTAAACGACCATAAAGCGAGCTTAGATGCGTATTACAAAGGTGCTTTAATGCTGGGTACGATTTCTCAACTCGTAGAAAGTAATCGCGATTGGTTTGGAACATTACAAAAGATTCAACAAGAATTTGCGGCGCCAAGAACGATTTCTACAGAAGAGCTACAAGCCTTCATGGAGCAGGAGTTGCGTATTGAGCTGGATAAGATTTTCGACCAGTATTTACGTACAACAGAGGTTCCTACGCTTCGAGTGAAGTTGATGAAACAAGGTAAAGATCAGTATGCCGTATATCGATGGGAAAATGTCGTGGAAGGCTTCGATATGCCTATAAAGATGAAAACAGGTCGCTACGATGATAAGTGGATTTATCCGACTGAGAAGTGGAAGAAAGCCAAAATATCTAAAAGTACTGATATGAACTTCTTCGGCATCGATGACCGCTCGTTTTATATCAACTTAATTATGGAGGAGTAGTTTAGCCGATGAGGTTCTGAACTGCTGCTACTAACGTATTCACAAATTCTGGAAATACAGAAGGGATAAAAGCTACGGTAAGCAGCAATCCCATAACCGCTCCCACAAAATGGGCGTCGTGCCCGATATTGTCTCTTCCCCGCTTGGCCATGTAGGCAGAGTAGGCGAGATAGAGAAATGCAAATACAAATCCGGGTATGGGAATGGGTATGAAGAATAAATATATGGGCTCTAAAGGGGCGAATAAAATGAAGGAGAACAATACGGCCGAAATCGCTCCTGATGCACCCAAGCTTCTGTAGTAAGTGTTATCTTGATGTTTTACAAATGCTGGGATAGAACTCGCGATCATACTAATAAAGTATAAAGCGATAAAGAGTAGATTCCCTTTCTGAGTGCCAAAGTTTAACCTAAAAAATGCTTCCACATTAGGCCCAAAGAAAAAGAGGGTAAGCATGTTGAAGAGGAGGTGGTTAATATCGCCATGTAAGAAACCATGGGTGATAAACCGATACCATTGTTTTTTCCGTTTCACCGTGTAGGGATGGAAAATAAAGTCATTGATGATGTTGGAGTTGTTAAAGGCTAAATAAGAGATGACTACCGTTACTCCAATGATGATAAAGGATAAATCCATGGAGCGAAGATAGTGAATTCGGTTTGTGGTTGCTTGTTGTTGTTGAAGGAACGCGGATAACTGAGGTATTAGCCACTGGCACTAGCCACTAGTTGAATAGGTGACTAGGTTAATAGTTATTGGTTAAAAGGGAAAAGGAACACGGATAACGCGGATTGAGCTGATTTGCACAGATTTTTAGGATAATGGGGCTCCGACAGGTCAGCTTAACACGAATTCACCAATTCACCAATTTACAGATTCACTAATTCACCAATTCACCAATTCACTGATACATTAATAACTATCTGCGAAGCAGACCAATCACCAACTGCGCAGCAGCCTAATCATTATGATAGGGGTGATTATTGAGGATGGTAAACGCGCGGTAGAGTTGTTCGAGAAAAATGACTCGGATAAGTTGGTGTGAGAAGGTCATGTCGGACAAGCTGAGAAGGGCATGGGCTTTTTGTTTGAGTTCGTCGGAGAAGCCATAGGCTCCGCCTATGGCTAATACAATACTACCACTAGTCGTGTTTAACCACTTCTGAAGCTGACCCGCAAATGCGCGTGAACTCCAGCGCTTACCGTTTTCATCTAGGAGAATTAATATATCGTTGGGCTGAAGTACTTCCAAAAACTTCTGACCTTCCAAGCGCTTGAGCTCACTAGCAGATAGGTGACGCGCATTTTTAATATCAGCCAACTCGATTTTCTCTACCTTGTGAAAACGCCGAAGGCGTTTTAAATACTCCGCTTCCCCAGCTGTAACAAAGCCTTTGTCGCTCTTACCTATTACCAAAAGTTTAATACTCATACTTCCTGAGATCTCATATTTTTCACCTAAATTTAAACGATGATGTTAATATTCGGTTTATTGCTGGTGGGTCTAGTTTTCCTTGCTGTGGAAATTTACATGACACCAGGCGCTACTTTGTTTGGAATGATTGGCTTAGGCTTCTTCTTAGCATCCGATTGGTATGCTATCCAAAACTTCGATAGTCCGTGGAACTGGATATACGTGGTGGGCTCTACAGCTCTTTTGATCTACCTGACTTTCATGGCGTTAAAAGCCCTGCAATCTAAGAAAGTAGCCCTTCAAAGTGCCATTACCTCCAAAGTGAATGTTTTAGAGGAGGATATTGCAGAAATCGGGCAAGTCGGTGAAACCATTACCGATCTTCGACCGAATGGCCGAGCATTATTTGGCGAAAAAAAATTAGAAGTTTTCTCCTTGGGCGACTTCATCTCTTCTGGAGAAGCAGTCCAAATCACCAAGATTACTTCAGACAAAATATTTGTAAAAACGACTAACTAAACACTTATGATCGAATTATTGATACCCATTGCGGCGCTCGTTCTTTTATTAATCCTATTGTACTTATTTCCACTCGGATTATGGATTTCTGCTGCAGCCTCGGGTGTATGGGTGAATCCATTGCAACTGTTTTTCATGCGCTTAAGGAAAGTGCCTCCTGGAGCAATTATACGGAATCTTATTACTGCTGAAAAAGCTGGAATCCGGCTCAATCGAGACGAACTGGAGGCCCATTACCTCGCAGGTGGAAATGTAACTTCAGTCGTGAATGCACTGGTTTCGGCCGACAAAGCCAATATCGATCTCGGTTTTGGCGCTGCTGCCGCGATTGATTTAGCGGGTCGAGAGGTTTTTGAAGCGGTACAGATCTCGGTGAATCCTAAGGTGATTAATACACCACCGATTGCTGCTGTGGCCAAAGATGGTATTCAACTTATCGTGAAAGCACGAGTGACCGTTCGAGCCAGTATTAAGCAACTCGTAGGTGGTGCCGGAGAAGACACCATCCTAGCTCGGGTAGGGGAAGGCATTGTAACCTCTATCGGTTCGGCATTAACCCATAAAGAAGTATTAGAAAATCCAGATAGTATCTCTCGATTAGTACTACAAAAAGGATTAGATAGTGGAACTGCATTTGAAATCCTTTCGATTGATATTGCCGACGTTGATATAGGAAAAAATATTGGTGCAGAACTTCAAATCGATCAAGCGAATGCCGATAAGAACATTGCCCAGGCGAAAGCGGAGGAGCGAAGAGCCATGGCAGTTGCACAAGAGCAAGAGATGAAGGCCAAAGCCCAAGAAGCGCGTGCGAATGTGATTCAAGCGGAAGCTGAAGTACCTAAGGCATTAGCCGAAGCGTTTCGAAGCGGAAACCTAGGTGTGATGGACTACTATAAGTTCAAAAATATTGAAGCAGATACCACTATGCGCGATAGTATAGGAAAAGGTATGGATACCAGCAGTACGGAAGGCGGAGACGAACTCTAAGTACTAATTGATAGCTGTGGAACTTGAAACCCACGCCTTTGGCGTGGGTTTTTCTATTCCATATACGTTTTTAAATCCGAATAAGTGAAGTAAGCAAACTCCCGACTTTTCGTGATACATTCAGGACTCAATCCATAGTCAACTACAAAGGCTACTTGATCGGGCTCTAACAACGACATCGAAAAGTCATTGAGCACGTAAGATTTTTCTTTCACTTCTTGTAAACATGTAGAAGGATTGGCTGCGAGTCGGGTTTGACGTGCTTTTTTGATTTCTTGGTTCAATATCGCTTCTAAATCGGCCGTGTTTTGCACAAATAATTCCGAAAGCTCAATCAACTGTGGCCCAGCCTTGGAATGCTTAATCAACTCATACGTCCAAGCGCAACGGCCTTGTGCATCTGGATAACAAATAGATACCGTTTCGATGTTTTCAATTCGGCAAGCTTGCTCAAAAATTTGCACATCTCGATTTTCAATGGGCTTGAATGTACGCGTGCAGGTCACATCGTGGTGCGGATGATCAATAGTAGCATTCGGATTGTCCAACACAAACATCCAAGGGAAAAGGAAAAACAGCATGATTTTCATCGTACTAAACTAATTGAATAAAGGGAAACCAAACTGGATTTAGTCTTCTTGGAATTGGGTGATTAGTAATTGTCCTATGGCCTTCATCTCTTCACTATTATCTGCTGGAAGTTCTCGCTGATCCTGTTCTACGAGGTAATTGGAAATGAGGATTTTCTGTTGGCTGTTGGGGTAGATCCGCAGCATATCCTTCGAAAGAAATGCTCGAGTATTTTCCATAAAATCAATTTCTTGGAAGGCATTTCCAGCGATGTTCATGGCATTGCCGATAGGAATTTCTTGTTGAATTTGAGGATCGTTGCGAAAGACCACGGCATTCATTTTATACGCTTTATTGGCTTTACTGAAGTCGAATTGGGCATTCAGTAGCGCGATATCCGTGGCTTCAAATTCCACACATTTGCTGTATGTATCGGATTGTTCAGAAGCGATGACGGAGCAGATATTAAGGTCTGGCTGCTCGATCAATGTGATGCCTTCCCAAGCAGTGGGCAGTTCTATCGTGTTTACCGTATTAGGTTGTTGGAGAATGGTAGGGGCAGGACTTGGAGCCGATTCTTCATCTGTTGATGTTTGTTTTTCGGAGGAACAAGCGGTAAAAGCGAGTAAGATCAGCAAAGCGAGAAGCATCTTTTTCATAAAGTCCAAAATACGGAACAGAATTTGCATTTTCGTAGTTATGAAAATCTTGGGGCTAATTTTCGTGTTGATATTGTGGAGTACTTCGTTGTTTGGGCAGTCGATTCCGGATTTGCCTTTGCAAGACGTTCGCGGCCTTACTATTGATCTCACCGAAGCCAATGAGAAGTGGTTATTATTAACAGCCAGCGAAGCTGGCTGTTCGTTCACACATACCGGAATAGATCAACTATTTGCCGAATTCAACCAGCAAAGCCACATTCAAGTCGTTGTGCTCGATTATGAAAGTGAAGCGCGTACCAAAGAAATCTATGAAGACTTCCTCGATGCAGAGAATTTCTTCTTCGTAGCCGATAATTCGGCCACCAAACAAGCCTTCAAGAAAAACTATTCGCCCCAATATGCGTTATTCAATCCGCAAGGGCAGTTGGTTTGGAAAGCCAAAGGCTTGAAGCGACTAAACCTCGATAAAGTAAAGGCGAAAATGAATTAATTACAATTCAAACTTCGAAACTCGTCGCAAATCCTTTTTAATTCTTGTTTGCTGCCAGTGAGTTCGCCGCATTTCTCATCTGCTAAGACCATGCATAAACGCATACCTCCAGCCGGGAAACTACCGCCATACAAGTTCTTTTCGATGATACTGCATAGGGTTTCAGAACCGTCACAGTTTTCTTTAACCATGCGGTATAACTCGCAATAAATGTCCCTGCCTGCCTTACATTGGGCGGTAGAGTCCAAGCCTTTGGCTTGGTCTAATGCCTTGATAAAGCTTAAGAAATTTTTCGCTGATTCAGCTGCAGGCGCTTGTGTAATTACATCTTCCGTGAGTTTTTTTACCGCTTCTTTAGAGCTGCCGTCGTCGTCTTTGCAAGACGACGAGAAGAGTAGGGCTATGCCTATAAAAAAGAAAATAGCCCTTGATCGAATTGAAGTCAAGGAGTTCATGTTGTTGTTTTGGGTACTACTAAGTTACAACCCTTGCTCTAAATCTGCAATAATATCAGCAACTCCCTCTAGTCCCACACTGATCCTTACCAGGCCGTCGGTGATTCCGTAGGCTTCGCGTTGTGCCTTTGGCACAACGCCATGTGTCATACTCGCAGGATGCGAAATCAACGTGTCTGTCGTGCCCAAAGAAGCAGTTAACGTCAATAACTGAATCGAATCCATCAAGCGTTTCCCTGCTTCGAGACCGCCCATTAGCTCAAAACTGAGCATGCTACCAAAACTATGCATCTGGCGCTTCGCTAACGCATGATCAGGATGTGAAGCCAAGCCCAAATAATTCACTTTCTTTACAGCAGGATGATCCTCTAAAAACTCTGCAATCGCCTGTGCATTCGAAATATGTTTGCGCATTCGAAGCGGTAGTGTTTTTAACCCATTGTAAGTTAACCAAGCATCGAACGGGTTGCTGTTATGCCCCAGCGTTTTTCGTTTCTTCCAAAGCGAACTGATGATAAATTCTCGATCATAACTGATCACTGCGCCACCCAATGCCGAACCATGACCGTTCAAAAACTTCGTGGCAGAATAGACCACATAGTCTACATCCAGCTCAAGCGGTTGTTGAACATATGCCGTGTTGAAGGTGTTGTCTAAAATGGTCTTGCAATCATATTGCTTTGCTAATGCTGTGAGGGCAAGAATATCTATACAAGACAAAGTAGGGTTGGCCGGACTTTCTAAATACAATAACTGAATCCCAGGATGGGCTTTCAAGAACGTTTCTACTTCATTCAAGTCACTTAAATCTGCAACATGAGTGGTCACACCTTGATCGGCTAAAGTCGTCTGCAGAAACTCTGTAGTGGTGCCGTACAAATTGCCCTGAGTCAGTACTTCTGAGCCATGTTTTACCAAAGCCATAATACAAGCTGAAATGGCCGCCATGCCCGAACTAAAGAACAAGCAAGCTGCCTCTTTCCCAGTATCAAACGCTTCAATTGCCGCCAACTTGGTCTCTAAGGCCATAACTGTCGGATTGCTCCAACGACTGTAAATATGCATGTACTTCTCGCTCTTACCCGCAAAGAAATCCATGGAAGCTTCAGCACTTTCGTAAACAAAAGTAGAACTGGCATAAATCGGTAAATTATGCGCCCATTGGTGTTCAGATGGATCGAAAATTTCTTTTGCACAAAGCGTTTCGAAAGCAGAATGATTAAACGACATTAAATTTGCAGCTTTATTGACCAAAGCTAATAAACGGAAGTGGAATTCTTCGATTTAGATTCGTTTACTCCATTACCAAGCCTATTTATATGAACAAAGCCGAGAAAGCCCAATTTGTAGTCGATACTTTGGAAGACTTGTACCCAGAAACGCCTATCCCATTAGATCATTCCGATTCGTTTACGCTTCTCATTGCTGTGCTGATGAGTGCGCAAACCACCGATCTGAAAGTCAATCAAGTCACCCCTACATTATTTGAACGCGCTGGTAACCCTACAGAAATGGCTGCCCTAGATCCAGAGGAAATTCGACATATTATTAGGGAAGTCGGCCTAGCCCCTACCAAATCAAAAGCCATTCAGAAATTATCGCAAATCTTATTGGATAAACACGATGGCCATGTACCTCAAACCTTTGAGGAATTAGAAGCCTTGCCAGGGGTCGGACATAAAACCGCTAGTGTGGTGATGAGCCAAGCCTTCGGCGTGCCTGCATTCCCAGTAGATACGCATATTCACCGTCTCTTGTATCGATGGGGCTTAACCAATGGCAAGAATGTGACTCAAACTGAGAAAGATGCCAAACGGATTTTTCCAAAAGCACTTTGGAATAAACTCCACCTTCAAATTATCTTCTTTGGTAGAGAATATTGCAAGGCCAGAAACCATCGACGAGAAGAATGCCCTATTTGTTCGGTAATTGGACGTAAAACTAACTTTAGATAGATTTACGACTTGTTTTCTTCTTTCTTTTTGGGGTTTCTACCTGCTTCTTTCAGGGCTTTGTCAATAATCCATTCCAGTTGGCCATTAATACTTCTAAATTCATCGGAAGCCCATTTTTCAATGGCTTTCTGCATTTCTGGACTAATCCGTAATATGATGGATTTACGTGCTTTAGCCATCTCGTTGGATTTCTTGTAATGCGCGTTCTAATACTTTTGGTTGCTGTGTTCCAATGAAAATTTGCTTTCCATTATGGAGTTGGAGCTTCAATCCGTAGTTGCCTTTTGTGGTGTATGAGCGGCTCTTCCCAAAGCCTTTACCATAGCCCCAACCACCAAAATCTTTAAGCAAGTCGCCTTTCATCACTTCCATAGATGCAACATCGTTGAAGGAAAACTCTTTCCAATTGTTTTTAAATGGAAAATACTTAAGGCGTATTCCTTCCCTGGTCAACTCTGTAGTCATTTTGATGGCAGAAATCAGCCAAGTAACTGCGCCCATAGTCGCTGCAACAATAAGGAAGGTGAATGGCGCCTCTTTCGATGCGCCATCACCCGCTTTACTTGCTTGTATCCAAAAGGCTCCTACCACCAATAACAAAATCAACGATTGAAATGCTACCAGATACTTGATCCAGTTACTCATGGTCTGAATTTCTTTAAAGAATACTTTCATGCTTTTCCATTACTGCTGTCAGCTTCCCGTCTGGAGCGCTGAATATTTGAACAATTCTCCAGCCTGAGCGCCCTTCAAAATTCAAGGTCTCTGTCCACTGCTCTAGACTGATATTATGCGGTTTGCGTACAAATTTGAATGTGAAATTTTTCATACCTTTTCTTTATTGATGAAGCGTTCCAGTATTAACTACAGGGGTGGCATCTCTATCTCCGCACAGCACGACCATTAAATTGCTCACCATTGCCGCCTTCTTCTCCTCATCCAATTCAATAATGTCTTTTTTACTCAATTGTTCTAAGGCGTGCTCTACCATGCCCACTGCGCCTTCTACTATCTTGTAGCGCGCTGCAACAATGGCTGTAGCTTGCTGTCTTCGAAGCATGGAGTTCGCAATCTCAGGCGCATAGGCTAAGTAACCGATACGCGCTTCCATCACTTCAATGCCTGCAATCGCTAAACGGTCGTCTAACATCTTCTCTAGATTCTCATTCACCTCAGCAAAATCGGAACGTAAGCTCTTTTCCTGCTCCATATCGTCAAACGTATCATAAGGATAGCTGGCTGCTAACTCACGAACGGCAGCATCTGTCTGAACACGAACGAAGTGTTCGTAATCATCTACGTCGAATGCCGCTTTAAACGTGTCTAGTACACGCCAAACCAGAATGACGCTGATTAAAACGGGATTACCCAGTTTATCGTTCACCTTCACACGTTCACTATCAAAATTGCGGGCACGTAAACTCACCTTCTTTTTGTTGTAAAACGGATTGGCCCAGAAAAAGCCGTTCTCGCGAACGGTACCCGTGTATTTTCCAAAAAGCGTAAGTACTTTGGACTGATTGGGGTTCACAATGAAGAATCCAGTCATCATCAATAGCGCAGCTAAGCCCGAAATAGCGGCACCAATTACTTTGATCACTACATCTAGGCTTGGTGAAGCCATAAAGAAAATGCTTAAGCCTAATAAGATGAAAAACACTAATAGCATGAGGTAACCCGATGCGGCCTTTCGATTTGTTTCTTGTGTCATGGTATTGAATTTTTAGTTTGATATCATTTTGATATCATAAAAGTATCAGAAAATCGAAAAACGTTACAGTTTAGGGATAAAAAAAAGCTCGCGAAGCGAGCTAAGTCCTTGATTGTCATTATTATTTTTTAATCCCAAGGCCCTTTTAAATCAAAGGCACGTCTACTCACCAATAAGGTTTTACCTACTTTCTTTTCTTTTCGAAAGCCCAACAAGTGCAAAATTTGCATGGTCTTTAAACTGGCAATGTTTTTATTGATCACATAAGTGTTGACTGACTCTGGATGTTTCTTTACTCCGGGTAAATAATGAACGAGTCGATCAGCATTGACTCTTCTCAACCATTCAGAAAACCTCAACCAAAACGGTGCTATTCGTTTGGTTAAGAAAAAACCATCATCGCCTTGCTTTTGATAGAGTGGCATGAAAATCTTCCCAGTAAAGGCAGCAGAAATCTTATGGCCATTATAGTGGGCTAGAAGCTGACCTTTCTTCACCGAGGAGAAGTTAGAGAATCCCGGTTCCATTTTGAACCTGTCTTCGTCTTTTAATCCAAAGCGTAGTCGTGTTTCTACAATTTTTGGTTTCGATTTTGTTGATGCTTCAAGTAGTGCTCTATAGGCCTTCATATCTACATTAGAAGTGTCGACAACCTTTAATGCATCCAACAACATCCAAGTAGCTGCTTCGTGCCGATCTATGGAAGAAAGTGCATCGTGTTGACCAGCTTCGAAGACCAGCGTGGTAACGCCATAGTTGGATAAATAGCCACTTAAAGTACCTTCCAGTTGTTCCAAAACACCAAGAACGAGCGTCACCGGCACCGATTGTGCAATCCGACGATTTCGAATGGTGTCGTCGATGACCATAAATGGACTAGAATCACTAGAAGTGGTGTGTAAATCTACAAAGGTCACATCGGCTTTGCTATTGTAGATGATTGCTTCACTAATGGAAAGAATATCTAAAAGTTCGTCCGTTTCGGACACGCCTAATCGACCTGCTTTAGCGGCATCTACTTTGGTTGGAGTCCAAAGTCTGTTTAAATCATGATCAATAAAGCGTTGGCTACTTTGAATGGCCTTTAAGTTTCCGCGTAACGCATAGATGTTACCTAAGACAGGAATGTTCTCCGAGTTTATTTTTGAGAAGACACGCTCAATAGCAGTGATGCCAGATTGTTCGTTACCATGAAGCCCACCCACCAAGACAATAGAAGGAAATGTCGGGCCTTGTTCAATTTTCCCGATCCATCTACTACTGTCTACTTTGGCCATCATTTTCGGTGAAGAAGTCATCATCAGCGGCCAAAGTTAAAGTCTTTAATTTAGGTTTCCTACTTTTACGTTTACACAGAATTTGATTTTTTCCTAATACAGAATTCATTTTCTTTGCGCTAACAAATACTATGAAACGCACCTTTGTTTTTCTCCTGAGTTGGATGTTACTGGGCTTTACGTACAGTCAAGTAGATAACGAACCTTTAGGTTCTGAAAATTATAGACTGATTGAGCGCCTAGAAATTAAGTCGGGCTCTCTGAAGAATGACATCCATTTGACCATGCGTCCGCAAACCAGAGAAGCATTGACCAATTACGGTTTGTATGTAGATACGGCTACATCTATTATTCTCTCCGATGTAGACTTTAAAAATTTAGAACACCTCTATAGAGACAACAATGATTTGGTGCCGGATAAATTCTTTCAAGAAAGTGCAGCACCTATTGCCAAGCATTTTTACAAAACGCCAGGTCATTTCTTTGAAGTCCATTCAGAAGACTTCCAACTTCATGTAGATCCGATTTTTTACGGCCATATCGGCTACGATCCTGATGTGCCTGATGATTATGGCTATATCAATACGCGTGGGGCACAAATTCGAGCAACCATCGATAACAAAGTATCACTCTATACGAGCTTAACTGAAAATCAAGTTCGGTTCCCGAACTTTTTAACGCAACGTATCGACAGTACTGGGGCGATTCCTACCAAAGGCTTTTTCCAACGTTTTAAAGAAACAGGCTTTGACTATTTCGAACCAAAGGGATATGTTTCAGTGAATGCCACAGAACACATTAATGCGCAAATTGGATACGACAAGCTATTTATTGGTGATGGCTACCGATCGCTACTACTTTCCGAGAATGCGAACAACTTCGCCTTCTTGAAATTCAATACGAAAATCTGGAAGTTCAACTATACAAACTTATATACCGAGCTCTTGCAAGATGGTCGCGTTGGGCCAGACACGTTGAAAGATAAAAAGTATATGGTGAGCCACCATTTAAGCTTCGATGCCACCGATTGGTTGAATGTAGGCGTGTATGAAAACGTCGTTTTCTCTAGAGCGAATCAATTCGAGTTTCACTACTTAAACCCAATCATCTTCTACCGGGCGATTGAGCAACAAGTTGGTAGCCCAGATAATGCGGCTGTAGGATTGAACTATTCCGCATTACTTAAAAAGCGTTTAAAGTTCTACGGACAAGCTTACATTGATGAGTTCCGTATCGATGATATACGCAGTGGGGATAAGAGCTGGGTCAACAAATTTGGCTTTCAGCAAGGCGTGAAGTACATCGATGCTTTTGGAGTAAATAATTTAGATACACAAGTAGAATTCAATTCAGTAAGGCCATATGCCTATCAGCACAACAATCGATTCACGAGTTTTACGCATTATGGCGAACCCCTGGCCCATCCCTTGGGGAATAACTTTCGAGAAGTTGTCGGTTTGGTGCATTATCAACCCTTTGAGAAATTGCGTATGGATGGTATTTTCACTTATGCCAAGTACGGTCGAGATCAGGATGATACTTCCTGGGGAGGTGATTTAAATGATAAAGCCGATCGGCCAAGACCATTTGACAATGGCGTTGAAATTGGACAAGGAATTGAAAATGACTTGTTGAATTTCCAAGGTAGAATGAGTTATGAATTCAAGCACAACTTAACATTCGATATTCAAGGTTTGTACCGAAGTTTAGAGACAGAAGGTTTCGAGAGCGAGGATGAGTTTTATGCAGGTGCGTCTGTTCGATGGAATTTCCGAGCACTGGATTATAACTATTAGCCTAAAGGCTTTTTCGAAGCGTTCTGAGGAAGGCTTTTACATCTTCCAGTTTTTCTATGAGGGCATATTTATCTGGCCCATCGGGTTTTCGTTTGCTAAGGATATTTTTAGCAGCTTCAATCTTATAGCCTTGTTCCTTCACTAGATTGTAGATGTTTTTGAGAAGCAAGATGTCTTTCTTGGTGTACAGCCTATCGCCTTTTCCGTTTTTACGTGGATTTAACTGATCGAATTGTTTTTCCCAATAGCGCAGGGTAGAGGTATTTACGCCCATGTAGGCAGCGACTTCCTTAATGGGAATGTACAGACGCTTATCTTCTTGAAGATCGGCCACTAATCCAGGGATTTATTACTTAATTCGGCTTGCTCCAGAATTTCTTCGTATTGCTCGGGACTAAGGTCATTAAAGAAGAAATGGATCGGGTTAATTTTACTGCCGTTATAAATCACTTCGTAGTGTAAGTGCGGCGCGGTGGAAGTGCCTGTATTGCCGACCTTTCCAATTAATTCTCCCCGTTGAATTCTTTGCCCTTTTGTCACAAGAATTTCACTCAAGTGAGCGTACAAGGTTTCATAACCATAGCCATGTTGAATGATCACATTATAACCATAGCCGGTTCGTTTTTTCTCTACGCGTTTTACTATACCATTTCCGGTAGCGAAAATATCCGCACCTACCGGCGCAGAGAAATCTAATCCTGGGTGCATTTTACGCGTTTTATAAATGGGATGAAACCGGCGTCCGAAGCCAGAACTCAACCAATGATCTTCTTTGTCTTTAACGGGTCGAATGGCTGGGATAGAGGCTAGCATTTCTTCTTTGGAGGCCACTAGGGCTTTGAGTTCGTCATACGATTGCGACTGGATGGCCAATTGTTTTTCTAATTGATCTAATCGAGTGCGGCTTCGTTTGATGAGTTCTCCATTCCTTAGGCCATTCAGGTAGGAATAACGGTTCCCGCCTCCGAGTCCAGACTTTCGTATTTCGTCAGAAATCGGTTCAGCTTCAAAGATGACTCGATAAATGTTTTCGTCACGTTGAGCCAGGTTTTCCAAGATTTCATCACTGTCTTGCATGCGTTCTTCCATATCCAGGAATTCTTCTTGCATGCTTTGGAGTTCACGTTCGAGGAGTTTTTCTTTCGGTGTTTCGAAGAAGTTGATAAAGACGATAGATAGTGCGCCTGCCAGAAATAAAATGGTGCCGAGGTATGCCGTTGCTTTCAGCAACCGCCAACGCCAAGAAGACCGCGCCTTCTCATAAGTCAACGACTCGGGATTGTAATAATATTTCTGTTTTTTCATCATGGCCTAAATACCTACTTTTGCAGACGCAACTACGGATACTAATACGTAAGGCTTGTAAAGTTATTGTTTCTAACAGGAAATTGAAGAAAGAGATGTCAACAGCTCCATGGACCGCCAGCCACATTCGGCAAACATTTTTAGACTTTTTCGAAAGTAAGGCACATAAAATCGTGTCATCAGCTCCTCTAGTGTTAAAGGATGATCCTACGCTCATGTTCACCAATGCGGGCATGAACCAATTCAAAGACATTTTTCTCAATTACAAGCCCGCCACAGCTAAGCGCGTAGCTGATACGCAGAAGTGCCTTCGAGTAAGTGGAAAGCACAACGACTTGGAAGAAGTAGGCCTCGATACCTACCACCACACCATGTTCGAAATGCTCGGTAATTGGAGCTTTGGTGATTACTTCAAGAAAGAATCTATAGCTTGGGCTTGGGAATTATTGACCGAAGTATACGGCATTCCAAAGGATCGACTCTATGTGACGATTTTCGAAGGCGACGAGACGGAAGACTTAGCTCGAGATATAGAAGCCTATGACTTTTGGAAAGCATTGATTGCTGAAGACCGCATCATCAATGGAAATAAGAAAGACAATTTTTGGGAAATGGGCGAGACGGGACCTTGCGGACCGTGCTCTGAGATTCATGTAGATATTCGCCCTGATGTCGACCGTGCAGCCACAGATGGTAAGGCGCTGGTGAATCAAGACCACCCTCAAGTGGTGGAGATTTGGAACTTGGTCTTTATGCAGTTTAATAGAAAAGCAGATGGTCGTTTAGAGTCGTTGGCCGAACAGCATATTGATACTGGAATGGGCTTTGAGCGCTTAGCTATGGTGCTTCAAGGTGTGCAAAGTAATTACGATACAGATGTGTTTACGCCGTTGATCGATAAGGTGAAAAGCTTGTCGGGCAAACCGTATTCGGGCAGTATGGAGAAGTCGGATATTGCTATGCGTGTGATTGCCGACCATATTCGCGCCATTGCCTTTGCGATTGCCGATGGGCAGTTGCCGTCCAATACCGGAGCAGGCTATGTGATCCGACGGATTCTTCGGCGGGCCGTACGTTATGGCTATAGTTTTCTGGATTTGAAGCAGCCTTTTTTATTCGAATTAATCCCAGTATTACAAGCGCAGTTTAAAACTGTTTTTCCAGAGATTGAAAGCCAAGGAAGTATTATTTCTAAAGTCATTCAAGAGGAAGAAAACAGCTTCTTACGCACGCTGGAAAGTGGATTAAAACGCTTAGAGAGTCTATCCGGCAATATCACTGGAGAGCAAGCCTTTGAGTTGTATGATACGTATGGTTTTCCAATTGACTTAACTCGATTGATTGCTGATGAGAAAGGGGTTGACGTTGATAATGCCGGCTTTGAAGCAGCCTTGAAAGCCCAGAAAGAGCGGTCAAGAGCAGCAGGGAAGATGGAAACTGGTGATTGGACGGAAATTGTCTCCAACGCCACCTCTTCTTTTGTGGGCTATGATACACTCGAAGCTGAGGTTCAGGTGGTGAAGCATCGAACGGTAAAGCAGAAGAATAAAGAAATCCATCAAATAGTCTTTGATAAAACACCGTTTTACGCAGAAAGTGGAGGACAAGTGGGCGATAAAGGGACTTTAGAGATTGGTGGGAAGTCGATTCCGATTTACGATACGAAGAAGGAGAACGATCTTATCATCCATTTTATTAAGGAAATCCCTGCTGATTTGAGTGGAAAGGGCGTGGCCCGTGTAGATGCAACGAAGCGACTGCGCACGATGGGAAATCACTCGGCTACCCATTTATTGCATGCGGCATTACGCGATGTCCTCGGTACGCACGTACAGCAGAAAGGTTCGTTGGTAAATCCAGAGAAGTTACGCTTTGACTTTTCGCATTTTTCTAAAATGTCTGATGAAGAAATTGCACGAGTAGAAGCTATTGTGAATGAAAAGGTCTTAGCGAACATTCCAAAAGGCGAGGACCGAAGTGTACCGTTTGATGAAGCGGTAGCGCGTGGGGCTATGGCTTTGTTTGGCGAGAAGTACGGCGATGAAGTGCGTGTGATTACGTTTGATCCGGAGTTTTCGGTAGAGCTGTGTGGTGGGACACACGTAGAAGCTACTGGTGAGATTGGCTTAGTGAAGATTGTGAGTGAAAGTGCTATTGCTGCTGGTGTTCGAAGAATTGAGGCTATTAGCGGAGCTGCTGCTAAAGCATACTATGATGGTCAAGCGGCTTTGGTTCAAGAGATTGCCGAAGTGGTGAATAATACGAAAGATCCTTTAGCTGCAGCGAAGAAGTTGGTGGAGGAGAATACTGCGCTGAAAGCGCAGTTAGACCAGTTAGTAGCCCAACAAGCCAGTCAGATCAAACAGACGTTGAAGGCTGGCGTGGAAGAAATTGACGGAGTCAATTTCATTGGTGCCAAGATAGACTTAAGCGATAGCGATGCAATTAAGAATCTGGCTTTCCAACTCAAGCAAGAAGTTAGCCATCTCTTTTTGGTATTAGGTGCTGAAGTCAAAGGCAAAGCCCAATTAACAGTCATGATGAGTGATGAATTAGTCGCCGAGAAGGGCTGGAATGCTGGACAACTCATTCGGGAGTTAGCGAAATCCATTAAAGGTGGAGGTGGAGGCCAGCCGTTTTACGCTACCGCTGGCGGTAGCGATGCAACAGGAATTCCTAACGCCATCGAGCAGGCTAAGGCGACTTTGGTTGGATAGTGTTCAACACTAGGCTATTAGTGTAAGCTTATAACTTTGGCGATTTGCCAGTTGCCGGTTTCGGTGTTGTTCCATACTGTAATAAACCTGCTGGAATCGGATGGTGCGTCGGGTTCTTGGTTATTATGGAATTTATGATAACCCATTTGCACGGCGCCATAATTTTTAATGGGGTAGACTTCTACACTACCTTCTATGAGGTGTCTTGTTACCTTTCCACATATGTACTTTTCGGTGGATGCCAGTATGTCTTCTTTTGAAGTGGTTAAGCCAGTATTGTCATGTAAGAACTCAATGTTATTGGCGAGGATAGTGGCTTGTGTTTCAAGGTCACAATGGTTGTAGGCATCGAAGAAGGTTTTATCCATAGCCATAATCTCATCAAAGAGTGCTTGGTCTACTGGCGTGTGGGCTGAGCTGGTTAAGGGCGTTGGTGTTTTCGTTTCTGAACAAGCGGTCAAGAAAAGTATACTTATGCCGGAAACTAGAAGATAAATGACTTGGTTCATGAAGTAGTAGTTGTTGCAATATCACCCAAAGGTAGTGGCTGAAAGCGTAACGCCTTCTTTTCATTCGAAAAGAAGGCGCGACAACGGAAACACGGAATTGAAAATCTACTTACTTGCTTTTGTTTTTTTGCTTTTTCGTATGCACAATTACTACTCCGTTAAGGGCATTGTACTTGGCCTTCGCCGCTTCGCCTTTTACGATGTCAATGCGTTCAATATCATCGGAAGATAGTTTTTTCAGTGCTTTCTGATCCGAGACTTCGCCATCAATAATAACCATAGGGACTTTATCTAGGTCGCCTTTGTTTTTGAACTTAAACTTGGTTTTATAATCTTTGGAGGATTTCGTAGTCACGAGCACTACACCATTTTCTGTGTTGTATTCAGCAAGCGCTTTTTCTCCTTTAATGACATTGACAGTCGCGATTTTATTCTTATCTAGCAATCCAATCGGGAAGTCGAATTTTTTTCCATCCACATAGATATCGGGTTCTTGGCCTTCTTTAATTTCAATATGGATATCTCCATCCACATTTTTGGAATCTGTATCGTCTTGTGCGAAAAGGGCTGTGGCAAAGACTAGGCAAAAAGCTGTTAAAAGCAATTGTTTCATAATTTCTATTTAAGTGTTGATTCGTAAAATGTTTTATTCTGAAGTGGTGTAGACCACAATGAGTTCATTTTCGTAGAAGACCTGTTGTACTTCTGTTTCTTGCGGCGCTTCAAATAGGTTGACTGCTTGTTGGAGCAATTGTTCTTTTTCGGCTGGACTTTGTTTTTTATTGCTTGTGCCGAGGAACACAGATACTAATAAAATCAATGAAGCTGCTACTGGAAGGATATATGTTAATCGGAATTTGGGCTGGGCTTTTTTCCGTTGGAAACGAGTCCAAAGGTGTTCATTTATGGCTGCAGGTGGTTGGTTCTGATGAGCGTTCACGAATGTAGACCACGCTTCCATTCTAGAATCCCTTTGGTGCTCCGCGTTGAATAACTGCTGTTCCTCTTCGGTACTTGTTTTTCCCGCTCGATAATTTTCGAGCAATTGCTTATAGTTTTCCGCTTTCATAGTTGTATATTTTTTCAAGTTCTGCGCTCACTTTCTTTCTGGCTCTGGAAAGCAGTACGCGTACATGCTCAATGTTTAATTGGGTGGCGGCCGCAATTTCTACAAACTCATAACCATCGAGATCGCGCAAAATGAGCACTTCTTTTTGCTGTTCGGGCAGTGTTTTGAGGACTTTTCGAACCATGGCATTTAAATCCTGCCATTCTAACGTGTTTGGGGCATGATTGCTTTCTATAAGTTGGAGGTGCAACGAGGCATCGTCGAGCTCAGGTTTTCGTTTCCGCAATTGGTCAATACAATAATTGCGTGTGGTTTGGAAGACCAGTGCCGGGATATTTGGGTGTTTGGCTACTTGATGCCGTTTGCCCCAAAGTTTCAACATGATTTCTTGGATGGCATCTTCAGCACTGGCTGTATTTCCCAACATCCGTGAGACCATAGGATACAAGCGGTCGGCCTGTGAAAATACCTTGTGTTTGAAATCAACTTCATTCATCCTATATTAATAACGAAAAATAGTGCGCCACATAACAGTAAGGAATAATTTTTTTGAATAGAGCCGATTGACTAACGTTTTTCATAAAACCTATTTAGCTATAAGTGGCTGAATTTTGATAGGATCTGTCGGAATTGTGATGGTGGAATGCTCTTGAATGTAGTTGTTTTACAGTTTTAATTTCATCTTCTACTTGCTAGAACTAGAAGATGAAATTGGATGAATGGTTTCGTTGAAGAAACCGTAGTCCTCCTTATAGTGTTCCCAGGCACCCAGCCAACCTTTGGTTGGCTGGGTGTTCTTAACAAAATCACCAATTAAGGCTTCGAAACCAAAACACAGCCCTATGTCGGAATTGTTATAAATGTCGGATTTTTAATAACCAACATGACCGAATAGTTATAACATCTGTCGCCATTCTAACAGCCTTTCCTTTCAAGCTTTATTTGTTTTACAGCGTTGAATTACAAGTGAAATCAACACGCAAATTGATAATATTAAAACAAACGGCCATGAAAACAATCCGACTCATTTACCTTTTTATTTTTTTAGGTCTTTTAGCTTTTAGCCACAATGGCTTTAGTCAAGAAACCTGTGAAGCTACCGCCTCCCAAATTACATTTGAGGACGGCTCAACCGAACTCAGCTTTTGCGCAGGTAATCCAGCCTTGCTCTCCATTGGAGTAAACGTAGTAACGCCTGGTTTTCCGGAAGAACTCAATGTCATCTCTACCAATGCAAATGGAGATATTTTAGGTCTATTCGTTGACAATCCGAGTGATGCAACGGGTTCATTTGCCGGCACCTTTACGCTCCAAGCCATTCACACGACGGAGACAGATTTGTTGGATAATATTGAATTCGGGACGAACATCTCTGAATTAGAAGGGTGTTTCGCTTTATCTAACCCGTTAACCTTTACGATTGAAGCCCCAGGTGAAGGCGGTTGTCCAGAGATCAAAATTAATGAATTACTCCCTGTATCCGGAGATGGAGAAGAACAACTCAGCATCATTGAGTTAACAGGCGCGCCGAACACCGATTTTGTGGCCAACTTAATGACTATAGAGACGCGCAATTTAGCAGATACAAGCG
>JAHQVX010000107.1 GCA_019634125.1 Saprospiraceae bacterium
ACATAGCCGAATTGGCGGGGATTACTACGATGTGATTCCCCATCCTACCGAAAATAGTTTCTATGTAGCGATTGCAGATGTGTCAGGTAAAGGGGTTTCAGCAGCCTTAATTATGGCCAGCTTTCAAGCCACACTTCGCTCGGTAATTCGTACCGATTTACCCTTTAAGAAATTTGCGCAGCATTTAAATAGTGAAACGTTTCGAATTACAATGGGTGAAAAGTTCATTACGTTATTTGTAGCCAAAGTGAATTTAGAAAAGCGCAGGCTGGAATATTGGAATGCCGGCCACAACCCACCGATTTTAAAGCGAGACGATGCGCTCGCTATCCTTACCGATGGCAGTACGCTGCTTGGGGCTTTTCCAAAGCTACCCACCATTACACTTGGTGTTGAGCCTTTGGGTAAATTCAATACCTTATTTACGTACACCGATGGCTTAACAGACCTCATCAACGATTCGAACGAGCGCTTCCGATTAGAAGGTTTATTGGAATTTATGAGCTCCAATCAATTCGACACGCCAGCAGCCTTCAACAAGGAGTTGCGCCAGCGATTAGAGAAATACAAAGGCACGAAAGATTTCGATGACGATATCACCTTTTTGACGACCATCGTGCAGTAATTTAAGATCTTACAGTACTTTTAATACATGCCTTTACTCACGTTTAAGAAAGGAGGGATTTACTGTGCCCAAGCCGATGTATACATCGACCCTTGGAGTAAGGTAGACCGCGCGATTATTACACATGCACACAGCGATCATGCGCGGTGGGGCCATCAGCATTACCTCTGTACTTCGAATTGTGAAGCGCCACTCAAGCATCGTTTAGGGAATATTTCTGTTCAGTCTATGCCCTTTCGGGAGGAAGTCGTCATGAATGGCGTTCGAATTTCGTTTCATCCAGCTGGACATATCATTGGTTCTGCGCAGGTTCGTGTGGAATATCAAGGAGAAGTTTGGGTAGTTAGTGGAGATTATAAACTGGTTGATGATGGATTTGCCACGCCTTTTGAGTCGGTGAAATGCCATCATTTTGTGACCGAGAGCACTTTTGGATTACCGGTATATACGTGGGCTGATCAACAACAAATTTTTGATGAGATCAATACTTGGTGGGCGGCAAATCGGGCGAATGGTAAAGTCAGTATAATTGCTGCGTATAGCTTAGGGAAAGCCCAGCGACTCATTCAGAATGTAGACCACTCTATTGGTCCAGTTTTCACGCATGGTGCCGTGGAGAATATGAACGCTGCGCTTCGCGCAGCGCATCACGACATTCAACCGACGATACAGGTCACTAAGGAACTCGACAAAAAAAGCTATAAAGGCGGGTTGGTCATTGCCCCAGGTAGTGCCTTAGGCAGTAGTTGGGTGAATAAGTTTAAGCCATTCAGTTTGGCCTATGCCAGTGGTTGGATGGCCTTGCGTGGCACCCGCCGTCGGCGGGCGGCTGACCGTGGGTTCGCCCTGTCCGACCATGCCGATTGGGATGGCCTCAACACCGCAATTGCTGCTACTGGAGCAGAAAATATTTACGTCACCCACGGCTATTCAACCCTCTTCTCCAACTGGCTGAAGGAACAAGGCCTCAATGCTGCTCCAGTAGAAACGCAGTATGTGGGCGAAAGCATTGACGTAGCCGAAGAGGAGGTTGCTATATGAGACAGTTTGCCGAATTATTCCTCGCTATCGACGCGACCAATAAAACCAATGCTAAGGTCGCCGCGCTACAACATTATTTTGAAATCGCGCCCGACAAAGACAAAGTATGGACGATTGCCTTACTCAGCCATCGACGGCCGAAACGCACCGTCAATACGCGACTCCTTCGAGAGTGGGCTGCCGAATATTCAGGAATTTCTCCATGGCTATTTGAAGAAAGTTACCATGTAGTGGGCGACTTGGCAGAGACCATTGCCTTGGTATTGCCCAATCCTATTTCCGACTCGAAAGAACAAGCCTTGCATGCTTGGATTGAGCAAATCATGGATTTGAAAGACGTTTCCGAAGCCGACAAAAAAGCCTTTATCCTGCAAGCGTGGCAAGGCATGGACAAAGCGGAACGCTTTGTCTTTAATAAGCTCATCACCGGCGGATTCCGGATGGGTGTTTCGCAGAAATTGATGGTTCGTGCCTTGGGCAAAGCATTGGATATTGAGGAAAATTCGCTGCAACACCGTATTATGGGCAATTGGGACCCGCGCACCATAACGTTCGACGAGCTGCTATTGCAGGAAAATAGCCTAGATGCCGCCTCTAAGCCGTATCCGTTTTATTTGGCCTATCAAATCGATGGGCCAGTGGAGGACTTAGGTGACCCGTCGGATTGGCAAGCCGAGCATAAATGGGATGGGATTCGGGGTCAGCTGATTAAGCGTGGAGAAGAAGTGTTTTTATGGTCGAGAGGCGAGGAGTTAGTCACCGATCGTTTTCCCGAGCTGAAACTGCTGGCAACGAAGTTGCCAGCAGGATGCGTGCTCGATGGGGAGATTTTAGTGTTTAAAGACGGCCAAATTCAGAACTTTAATTTGCTTCAGACGAGAATTGGTCGGAAAACCGTGTCGAAAGCCACCCTTCAAAAAGCACCGGTGATCTTGAAAGCCTATGATGTGTTGGAATGGGACGGGAACGACATTCGCCACTTGCCCTTATTGGAACGAAGGGCCTATCTAGCGGAATGTGTGGCCGCGGTCAATGATGAGCGATTGCAGCAATCACCAAGTGTAGCCTTCTCAACTTGGGAAGATTTGAAGGTGGAGCGATCAACGGCGCGGTCGATGAAGAGTGAGGGCTTGATGTTGAAGCGGAAGGATGCGCCCTACGGAGTAGGGCGCAAGAAAGGCGATTGGTGGAAATGGAAAGTAGATCCCCTTACCGTCGATGCCGTGCTTATCTACGCTATGCGCGGGCACGGACGACGCGCTAACCTCTACACAGACTATACCTTTGCAGTCTGGAAAGGCGATGAACTTGTTCCATTTACCAAAGCATATTCCGGCCTTACCGATGCCGAATTTCGAAAAGTAGACGCCTTTGTGAAAAAAAATACCATCGAACGATTTGGGCCGGTGCGCAGTGTGAAACCCGAATTGGTTTTCGAAATTGCCTTTGAAGGCATTGCCCAATCATCGCGACATAAATCGGGTGTAGCTTTGCGCTTTCCCCGCATGAAAAGATGGCGGCACGATAAACCCGTAGAGGAGGCAAATACTTTAAATGACCTGCTGACGTTACTGTAAAAAATGATGTAATTTAGATTTAGAATTTAGCCTATGTGGACCGATACCGATGTGTTAGAAGAAGTAGATGTTCTTGTTGAAGATGCGGAAGAAACGAAAGAGGAAAACAAACTCATTGTGCACAACGATGACCACAATACCTTTGATTGGGTTATTGAATGTTTGGTGGACATCTGCAAGCATACTTTTGAGCAAGCCGAACAATGCTCTTATATCATCCACTTCAAAGGTAAGTACGCGGTTAAGCATGGGGCCTTAGCGAAGCTAAGGCCGATGAAAGATGCCCTCACAGATCGTGGGTTGAGCGTCACTATTGAGTAGTGTTGAACTCATAACTCTGCTTTCAATTGTTCTAAAAGGGCTTCGTTGCTTTTCAAGCCTTCTGCATTGCTCGATAAGATCATATAATAAGCGCCTTCTAGACTGTTGACTATGTTCATCAATAGCGGCTTGTCTAGAAAATCAATGTTGCCTTGCCGCACTTTGTTGAAGTCAATTTCATGAATAAAGAAGTCGCCGATATAGTTTTCGTTGATCTTCTCAATACGGCCATAGTTGATATCGATTTCGGAGTGTTTTGAATAATGTTTTTCGACGCTTCTCCGTAACTCAAAATTATCGATCAACTTCATGTCGCCCGAGTTAATCAGGGTTTCGTATGTGGTGTTCTCAGGATTGAAGCCAACGAGACGCGGTAATTCAAAAACCTTCATTACAATGGTATCTCGTCCGGGCAGCTTTCTGCCCAAGTGCTGTTTAACAGCTCCAATGAGCTTTAGCTTATCTTGTACCTTTACCTGATTTTCATTGAGGTGTTCCATTTCCTGTTCAATATCTAAAATCAGGTTTTCGAGGTATTGCTTCTTTTGCTTGCGGTTATTTTGGCCTTCTTTCCAATTGTTTAATGCGAAAGCAATTGAGATTCCGATGATGACGATAACGATTTCACCAATCGCATATTTCCATTTAATCTTCATCCAATTAAAGTATTGAAATTTACCGAGGATTCATAGCCTTCAGCGCTTCACTCAGACTGTTTTTTTTCGAAATTTGATTCATGCCGAACCATCAAATAATATCGAGATTCCTGATGGTATGTTCGTTTTCTAAGTTACCAGTATTCAAAGTAGAAGTAGGTTCAAACAGAAGTACTTTCACTTCTTCTTTAGCCATCGGTTTATGGGAAACGCCTTTGGGAATAATTACGAATTCTCCAGCGTGTAATTCAAGAAGCTGATCGTCTATTTCTATGATTAATTCACCTTCGATGACTAAAAATAATTCGTCTTCGTGCTCATGGTGGTGGCGAATGAATTCCCCTTTGAACTTCGCCAGCTTTACGGACTGCCCGTTCAATGCACCTACCAACTTCGGCGTCCAATGCTCGGAAAAGGTATCAAATTTTTCAGCTAGGTTGACTTTTTCAATCATAGTCTCGAAAGATACACTATTGGATGATTTTTTGATGCTTAGCCTTAAAGGTGTCGTTTCATCAAAAAAGCACCGTACAAAAAGCAGGGCAGTACCAACAAAGTGATTAAAAGCGCATCGCTAGGTGAAGTGGTCTCTCCAAGATGTCCTGGAATGGGTAGCCCTATGGCATCGTAATCTCCAATAAAATCTACAATAGCATGAATGACGATTAAGGGATAAATACGCCTAGTAATCACTAAGAGTGCGCCGAACATTATGCCAATGAATGAAGCGTAAACGACTTGCGCCATTTCCCCATAAAGGCCCTGGTCGAATTTGATAAAGTGCAAAACACCGAAAAACAGAGCGGTAAGTCCTATACTCAACATCACTTGTCTTTTTGTTCTGCCCCAATGCTTAATTAAATAAGATTGCATAAATCCTCTGAGACTGAGCTCTTCAGCAAAGCCTATAGATAAGCAATACACAGAGAATAAGGCTAAATTCAGTAGTGATGGCTGTTGAACTATATCGTCCATCAGCAATAAATTCAGTAAACCTAAGTAAGCCACTGGGAAGATGAAAAGGGTCCATTTTTTAAGAAGCGGACTTCGCAATCCTGCTAATTCAAACAAGTTGTTTTTTCGGATAAGAAAAATGGATAATCCAATTAATAAGAGGTTGGCAGCCAAACCAATAAGCGTATGGGTTTCGTATCCGTTTATTCCGTTTCTGATAAGCTGCTGAGCTAGAACTTGTTTTATAACAACTATTGTCGTTATTCCGAATACAAAAACGATAAGTGGTTTCCAGAACGATGCGTTCACTTTGTTGGCTTTGGTTAATGCTTTAAGTGTCGAGAGAACACAATAGTTGTTACGGTCGTTTTCTGAAAAAATTGATAGACCTGCTTATTAATAGTCTATTACCTTCATTTGTGCATGTTTCTATGCCAGAGCAATTTCAACCAAGACTATTCTATGTATATATGGACATCATTATTAATTTATATCCATTAGCCAGTTGGATCGTTAAATGAATTTGTTTAATTCCGGTTTTCCGCTTTGGTTGAATCACTTAAACCGCTATTCTCTTTGTTAATTAAACATTAACATTAATTGTAGTGATTATGTCAAATATTAAATCTACTTTTGCGTCGTTCAAGTGGAACACTTCTTTATTTTAGAGTAGTATTTTTTGTATTTAGGTTTTATAGTTTTACTCTTCTTTCCTTTTTATCATCATTACTTTATTTTTTAAGTGTTTAGAAAACAATGTGTTTAGTTTTTGCAAACACCAGTTTTCTTCTTAAACAACATTATTATTAACGATTTAAATTTATTAAGATGCAGGAAGGCACAGTAAAATTTTTCAACGATTCCAAAGGATTCGGATTTATTAAATCATCTGAAACAGGTGAAGACATTTTTGTTCACAATTCTGGTTTAATTGACGAAATTAGAGAAGGCGACAAGGTACAGTATCAAACTGAACAAGGTCGCAAAGGATTAAACGCAATTAATGTAGAAGTTATTCGATAATAGCATACCTTATCAATTATTACTTAAAAGGGATTGTTAGAAATAGCATTCCCTTTTATTTTTTAGTTGGCTTTGGTTTATTTCTTACAAAAATTAATTTGTGTCTACTTTTTTGACTTTCACGTTGTTCAACTTCAAATTTGTTAATTGATTTAATTAGCGGAGTTAACTTTTCAAAACCGTAATTCCTAGAATCAAAATTTGGTCTTTTCTTCTGCAAAAGACTTCCCACATCTCCTAGAAAAGCCCATCCATCCTCATCTGATAAATCTCTAATGGTAGAAGAGATTAAATTAATTTCTTTTCTATTGATTTTATCAATTATCGGTTTGTTAGATTCTGTGTTTTCAATTTTGTCTTCTGATAGCTGCTTTAATATTTCGATATAAATGAATTTGTCACAAGCAACAATAAAAGGATCAGGGGTTTTCTTTTCTCCAATTCCAATAACTTGCATTCCTGCTTCTCGAAGCCTTGTTGCTAATCGAGTAAAATCACTATCGCTAGAAACCAAACAAAAACCGTTAACTTTTTCACTATAGAGTATATCCATTGCATCAATAATCATTGCAGAGTCTGTTGCGTTTTTACCTTTAGTGTAGCCGTATTGTTGAATTGGAGTTATTGCATTTTCTAAAAGCAAATTCTTCCATTTTGTTAATCCTGGTCTGGTCCAATCTCCATAAATTCTTTTGATTGTTGGATTACCATATTTAGTGATTTCTTCAATCATTTCCTTCACATGAGCTGAAGGAATGTTATCTCCATCGATTAAAACTGCAATATTAGAATTTGTTTGATTCATTAGATGTTTTAGTGTTGGTTAAATGCAGCACAACAGTTGATAGATGAAGCAAAGTCTGCCTATGGGCAGCTATGATTTGTTACACGGTGTTGTAGCTAGTTTTTTCTTTTTTGTTCTTTCCCCAGGCTATTACTTTTACTCCTTTTGAATAGTGAGCTTTACTTGGTTTTTTACCTATTAATTTCTGAAATCTCTGATAACTCAATTCCAATTTCTGAATGTCAATTTCATGGATTGGCCATTCTAAATGATGTATTTCAAATTCGTTAACCGAGTTACTTGTGTCTTGGAAAAGAGCGTACCTTTCTGTTAACCATTTATCCAATTCCGTTTTTTTCTTGAATTCATTTCCAAGTGTGAATTCAATATCAAGCCTGTCATTAAATTCCGCGTTCCTAGATTGATATTTTTTGTCAGTTCGTTTAATTTTAGAAAACCTGTATGGAAGTTCCGAAATACCTTTTGCGACTTTACACGATAATTTTTTTCCACCTTCAATGCTCAAGAAGTAAACTCCTGTTTTATTTTTTGACTTAACATAAGTCCGAATATTAATTTCGTGAAAATCCGATATTGGGGGAAATGATGGTAAGTTTTTCGGTCTAATTCTTTCCATTGTAAACGCAACGACTGAAATCCAAGGTTTGCCTTCAAAAAGGTCAATTTCCAATTCATAAGGAACGAGCTGTTGCAATTCGGACATATCAACTCGATAATGAAGAAATATTGCATTATTCCACTCTTGATAAAATTTCCAACTTTCAGTCGGAATTTTCCAAGGTCTGTGTTTAGTGGTATTTAATATTTCTTGAATTGTCATTTATTAAATTAGCGACAACGGTCTCGGCTATGCGTAGTGCGGGATTTCAAGGCACTTCACAGTCCGCCTACCGAAAAGTATCTTTAATGTAACTGCTCGCATATCAGCACTTTCGCCCGCATTACGTATAGCCAATGTTGTGCAATAGTGCTTCTTTCTTTTTCGTCCGTGCGTTGGGAAAGACACACTCTTTGACAAGCTTTGGCTGGTGCGGTTGGCTTGAGCGGCTTGGCAATGGGTGTGGCTTTGAAGGTTCGGCATTATTCAAAATATGCTTTTAGATGATCTGCCCATGCTTTCCCGAGCATTGGTGGAACAGCATTACCAATTTGTACGTAGTAATTTCTCTTATTGGAAGAAATAATTTCAAAATCATCAGGGAATGATTGCAGCCTTAATCCCTCTCGCAGACTTATCAAGCGTTTCTTAGCATAGTGAATATTACAACCAACATTCAGACGATTAAAGTGAGTATTCAGGGTGTAGGACGGCATATCCTTTGAAAGCCTTCCATAAGTAGTTGTGCGACCGCCTGTTTTCTTGAAGTTTAATATTCGTGTTGTAGCAACGTTATCAGGTACATCTTGATAGTTACCCCCAGGAGGAATGTGTTCCATGAGTTCTTTATCTTTTTCGCTTGCATA
>JAHQVX010000009.1 GCA_019634125.1 Saprospiraceae bacterium
ACTTTATTTGCGGTTAATTCTTTGAAAAAGTTGCCTGAGCCATATTTTATTCCAAAATCTGTTCGGTCAATTTTCGCAGAACCCTCAATAGACACGCTTTCCCCGTTGATTTTTATGTTTGCCGGAACAGCAATATTTTTGGTGATATCTTTTATGGTCATTGCGCCATTAATGACGTGACTAAAGCCATCGTCTCCTTCTTCTACCGAAGAAATTGTAAAGGATGCCGTGGGATATTTTGCTACAGCAAAGAAATCGTCAGACTTCATGTGCTTTAAGAATTTGCCTTTGAAGTTTTTTATATCGTCATTGGTCATGGAGTTCATGTCTACGACGAACGAACCACCAGAGAGTTGACCATCGGTCAACTCTAATTGACCACTTTGAAAGAATAGTTTCCCATAATGCTTGCTTCCGACTTGCTTATAGCCGGTGTATTTCACATAGCTGGCTTCGAGATCGATGTTGGTCTCTAGGTCAATCGTTGTGTTCGCATTTGGTGTTGGGTTGGGTAGAAAGCTCATAAGTGCGCCAGCTACAAGTAGAGTAGATAGAAGTCCTAAAATCTGTTTCATTGGAAGTTGCTTTGATTACTTACAATACGGATGAAAGGGGCAAAAGGTTCGATTTCGGGAAGATTTTGTTGTGAAAACAAAAAACCGCCCCGGCAAAGCCGGGGCGGTTTAATATCAATAGGAAAAAAGAATTAACTCTTTACCATAACTTTCAATTCAACAGCATCGTTAATTACACGATCTTTTGCTAAATCTGCAAAGCTGCCTTCACTACCGTAAACCACTCCAAAGTCCGTTCTGTCGATGTTGAACGTAGACTCTAAACTAATAGCCTCGCCGTCAATAGCTACTTTAGCTGGAATGTCAATCACTTTAGCAGTGTTTTTGATCGTAAGGGTTCCACTGAGTTGATGAGTATTTCCATTCTCATCGTTCTCCAAATCTTTCTGACCAATAATTTTGAACGTAGCAGTTGGAAATTTCTCTACATCAAAGAAGTCGGCGTTTTTCAAGTGGCTTTCTAAATCCTCTTTACCTTTTCCAGGCTCAAGGTCAGTTGAAGTTAATCCTGCGACATCAATCTCAAATTCACTACCTACGATGCTTCCATCTTTAAGTTTGAATGTTCCAGTTTTAACTGGGATGTTCCCTTCGTGGCCACCACCAATTTTCTTAGTGCCTTTCCACCATAATGTACTAGCTGCAGCATTAACAGCTACATCAGCAGCACCTTCTACAGCAGTAACTTCAGTGCCTGTTGCGTCCTTAGCTTCAACGGTGTCTTTTTTCTTGCAAGAAAATACAGCAAGAGAAAGCGCAGCGATAAAAAGAAGTTGTTTCATTTGTTGTTGTTTATTGTTTGTTTAATAGTTGTTGGTTTAATTCATCGGAACCTCTATCGCTAATAGATAGGTGTCTTCTTCAGCTGTAAAGGTAGTGTTTTCTATTTCTTCAACCCCCATGGCATCTCGCTCTGCGAGTAATTCTCCGTTCAAATTCACTTTCCCATTTATCACATAAAAGAAAACTCCATTCCCTTCGTAATTGATGGTGTAGTCTAACGATTTTCCTTTTTCTAAAGTCGTTAAACTCAACACAGCATCTTGGTTAATATTCATAGCACCCATGTGCCGATTTGACACCACAGGTTGCCAAGTGTTTTTTCGATGCTCCGGTTCGAAGTATTGCTGTTCGTATCGCGGCTCAATATCATATTCCTTCGGGAAAATCCAAATTTGAAGCAATTTGGTCACATCATTTTTCAAGTGATTCATCTCACTATGTTCGATGCCTTTTCCAGCACTCATAATCTGGACTTCATTCGGGCCAATAATGCCTGAATTTCCAGTGCTGTCTTTATGTTTCAACGAACCTTTTAATGGAATCGTAATGATTTCCATATTCTCATGTGGGTGCTTCCCAAAGCCCATACCACCAGCAATACTGTCGTCGTTTAATACTCTTAATTTCCCGAAGTGAATTCGCTCCGGATTGTAGTAGTTGGCAAAACTGAAACTGTAATTGGCCTTTAACCAACCAAAATCCATCTTGCCTCTCGAGTCAGCACTATAAAATGTTGTTTTCATGCACTAATCAACAAAACTGATTAGAATTAGTTCATTTCCTAATGATTTCCTTGACTGGCTCTTGCTTCAGCTAAAGCTTTTTCTTTTCGTTTAAAGGCGAAATGGCTCCGGAAAAGGGCAAAAATGGCCAATGCCACAACGAGGATAATTCCAATAAGTTTTAGTTTGAACAGGATGAAAGCAAAAATGGCTGCAGCGGTAAATGCGATTAAAGCGGTCATCAACCAGCCTCCAATCACGTTTAAAACACCAGCTACGCGATATGGAGCACTTTCTCTTCCCCAAGCTTTGTCAGCTAAACTCGTACCCATGGCTACCATGAAGCTCACATAAGTAGTACTTAATGGCATTTTTTTGAATGTAGCGTATGAAATGACAATACTGGCCATCATTAAGTTCACCGATGCTCGAATCAAATCAAATGCAGGTTTGTCTTCTTCTCGCATTTCAGTGGTGAAAATACGTGCCACATAGCTGTTCTTAATACTTGTTTTCATCGGAATTGGAGTGATTACTTCCAAGCCTTTACCAATGGTTTCTCCCAGCTTTACAATTCCATTGGCCAGAAAGTTTGGTTTAAACCGTTCTTCGCCTTCATCTTGCCGGGCTAAATTGATTTCTGTTTCAGTCACTTTACGTGCTTTAGAGCTCGTCCATAGGGTTATAGCCATGATTAATCCAGAAAGCCCCAGTAAGTACAACGGTACTTCCACGGCTTCATTTAACCTTGTCATCAACATTTCATTCGCGGCTAGTCCCGATTCTTGGGCGAAACCATAGCTTTGGAATGCGCCAATAGGCACTCCAATGAAATTTACTAAGTCGTTCCCCGCAAAAGCCATGGCTAATGCGAAAGTTCCAGCGAGAACTACCGTTTTTAGTGGGTTGACGTTGGCTACTTTCTTCAGGATGAAATTCAGCAAGGTCCAAAACGCAAATAAAATCCCAACGACCGTAGGAATGTTGTTTTTTATATAGTGGTAAAACTGAGTTTCTTCTCCGGTACTGGTTTTCGCGAAAGGCGTGCTTTTAATGCCTTTTACAAATAAGAAATAGGTAATGGCTGTAATGGCTAAGCCAGCAAAAATCGGCGCAGTACTGTCTAATTTGTGTTGGTAGTTAAATGTAAGTGCCCATCTACTAAAGAATTGCACAACGGCGCCGAGTGTGAAAGCAATTAATATAGAAGAAAAGATACCTCCGACAATTTTCATTGCTTTTCCTACTTTGATGAAATCAGCCATATTCTCTGAACCGCCTTTTTGAGCAGCAATCAGTAAGAATGCAATCATCGTTGCAGCCCCAAGTAGCTCAAATACAATGGATACGGTAGTAGAAGTAGGCATACCAATTTCATTGAAGAAATCGAGGAGAATGATATCGGTCAGCATAACCGCTAGAAAGAGGAACATAATACTTTCATAGGTGAACATACTGGGATCAAAGACACCTTTTCGAGCCACTTCCATGAGTCCACTACTAGAAAACGAACCAGCCAGGATACCCAATGTAGCAATGACCATGATGGTTTTAAAGGGGGCTACCTTACTTCCAATGGCGGAGTTTAGAAAGTTAACGGCGTCGTTACTGACGCCGACAATTAAATCCAATGCTGCAACGACAAAAAGGATAATTACAATGAGTAGAAAAATATCCATGATATTTATAGTAGATTGAAGCAGTGAAGTTAGAAAATAGACTTGGCTGATTTGTTAACCTATTGTTAAATAATCGCGATGAACGTAGAAGAAGTCCGAGCGTATTGTTTATTAAAGCCGCATACTACGGAAGGATTTCCGTTTGATGAGCAAACATTGGTGTTTAAAGTGGCCGGTAAAATGTTTGCTTTAACTGGATTAGAGTGGGAGCAATGTCATGTGAATTTGAAGTGTGACCCTGAGCGTTCGTTAGAGTTGCGCGAGCAATATCCCGAAATTGTTCCCGGCTATCATATGAGTAAAAAGCATTGGAATACGGTTGCGTTTGAAGCGGGTTTAAGTGAGGATTTCTTAAAGGAATTAATTGACCATTCTTATGAATTGGTGGTTGGAAGTTTCAGTAAGAAAAAAAGAGAAGAATTAGGGCTTTAAAATCAAAAGCATTCACCTTGACACCTACGGAGTAGGATTTACACTAGGTAAATGCTTCATCCCCTCACTTGATAGTATTGGTAGAATGTTTACAAATTGTGTGCCAAATGTTAAAAACGTATAAAACCTCCCGCCAAAGGCGGGAGGTTTGAATCACCAGACCCGTAGGTCTTTCCCATGAAAGAAATGCCTTTAGTATCGCTCGTAATTCCTGTTTCTATACACAGGCTCGCATGCATTTCTATTTCTTTGTCTTCGTTGTCTTTCCACCTGTCTTCTTCGCTCTAATTCGCGTTGACGAGCAATTTCGCGCTGCCGAGCTAACTCCCGCTGCCGAGCGATTTCTCGCTGCTGTTGGCGTTGATTGTATACATCATTTGGTGGGCAATAACCGTTGTTCCCGTAACTATTCGTGTTGTAATAATTTCCTCGGAGTTGTGGACCTCTTCGATCGTCGTACGTAAAGTAGAGCGTTTCTCTTCGGTCAATTCGGATATTATCCGAGAACAATAATCTTCTGGAATCATTACCCCAGAGACCACGGTTACCTATTTCATAAATTTTAATGTTGTGTCTTCCTCGGTTTAAATTTTTCAAGGTAATTCGCTTGGAAGTCGTGTATTTCTTTCCATCTACGTACACTTCATACCGTGAATAATCGTCCATTTCAATTCTCATGCTCCCTGCGAGAGCTGCCGTTGATAGCATGATTGCAGCCATCATCATCATTATCCTTTTCATAAGCCAAGTTTTTAAATACATACCTATCACGTATGACGAGCAGAAAAAGTTACTTTCTATCAAAAAAGAATTCAATGGGAACTGGCTTAAAAACCATTTTCTTCTACCTTATCTTCGCCTCATGTGGCGGCAATTACAAGAGCAGTTAGCAGGTGAGCTTCATCTCGATGAAGCCCACTTAACGATGTTTGCTACCGATGCTTCGGCTTATAAGGAAATGCCTGTTGCTGTGGCTTTTCCGAAGCATGCCACTGATGTGCAGTTATTGGTTCGTTTTGCCCGCGAACACCAATTGGCGTTGATTCCACGTGCTGCAGGGACCTCATTGGCCGGACAGGTCGTCGGAAATGGAATTGTCGTGGATTGTTCCCGATACATGAATCAAATCATTGAGCTGAATGTAGCGGAGAGATGGGTTAAACTAGAGCCTGGAGTTATTCGAGATGAGTTGAATTTGTTTTTAAAGCCTCATGGTCTCTTTTTTGGTCCTGAAACCTCAACCTCAAATTATTGCACAGTAGGAGGTATGTTGGGCAACAACTCTTGTGGTACACGATCGATCAAATATGGCAGTGTTCGAGACCATATTTTGGAAGTAGATACGGTCTTGTCGGATGGCTCTCTAGCCAGTTTTTACGCCCTTTCGTCTAATGACTTTGAAGCTAAGCAGGCTCAAGAAGACCTTGAAGGAGAGATTTATAAGTCTTGCCATCACTTACTTCGTCACCCGAATCACCAAAAATTAATTCAAGACAATTTCCCTGAATCACGTGTAAGTCGAAGGAATACAGGTTATGCCTTGGATGCGATGTTGGATATGGAGCCTTATGCCCCGGCTGGTGCGTCCTTTAATTTTTGCAAGTTATTGGCGGGTTCGGAGGGTACACTAGCGTTCACCACAAGTTTGAAGCTAAATCTTGTGCCAACTCCACCACCACAGCTAGCTGTGGTGGCAGTACATTGCCATAGCGTAGCGGAGGCGTGTAAAGGGAACTTAGCAGCCTTGAAATATAGTCCGTCTGCTATTGAGCTCATGGATGATATAGTGATTGAACTGGCCCGAAAAAACCCACTTCAAGAGAAGAATAGCGACTTTCTTCAAGCACTGCCGAAGGCTGTGCTTTTGGTCGAGTTTGCCGAAGAAAGCAAAGCAGCCCTCGAAACTAAAATTCAACAATTACAGCATCAACTTGAGCAAGAAAACATTGGCTACCATGCCCCGGTTCTTTACGGAGAAGACACGAAAAAAGCCTGGGAACTTCGAAAAGCAGGCTTAGGCGTTCTGGGAAATATGCCCGGAGATGAAAAACCCGTGGCTGTTACCGAAGACACCGCAGTAGCACCAGAAGTACTTCCAGACTACGTGGCCGATTTTGAAGCTATGATGCACAAACATGGCAAGCAATGCGTCTACTACGCACATATCTCCGTAGGGGAGCTCCACCTTCGTCCCGTTCTCAATCTAAAGCTAAAAAGTGACCAAGAATTGTTTCGAACCATTGCATTAGAAAGTGCGCAGCTGGTTAAAAAATACAAAGGGTCCATTTCTGGCGAACATGGCGATGGCCGACTTCGTGGCGAGTTTATCCCACTTATGCTTGGCGAAGCCACTTATGGTTTGCTTCAACAAGTGAAACAAATTTGGGATCCCCAACAAGTGTTCAACCCACAGAAAATTGTGGACACCCCAGTCATGAATTCTTTCCTACGATACGAAGCCGATCAAGAAACCAGGAATATCGATACCATGTTCGATTTTTCGGGCGATCAAGGTATTCTTCGAGCGGTAGAAAAGTGTAATGGAACAGGTGCTTGTCGGAAAACAGAAGTGATTGGTGGAACGATGTGCCCGTCGTACATGGCTACTCGAAACGAGAAAGACACGACCAGAGCGCGCGCAAACGTGCTGCGCGAATTTCTCACAAATTCCCCTAAGAAGAATCCTTTTAACCATGGGGAGATTAAGGAAGTCATGGACTTGTGCTTAAGTTGTAAAGCGTGTAAAACCGAATGCCCAAGTTCTGTAGATATGACGAAGCTCAAAGCGGAATTTTTACAGCAGTATTACACGAAGAATGGCGCGCCTATCCGGGCTCGATTAATTGCCCAAACGCCCATTATCAATAAGTTAACGCAGTCTATCTCTCCACTAGTGAATGCGGCACTTTCAATGAAAATTGCTAAGAAAATGGTTGGTTTCGCGCCTGCAAGGAACTTACCGAAACAACAACAACTTACCGTCAAGAAATGGTTTAGGAAACGGCAAAAAGCTTCCAGTGGTCGCTTGGTTTACCTACTTAACGATGAGTTCATCAATTACTATGATACGTCTGTGGGGAAAGCTGCTGTAGGAGTTTTAGAGAAGTTGGGCTATTCTGTAAAGCTGGTATCATTGGTCAGTACTCGAACGCACTTGTCGAAAGGATTTTTACGGAAAGCAAAGGGCATTATCGAAGAGAATGTCAACCAGCTTTATCCGATTGTTTCTGCTGAAAGCCCATTGCTTGGGCTAGAACCTTCTACGATCATTACATTTTTGGACGAGAACATTGACCTCACCCGCGATGAACTTCAGCAAAAAGCCAAGGCATTAAGTCAGCACTGTATGAGTATTGAGACGTTTTTAGCAGAGGAAATGCGTTTGGGGCGGATCTCTAGAGCTTATTTTTCCGATGAGGAGCTTCAAATCAAACTACACGGACATTGTATGCAGAAGGCATCTTATGGTACAGCTGCTACTAAGGAGATGTTGGCTTTCCCAGCAGGTGTTACCGTAGAAGAAATTCCGTCTGGTTGTTGTGGAATGGCCGGATCGTTTGGATATGAAGCCGAGCATTTTGAGGTGTCTATGAAGATTGGAGAACTCGTCTTATTCCCAGAAGTTCGTAAAAGCTCCGAGTCGGTGATTTGGGCAGCACCTGGTACTTCGTGCCGTCATCAAATTAAAGATGGAACAGGTCGTTCCGCACTACACCCTATCGAAGTGCTACACCAGCTTTTGGTGTGATCGTGATAATTTCGTGATAAAATCTCTACCCTTTTGTTGCAACTTATTTTTCGCAAGAGATGTATTTCTAGAGAACTTAGGAATCATTTTTAAACTGAAGTAAACCGTAACTTTATGTCTATGAGCAATGTAGCAGCACCAGGACTTTCTCCAGAAAATTGGGTAGCGAATTATGCAGATAATTTGTTCAAATATGCCGTTTCTAGAGTGAGCAATGAAGAATTAGCTAGAGATATTGTTCAAGACACTTTTGTGAGTGCCCTCAAAGCAGCATCAAAATTCCAAGGCCGAAGTACAGAGAAAACATGGCTATTTTCGATTTTACGTAATAAGATAATTGATACCTACCGTGCCAAGGCAAAGTATAGAGAGGTAAGTATTGATACGAGTGAAAATTCGGAGGCGGAAGATGTTTTTTTCAATACAAGCGGAAGTTGGAAACGCGACAAGTATCCGCAAGACTGGACCGTGAATTTAGATAGCGATATTGAAGAAAAAGAATTCTTTCAAACGCTACGAGGATGTTTGGCTAAATTGTCTGAAAAACAACGACTTGTGTTTTCGATGAAATACTTAGAGGGTATGGATAGTGAAGACATATGTAAGGAAATGGGAATTACCCCATCTAACTACTGGGTCCTCATCCATCGGGCAAAGTTGGCGTTGAGGGATTGTTTAGAGACCCATTGGATCAAAAAATAAAAAGTATAAAGTAAGTTTACAAGAATGATGATGAGTTGTAAGAGAGCTACTTTTCTCATGGAGAAGAGTAACGAAGCAGGATTAACTGTTTGGGAAAGTCTCCAACTGAAGTACCACAACTTTATGTGCAAGCCTTGTGCATGGTTTTTTAGGCAATCGAAGTTGATTAACAAACATGCCTCTCGTATGGATGAGCACATAGATGCGCAACTAACTGAAAGGCAGAAGTTAGAAATGAAAGAAATTATTGAACGGAATAGCTAGAAATAGATATTTTGTACACGTATTAAGCCCCCTCGGCAAAGCCGAGGGGGTTATTTTTATCCAACTACGGCTTCGTTTTCAGTATCTACGAGCTTTTGCTCCGCCACTTTAATGAAAAACTCATTCCCGCGCGGTTCATTTTTGATCATTTCCGCCTTTCCTTTCAAGAAATTCATTTTAGACAATAAACTTTCCCAATGAAAGTCGTCGAGTTCAACTAAGGCATCTTCTTCCCAGCCCAAGCCATTGTGCTTCAGATGGAAAATATATTCCGAGCCTTCTTGTTGGGCAGAAACATCGATAAAATCGGCTTTACCTTGATCAACCAATAAGGTTAAAATATCGTGAACTGCTCGATATACAATGGTTTGTGTTTCTTGATGGAGGTTAAAATTAAGTGGAGTACTTCTAAAGCTGACTTCTGCAGTGGTCGACTTACCTTTTCGCTTTACTAATTCTTGGAGGGCTTGCGCTAAGCCCTTTTCGAGGAGGACTTTCGGTACAAGCGCAAATCCGAGTTCAGCCGAGCTGTCTTTGGCTTGTTTAATTTGATCAAGAATAGAAGAAGTGACTTCAACATCTTGAAGGCCATTTTCTTCTACGAAGCCGTTTAGCCTTTTCTGTGCTTCATCTAAAGCGTTTTCAACCCCGGAGTGTAATAAGGTTGCAGATGAAATCTTATCCATCTCTTGGGCTTTCACGATTTTAGAGAAACGTTGCTGCTGGGCTTTGTTTTCTTTCTTTTGTTTGCTGAGTTTACGTTGGAAGAATCCAAAGGTGAGGAAAATAGCCGCTAATGAAGCAGCAACGATGAGCCCTGCGATAGACAAGAAGCTAATCATCTTTGTTTTAGCGGCCTTAGCGGCTGCTTCAGCAGCCGCTACTTGCTCTGTACGCGTTTCGGCATCTGCTTTATTTTGAGCTTCCAAATCGATAATTGCTTTTTGATTGGCCACCTGAGCGATGGAGTCTTCCATCGCTTTGTACAATCGTTCGTACTTTAATTCTAAGCCTGCTCTTCTTCGTGTCTTGTTTAAGAAGGCCAATGCTTTATAACTTTCTAAAGTAGTCTCGATATTGTTTTCACGCTCAGCAATGGCTAAACCTTGTTTTAAGTTATAATCGGCAGGCGCATATTTTCCGATCCGAGTTAAGATGGTGCCTAACGTGGTATATGCTACGGTAGTGGTGCTTGGATCATTATTTTGTACGCTAAACTGTACTGCTTTTCGACCGGTTATTTCAGCCTGCACCCAGTTTCCAGCAGCTTGGTAGGCTTTTGCCAATTCAGTATACTTTTGGGCCTTGGCCACACCAGTAGCAGCTTCTGCTTCTGCCTTTAAAGCAGTAATGTCTTGGCCAAATACTTGGGTCGTGAGGGTAATCAACAAGATCAACAAACAACATCTCATAGGACAAATTTTGCGCAAAGATGGCACTTAGAAATTCGTTTTGAAATCATATACTGAAAAAACTTCTCCTTAAATACGGGCATTTTCCTATTTTTCGGTATGAAATTTCCTATTACCAACGATGCCATCGTTCTCGGAATGTTATTAGCTATTCTCGCGCTGGTCTTTTGGACGGCTTCTCAGAAAACCGGCTTTTTTTCTAAGTTCTATAAAGTTGTTCCTCCCATTTTATTATGTTACTTCCTGCCTGGATTGTTGAATTGGCCACTCGGAATAGTAGATCCCGAAAGTTCTCAACTCTATTTTATGGCCAGTCGATATTTACTGCCTGCGAGTTTAGTACTCCTCTGCTTGGGTATAGATTTTAAAGGCCTAATTAATCTGGGTCCCAAGGCATTGATCATGTTTGTTGCAGCCACATTAGGCATCATTATTGGCGGACCCGTTGCGTTGTTGCTAACCACTTGGATCGCTCCAGATGCTATTGGAATTGCTCCTGATGAGTTGTGGCGGGGCTTAACTACGGTAGCTGGTAGTTGGATTGGAGGAGGAGCGAATCAAACCGCCATGAAAGAAATTTTCAGTGTCGATGATAACCTCTTTGGTTCCATGATCGTTGTGGATGTGATTGTGGCGAATATTTGGATGGGCTTCTTACTTTTTGGAGCTACAATAAGTCCCAAAATCGATAAATTCTTGAAGGCAGATGCTTCGGCTATCGACGATTTGGAACGACGAGTAAGTGATTATCGGGCACGGATTGCTCGAATTCCTACGTCCACCGACTTGTTCATTTTAATGGGCGTAGCTTTTGGTGCAGTGGCTATCGCGCACTTAGGTAGTGACCTCATTGTACCTTGGATGGGGCAATTCCGGGAGTTCTTGGAAAATATCCGGTTAACGTCATTACTGAGTGGCTTTTTCTGGTTGGTGGTTATCGCAACTACTATTGGTTTTGGACTTTCATTTACAAAAGGAAGAGAATTAGAAGGTATTGGGGCTTCAAGGTGGGGAAGTGTGTTTATATACATATTAGTCGCCACTATTGGAATGAAAATGAACTTGGGCGAAGTCTTTAAGAATCCGGGTTTGTTTTTAATTGGCATTATCTGGATGTTGGTCCATGTGCTGATTTTATTGGTGACTGCGAAAATTATTCGTGCGCCATTTTTCTTTGTGGCTGTGGGCAGTCAGGCCAACGTAGGTGGAGCGGCCAGTGCTCCAGTTGTGGCCAGTGCTTTTAGTCCGTCGTTGGCTCCTGTTGGCGTTTTAATGGCTGTTTTGGGTTATGCTTTAGGCACTTACGGTGCATTATTATGTGCGACGTTGATGGAGTATGCTGCAGGGTAAAGGAAACGGAATTGATAGGCATAAAAAAACCACCGCCAAAGGCGGTGGTTTCTATTCCAAAAGGAATTATAATTAGTAATCTACTAGAGTCTGCACTAATGCAGCCTTTTCTAGTGTTAATGGTTGGGTCTTAGCTAATGAACTAGCGGCCTTTCTAGGTTGCTTGTTCGGAGTAGGTTGTTTCTCCCCTTTAGGTGGAAAGTCCTGAGCAGAAACCTGGATGAATGGATTTTTTCCTTCTGCAGCACCAACTGTTTTTCCTTGTTCGTTTAAAATGGCACCATTTTTGTAAAAACCTAAGTGTTTCCCGGAAAAGGCGTAAACATACCAAATGCCACCTTTCTGATGAATGTATGCAGTTGGAGTTCCATCCCACGAATAAATCGTCAGATCAGAAGAAATAAATGCCTTTGGTGAGCCTTGGGAATTGAACAGATCAATGTCTTGAGCGTTCGTCGCAAATCCCATCCCCCACAGTAGGAGTGTTGCGAGAATGTATTTCATCGTGTTTCTTTGTCTCATAAAGGTAAGGAAAATATTGTCGTTTTTCCAAATAAAGCTTAAAATCAATTACTTAGACTCTGGTCTCATCTGTGGAAAGAAGAGCACTTCTTGGATGCTTTCATTGTTGGTAAGCAACATGGTCAGTCGGTCAACCCCAATACCCATGCCCGATGTAGGTGGCATGCCATATTCTAAGGCACGTAAGAAATCATAGTCGATAAACATGGCCTCGTCGTCGCCACGATCCATCAATTTTACCTGCTCCTCGAAACGCTCACGTTGATCAATAGGGTCATTTAACTCACTGTATGCATTGGCGATCTCTGTTCCGTTAATCATTAATTCAAAGCGTTCTGTAAGTTCAGGATTTTCCCGATGGCGCTTACACAATGGGCTCATCTCAATCGGATAGTCCGTAATGAATGTAGGCTGAATGTAATGATGCTCACATTTTTCACCGAATAGCTCGTCAATGAGTTTGCCTTTACCCATGCTTTCGTCTACTTCAATGCCCAACGATTTACAAGCTGTGCGAAGTTCTTCCTCACTTTTTCCAGTAATATCGAAGCCTGTATGTTCTTTTATAGCATCCGTCATGGTGACTCGAGCAAACGGCGCTTTGAAACTAATTTTCTTGTCGCCAAAATCTAAGTCTGTCGTTTCATGGACATCGTGGGCTATCTTCTCGAGCATCTTTTCAGTAAACTCCATCATCCAGTTATAGTCTTTATAGGCGACGTAAATTTCCATGATGGTAAACTCGGGATTATGTGTCCGATCCATACCTTCATTCCTGAAGTCTTTTGCGAATTCATAGACGCCATCGAAGCCACCTACGATAAGTCTTTTTAAGTACAACTCATTGGCAATGCGTAGGTAAAGTGGAATATCTAAGGCATTGTGGTGCGTGATGAACGGCCGGGCGGCAGCGCCGCCCGGGATACTCTGTAAAATCGGAGTTTCCACCTCTAGGTAGCCTTCGTTGTTAAAATACTCCCGCATGCTATTCATAATCTTCGTGCGCGTTAAAAACGTCTCTTTCACGCCTTCATTTACCACTAAATCCACATAGCGCATGCGGTAACGTAATTCGGGGTCAACAAAGGCATCATGAACATTGCCCGCTGCATCTGTTTTTACAATCGGTAATGGACGCAACGATTTGCTCAACAACACCAATTCCTTCACATGAACACTGGTTTCACCCACTTTCGTTTTAAAGGCATAGCCTTTCACTCCAATGAAATCACCAATGTCTAACAACTTCTTAAAAATAGTGTTGTACAGCGTCTTGTCTTCACCAGGACAAATTTCATCGCGATTCACATAGAGCTGAATTTTTCCAGCACTATCCTGAAGATTGGCAAAAGAAGCCTTGCCCATTACGCGTTTACTCATTAACCGACCCGCTAACGTTACTTCCTGGAACGCTTCACTGCCTTCCTCAAATCCTTCCTTTATTGCAGCGCTAAAGGCATTTACTTCAAACTCATCCGCTGGATAAGCTTCGAAACCTAACTCACGAATTTGATCTAAATTGGCTCTACGCTGTCTTTCTTGATCGGTCAATTGTTGCATATCAAAATTTGAAGGCGCAAAAATAAGAAACAAAGCCCGCAGAAACATTTCTACAGCCCATAAAAACCATACTTGGAACAGTAGTTGTAACTTTTATGTTGATTTACTTGTACGGTTAATTAAGTTCTAGTGTATGAAATATTGGTTGAGTATTATTTTCTTTAGTATGTTCTTGAGCATCCAAGCTCAGGAACAGTCTACATATCGTCCTTCTTTGTCAAAACTTCCATATAAACAAAAATTTCAAGAGCGCATCGAAATGGAATTAGCGCAAGATGTAGCGGCCATTGAAGGGGGCAATAAAAAAGAAATATCAGGGATTTATCTCGACCGAGCCAATTATGTTCTCCAAGCGGCTACTAGTGGCGAATTTATTTACGGAACAACCATCAATACTTATACAGAAGCTATTTTGAATGAATTGTTGGAAGGCAATCCTGAGATTCCCGCCGATCGAATTAAATTGTTCATTAGCCGAGACTATGTCCCAAATGCGAGCTGTATTGGCGAAGGAAGTATTGTTATGAATATTGGCTTAATCCGCCGATTCGAAAATGAAAGTCAAGTCGCCTTTGTATTGGCGCATGAATTGGCACACTATATTGATAATCATGTGAATCAGGGTATTCAAGAATATGTAAGTACGAAAAATTCGAAAGCTACTCAAAAACAAATCAAACAAATTCGGAAAGCGAAATACCAGCGCAATCAAAAAGGGTTGGACTTACTCAAAAGCTTTACTTACAACACGAGCCGTCACACCCGGACCAAAGAAAGTGCTGCAGATGCCAAGGCTATCGAATTGTTAAGCAATACGAAATATGATTTGAATGAAGCGGTGAAAGCGTTAGAAATGCTCGATACCATTGATGAGGATAAATATGAGGTGAAGCTCAACCTGATTAAAAGCTTCGATCGGCAACTTTATCCCTTTCAACCAGAATGGCTGGAAGAGGAAAATGAGCTAGCCATCTTTTTTGGGGCAGGAAAAACGGATCAAGAAGAAGTTATGCACCCAGATTCACTGAAGACACATCCTAATAGCCTAGTGCGCGCAGAGCAGGTCTCGAAAAAAATCTCCAGTTTAACCAATGGTGGGTCAGTCTCGATTCAACCTGTTTCAATGCATGAAGCTGCTGTGAAACAAGCCGACTTCGATATGGTTTTAAGTGCCTATCACTATAAAAACTATGGACTTGTCGTCTATCAATCTTTGGTATTGCAGGAAAAATATCCTGATGATCCTTTTTTAATTGGCATTATTGGCGCAGTGATGGGTGAAATGGCAGAAGCTATTGAGGATAAAGAATTGGGCAAAATTTTGCCACAGTCTTCTCCGGCCTTTGAAGAAGACTATAACACCGTCCTCAAATTTTTAAATGGACTTTCCTATAAGAATATGAAAGAAGTCGGGTATAATTACGTTAGAACATACAGAGATGATGCTGGTAAAAGTGAAGCATTGGCTTATGCGCTGGCATTAACGAGTAAGTTAAAGGGCAAATACGACGACAAAGAGAAATACAAAGGCATTTATTTTAACAAATTCCCGAACGGGTATTTTGTGAAACAAGCAAGAAAAGTTTAAATATGAAGGGGGCAAAATTCTTATTTTTCCTGATCGCAGGGTTTTTTATTCTTCCAACTCAAGCTCAGAATTTCGATTTCAGTGATGTCGTCGATTTTCAATATCGAGGAGCGGGTTCGATTACCAATAAAAATGAAGTACAAGGTTATTTCATCTTTTTCGAAAAAGACCGCCTTTCCGAAGATTCTACAGAGTTTATCGTGAAGATCTTAGATCAGAATTTGAATGAACTCACCGAGAAAACCATTACAGCGGAGCCCAGCACAGGTATCGAAAGTGTGCTCTTTAATGGCAAGTCGCTGATGATCAAGCAATTTTATCCGGCCGATAAATTGTTGAACTTTAAAGTGTCGCGCTTGGATATTAGCGGCGAGCTGACCGAATTAGGTACAGAGGAAATTGAACAGCATAAGAATGCGCGTTCGCATGCCCATTCCATTCCAGGTGAAGGTTATGTGAATGTATATGGCGATAAGAAAGGCCGTGCGAAATTGGAATACTTTGGCGATGATGGCAATTCTTGGCGCTATGAAACGCCGGAAGATGTCAAGTTTGAATATCTAGATTATGTAGCCACCGATTCTTCTACAATTATTTTCTCTGCCCATCGGCATAATCCAGTTACGGCCGGAGATGATGCTATTGAAGGTATCATCAATAAAGACCACGACGGACGTGGCGATTACTATTTGAAAGCCTTCGACTTGAACACTGGGGAAATCTTGTATGATAAAGTGATGACGTTTGGTGGCTTTGATTATAAAATTGATCGCGGTTTTGTAAATCCGATTAAAGATGAAGTTTGGATAACGGGCGACTATTTCGAGAAAGGGCATAGTGAAGAAGCGGAGAATAGCCAAGGCTTGTTTATCATGAAGATTACACCTGATGGCGAGATTTTAGATTCGGATTTCATTCCTTGGGATGGTAAAATCAATCGGTATTCAGCGTCGTATAAGAAAGGGAAGTTGAAGAAGGGCTTCTTGCATTTCCATGATTTTGTGTTTTTGGAGAACGGGCAGGTTTTCGGTATTGCAGAGCAATACCGAAAGGCCTTCAGAGCCTGGGGAGTAGCCGAACGAGCCGTCACGGCAGGAATGGCCGGCCACCTCACCAAAGTTATTGTGGGTGATATGTTTGTCTTCGAGTTCGGAAACGATGCTAAGCTCGTGAAGAGTACTCGGGCACGTAAGCCTGAGAAAGATCACTTGCCGGGGAAAGGGCCGTTCGGAAGTTTGCTCATTCCAGGAAAGAAGATTGGAGATATGCTTACTGAGATGAATGCCTATAATTTCTCCCACGCTTCTGTAAATAATGAAAGCACGAAGTTCACCGTGTTTTATTACATGAAGGAGGATTTAACCAAGAAGCAAGAAAAACAATACCGCAGAGAAGGCCGCTGGATTCTAAGAACAGTAGGCTACCAAGATCGCGCTTACAGCAAAGACAAAATCTACCTGACCGATGGCAAGAAAGAAGGGGCAGAAATCACCGTTCTCCCCGCCAAACCAGGCTATGTGCTCATCCACGAAGAGTCACCAGAGTACAGCGGCTTGAGGTTGGAGAAGATTAAATAAGATCTATTTTTTTTGTAATAATTGCTAGAATATTTGAACAAGTGTGTTTACATTAGATCACATACTATGAAAGTTCAATTTATCTGCGTCTATTTTTGTCTTTTGCTTTCCCACCTTGGGTTTGGGCAAATTGCTCACAGCTCAAAAATCAACAATTCAGAGTGGTATGGTGAAATCAGTTTTGATGATTCATCCATCATGCTTATCAAGATTTCGTTTGAAGAGGTAGGTGCCAACTCGGGGAAAGCCATTTTATATTACCCTGAGTATAATAATTCAGCCCTTTCATTAGACTATAGTGTTAAGAATGGGGAAGTGGTGCTGACCAATCCTTTGTTAATCCAGGGGTCTCCTTTAAATGAAGACGCTATTCAAAAGTTGACTTTCCAATCAAATCATCTTCTAGGTGATTATTTCAGGAATGGCAAACCAATTGGGCGGGTTAAGATGCAGAGCACACCACCGGATGGTTTCCAATCGATTCAAAAAGAAGCTGAAGAAAAGTATGGAGTGTTGAAGTACTATTCTACTCTTGATTCCTTAGAAGGAATTCGGGTTATTGAGCAAGTAGATGCGCAATATCGATCTGTTTTTGGAAAAGAGTATTTTCAATCCTTTGGAACAGTCGACTTTTTTGGAATTTCTGGCACTATGCGCTCATATTCTAATAATAACAACGCCTACTTAAAAATTGAACTTCCTTTCCTTTCCACTGTTCAAGTCCAGACTGATACTCTAGGTTGGGAATATTCTTCCGAGACGAAAACGACTCTTATCAATAGATCTCCTGAAGACATAGAAAACATAAGGTTGAGTGAAATGTCGAGAATACTTGATGGGGGAGGGAGTTTGCAAGAAGTCAAAGATGCAACTTATAATGGCATAGAGTGTTATTCAATAGAGCTCCATCATGATGTTGTTTCTTTGTATGTTGTAGATAAAGAGGAATTTAAGGTACTCTTTAACGATGATGATGGTGAGGTCGTCATCTATTCCGATTTTCAAAAAATCAACGATTACCCATATCCTATGAAATGGGATTTTATAAGTTCAGAATATAGTGGTTCATTTAATTTAGATAGCATTTCTTTTGAACAGTTCGATGAAAGTATCTATTCAATTCCAAAAGAATATAGTTTGAAAATCGTCGAGCAAACACAACAATTTAGTGCTGAAGATTTTTACGAGCGTGGGGAGGAGCTGTTTGATAAAGAGGAATATACTGAGTCAATAGAAAACTACACTGAAGCAATAAAGTTGGAACCAAGACAGGGCAAGTACTATTACAGCAGAGGTGTAAGTAAGCAACTTAGCGAAGATTATTATAGCGCTATTTCAGACTACGAGAAAGCCATTGAATTAAATTACTACAAAGCAAATTGCTACAACCGCCTTGGGGTTTGTATGTATCAATTAGGCGATAATAAGAACGCCGTAGAGAACTATAAAAAAGCCATAGCCCTAGACAGTTCTAAGAGTATATATTTTTCCAATATTTGCCACGCATTGAATAGAGAGCAAAAATTTGAAGAAACCTTAGTGTACTTAGATAAACTAGCCGATTTTCAAACAGATTCAACGGTCTATTATGCGAAAGGTGCGTTGCTGACAGAGTTAGGTAGATATGAGGAAGCTTATGCTGCTTTCGAAGAAAGTATAAATTCTGGTTACGCCAATGCTTTGGTTTATAATTATTACGGAGTAGCCAATTATCGGAATAACGATTTTGAAAATGCCATTAAAAAATATGAAAAGGCGAACCTCTTGGAGGACTCAGTAATGCTCTACACAGAAAATTTGGCATACGCTTATTACCAGAATGAAAATTATGAGTTAGCTACTCATATGTTTCAGAAGGCGTTAGAAATTGGAGAAGATGTTCAAGGCGCTTCTTTTTATTCTAGTTACAGTTTAAGTCTGAGGAATCTTGGGCAGTATGATCAGGCTCTAGAACAAATTGATAAAGCACTTTCACTTGAAAATCAGAATGCTGAGTTTTATGATGTCAAGGGCTTGGTTCTGCATGATCAGGGACTTTATGCCTCAGCTGTAGAGAACTATACAAGATCTATTGGAATTTATCCAGACGACCCTAAGCCATATTATTGGAGAGGTCTCGCTAATGAAGCGGCTTTGAACATGTATGATGCTTGTCAAGATTATAAGAAAGCGGTTGAATTAGGTTCTGAAGAAGCCGAAGAGAGGATGTCGGATTCTTGTAAGGAATTTGGCTTGGGGAAGCCGCTGGATAATTAAAACCTTTTCCTACTCAACACAACGCCTATTTTTTCAGCGGCTGAATTTCCTTCTTCATCAAACCAAGAAGCTAGAACAATGTAATGGCCAATTGGTAATTCGTTTCTATTGTCACCTAGGCCATCCCAAATGACTTCGTTATTGTAGCCTAGGAGTTGGTTGTTGACGAGCATGCGTACTACGTTTCCATTTAGGTTGTAGACGGCAATAGTGGCTGTGACGGTGGTTTCCTGTTGAATGGTAATGGTTAAAAGATCGTTGACGCCGTCTAAGTCAGGACTGAATACTTCTGATGAAAGAAATACCTTGCTTTGGTCCACATATTCAGGACGTATTTGAGAGTTGATGGCTGTTGGCGTTCCATTATTGCTGGTAAATGCGGCAGAGAACCAATTCTGTGGATCTTGGCTCGCTGCGGCGGTTGATATTCGTTCCAGGGCCACTCCGTCTTCTTCGCTGATCAAATCGAAGTGCCAATCTGCGGAATAGGTCACTTGATCCAGTGTATCTAATTGAGCGTTTAAAATGGCTAAACTGCCCATTTCGTCTGGGTAATTGGGGATGTTGGATTCAATCAGCTGGTTGGTGTGTGCTGGTTGAAAACGTTCTTCAATGATGTCGGGGTTGGAGGTAAACACCCAATAACTTCCCGGCAAGAGTAGTTGGTGACTGTTCTCGATGGCTTCCATGTCTAGAAGTTCGGACGTGATGGGGTCGAGTTCTAGTATAATGAGCTCGTCTGCTGCAATGATTTTTTGGGAGTTATTATAGACTTCGATGTAATCCACACCCCCACTTTTAGGGTTGAACAGGATTTCATTGATAATGAGGTCGTTGAATGATGGAGTTTCTGGAAGTCCGGTGATTATTTCAGTAGACAATGTATTGAGTTGATGGCAGTCTTCAATGTTCGAAAGTTGGATGGTATAAACGGTCTGCGGCAGCAAAGCTGCCGCAAATTCCACTACCACACTCCGACTGTCTGGTAAGATTACCACCGTCTCCGCAATGCCTAGTCCTGGGCTGGAATAGTGCAAGATGGACGTTGCTGAAATTAGATCTAATTTCTTGTTGAATTGAATATGTACTATCGAGTCGCCCAGGACTTCGGCGAACAAGACTTGCAAAGGACTGTCGTCATAAAACAGCGGGTCGTAGTTGGCGTTTTCCTGCCCGGGGCTACCGCCCCGGGCAGCTAAGCTGGCTCTCCAGTTCAAGGCAGTATCGCAGAAATTATTGGGGTTTGTACGTTCCAAGGAATATCCCCCGTCATCGCGTAAGGCATCATTATACCAAGCTGAGGAATAAACCACTTGGTCTACTATTTCATTGTCTGCATTCCAAAGTGTGATTTCATCGCCTGAGTTGTTTAAACTTGGGAGGCTGGGTAATGGCACAACACGTCCGTAGGCTTCAAACTGGCTCTGGTGTTCGGCGCTGCAAACAATCACATATTCGTAGGGCGAAAGGTTTTCGTCGCCGAAATATTGCGTGGAGGACGCATCAGATAGCGCCCAGCCAGCCAACGAAACGCTTTCTGAAGAAATATTGAGCAATTCAACGTATTCTTCTTCCACCAGCGAAGCTGGTGGACTAGGGTCGGCCATCAGCTCATTAATTACGACCTGACTAGATGCCGTAAGCCACAACAATAAAAAACCGACCAAATAATAGAATTTTACCGTCCAGGGCTCTAATTTTATCATCGATCACAATATATAAAAAATAAATAATATATGAAAGTTGCAGTTGTTGGTGTAACCGGAATGGTAGGCCAAGTCATGTGTCAAGTTCTTGAAGAACGAAATTTCCCAATTTCTGAATTTATCCCTGTCGCTTCTGAGCGCTCTGTAGGGAAACAAGTGACCTTCAAGGGCAAACAGTATACCGTAGTGGGTATGCAAACAGCCATCGATATGCAACCAGATATTGCCCTATTCAGTGCAGGTGGAAGCACTTCGAAAGAGTGGGCGCCGCACTTCGCTGCCGTGGGAACAGTTGTGATCGATAACTCAAGTGCCTGGCGGATGGACCAAGACAAGAAACTTGTTGTCCCAGAAATCAATGCGCATTTATTAGGGGCCGAGGATAAAATTATTGCCAACCCGAATTGCAGTACCATCCAAATGGTCATGGCTTTAGCCCCTTTACATCAGGCATTTCGCATGAATCGCCTCGTTATTTCTACCTACCAATCTGTGACCGGAACGGGTGTAAAAGCCAAACAACAAATGATGGATGAGCGAAACGGACAAAGCACAGATCCGGCCTATCCACATAAAATTGATCAGAATTGTATTCCACATTGCGATATTTTCCTCGAGAACGATTACACGAAAGAGGAAATGAAGCTCGTACATGAAACACGTAAAATTCTAGGAGATCAAT
>JAHQVX010000108.1 GCA_019634125.1 Saprospiraceae bacterium
AACCATGCCCCTGTGGCTTTTACAACCATCCAGAGAAGGAATGTGTCTGCAGTCCGGGTGTGGTACAGAAGTATTTGAATAAGATCAGCGGTCCATTATTGGACCGCATCGATTTACACGTTGAGGTGACACCTGTGAAGTTGGATGAGCTCATGCAATGGGAAAGTGAAGAGCTGGAAAAAAGTACAACGATTCGAGAACGCGTCATCAACGCCCGAAAAATACAGCAAGAGCGATTTCTTGCTCAGGCAGAGGTATTTGCCAACGCGCAAATGCCCGCCAACCAAGTCAAACAAGTCTGCGTGCTAGATAGCGCGGGTCAAATGCTGCTCAAAACCGCCATGAACAAGCTCCAACTCAGCGCCCGAGCCTACGACCGCATCTTAAAGGTCAGTCGAACGATTGCCGATTTAGCCGGCGAAACAGATATAAAAATTGAACACTTAGCGGAGGCGATTCAATTTCGCAGTTTAGATCGAGAAAATTGGGCTGGGTGATCTCTCCCTGTTCTCTATGAATTTTTAATATCACCGCGGACCAACCAGATTTGGTTTGAGGTTTAAACTAACTTTAAGGAAAACCCAAAATGTCTCGATATAATGTCAAGCCAGGTCTTTCCTTTAAGTACCCAAAGAATTGGGAGGTTAAAGTAATTCAACAAGGACAGTGTTATGAGTTACTTCCTGCGGGAAAGCGAAGAAGAATGGAGCGCTATTACTTCAGCTTCTTCGTGTCGAGAGAGCCCTATATCGCTTTTAGCAAGAAGGACATGTACGATGCCTTTTTCTATAAAACGGCTGACAAATTATGTAGCGAAGTAGGGCAGTCAGACAAAGTAGAAGGTTTTCGCATCAACCCGTTCCCCAATACGTTTGCACTCGACCTGAGGTTGGGTGAATACGCTTCGTTTAGAGTTGGAGAATATGGAAAAAGCGAAAGAGGAACTGAATATGCAATACATACCTGGAACCGAATCTTTTATCACTCTACGAAAAATAAAACCAAAATTTTTTCGGCCCATTTTACTGGGCTTGGCCAGGCCAAGAAAGTTTCTGAAACCTTGAAAGGCGATGCCAACAACTTAATATCTGGACTGAGGTATTCCTCGCCCAATGTTTCACATTGGGCGCGACACCCTTTCCCAAAACCTTGGAAAGACTATCAGCTGAATATGCGAAACAACCGCAACCAACCAAAAGTGGTTGATGCACCAAAACCGCAACCCGAAACATCTAGTGTTTCCATTTTCTCCAAGCCGAAACCCTTCGAACGACAACTCGTCCGCAGCCATTGCTATAGATGTTCAGGGGCGGGTTCTATAAGTTGTTACTCCTGCAATGGACAAGGTGGGCACTACGATTCAAAAACAAAATACGATCACTATGGTGACCTGGTGACTGAAACCTACTGGGTAAGTTGCTACTGTGGGAATGGGAAGAACGCTTGCTTAAATTGTGGCGGACAAGGCTTTACCGAGCGCTATGAATAAACTAAAACGAATGATACAACCTCGCCCTGGTTCCTGGGCGATTTGAGAAAACTCCCCAGCTTAATCCTTTTCCCTATTTTCGTAAGGAAAATCGACACTATGAAGTACTCTACAGCCCTTTTATTCTGTTTGTTATTTTTTGCTTGTAAGCAAGAGCCTTCAGAATCTATATCTGAAGCCAACCTGTCCGACAAATACACTTCTTTCCAACTCACTACAGATCTTTCAGCGCTTAGTGCCAATGAGCGAAAAATGATTCCCTTATTGATCGAAGCGGCAGAAATTATGGACGGCCTTTTCTGGCAACAGGCTTATGGCGACAAAAACGCACTATTAGAAAGCCTTTCAGATGCCGACATCAAAAACTTTGCTGAAATCAATTATGGCCCTTGGGATCGCTTAGAAGGCAACGCATCTTTTGTTGAAGGCGTAGGCGATAAGCCATTAGGTGCCAACTACTACCCCGCAGATGTGACCAAGGAAGAAGTTGAAGAAGCCGATGCTTCTATTCGAAGTTTATATACCATGGTACGACGCGACAATGCAGGCAAATTAACCGCTATCCCTTACAGTGAATACTTTAAAGAAGATTTAGAAAAAGCGTCAGGTTTGCTGACGCAAGCGGCTGAGTATGCCGACGATCCAGGCCTTAAAAACTACTTAACAACTCGCGCTGCCGCATTCTTATCGAATGAATACTTCGAAAGCGATATGGCATGGATGGATATGACCGAAAACGGATTAGATGTCGTTATTGGACCCATCGAAACCTATGAAGATCAACTCATTGGTGCCAAAGCTGCTTTTGAAGCCTATGTATTAGTCAAAGACAAAGCCTGGAGTGCCCGATTGGCAAAATATGCCTCACTTCTACCCGCTTTACAGAAAGGTCTTCCTGTAGATGAGAAGTATAAAGCTGAAGAAGCAGGAAGTAATTCCCAACTCAATGCGTATGATGTAGTGTACTATGCGGGCGATTGCAATTCTGGCAGCAAAACCATTGCCATTAACTTACCGAACGACGAAAAAGTGCAATTGGCAAAAGGGTCTAGACGCCTACAGTTAAAGAATGCCATGCAAGCCAAATTCGACAAAATTCTAGTGCCGATCTCTAAAGAATTGATTGCCGACGATCAACAAGACAACATCACGTTTGATGCCTTTTTCGGAAACACGATGTTCCACGAAGTAGCCCATGGTTTAGGTATAAAAAACACCATTAACGGCAAAGGAACCGTTCGCGAAGCATTAAAAGAACATGCATCTGCATTAGAAGAAGGAAAGGCCGATATTTTAGGTTTATACATGATTACTAAAATGGCCGAAACAGGTGACTTCCCCGAAGATCAGCTCATGGATAATTATGTGACCTTCTTAGCTGGAATCTTCCGAAGCACACGCTTTGGAGCAAGTAGCGCCCACGGAAAAGCCAATATGCTTCGATTCAATTATTTCCAAGAAAATGAAGCCTTCAACTTTGATGAAGAAACCGGGAAATATTCTGTCGACTTTGAGAAAATGAAAGCCGCGATGAATGGCTTATCGGAGCTCATACTCACCATTCAAGGCGATGGAGATTATGCACAAATAGACGCCTTGATGAAGGAAAAAGGTAAGGTGAGTCAAGACTTACAAAATGCTTTAGACCGAGTGAATGAAAAAGGCATTCCTGTAGACATTGTTTTTGAACAAGGAACTGACGTATTGGGCTTATGATGAAGAATAAAGAATTGCGTTACCTTATTTATGCCGTTGTGCTTGGGGGAGTTTATTTCTTTTGGAAAGGCGGCAACGAAGGCAGCGTAGCTTCCGATCAAGTTACCGGCTCTACGAATGCGGAGGTCCATGCCTTATTGCAAGATGAACAGCTCGTATATACCAAACACGCGAAGTGTAGAATGGATTGCCGCTATATCGATAAACAAGAAGTGGAGGATATTCTACGAAACGGTAAGGTCAATTGGCAAAAGACACGTAAAAACGACCAACCTTGCCCAAGTTATGCCTTAGAAGGCAAAACCAAAGACGGCCAACAAGTTCGTATTGTATTCGCTGACTGTAATAACGCCACCAAAGTAGTGACTGCCATTGATTTGGGGAATAACTACAATTGTGTGTGTGATTGAGCTTCGTCGGGCTCAGCTCGGATAACGGCTTCGTCAGGCTCAGCACGGAAGAACGGCTACGGCAGGCTCAGCTCGAAAGTGTTGAACAATAATTAGTATATGAATAAAATCGCCTTTAAGGACTTAGCCGTAGAAATGCTACAAGTGGCCATTGCTATTATATTGGCCAGTATTGGCTTGAAGGCCTTTTTGTTGCCCAACGGCTTCTTAGATGGTGGCGTAACTGGAATTGCCATATTACTGAGCTCGGTGTTCGACCTGGATATTTCATTCGTACTCCCTATCGTTTCGATTCCTTTCTTTATTATTGGCTACTTCACCATTACCAAGCGGATTCTCTTCAAATCCATCGTGGCCATTTTACTATTGTCTGTTGCCATTCACTTAGAAAACTTTGGTGCAGTAACCGACGACAAAGTCATTATTGCTACGTTTGGTGGGGTGTTTTTAGGCGGTGGAATTGGTTTAGCTATTCGCGGCGGTTCGGTATTAGATGCTTCGGAATTGTTGGGTTTATACTTCAATGAAAAATTTGGCTTTTCGATTGGTTCCATCATCTTGACGTTCAATCTTTTTCTATTCGGCATTACGGCTATAGTGATTTCTCCTGAAGTGGCCATGTATTCAATTCTTACCTATATCGTAACCAGTAAAGCGATTGACTTTACGATACAAGGTTTTGAGAACCATGTGGGTCTAATTATTGTGTCTGCAAAAAGTGCAGAAATTCAAGATGCGTTTCAAGATAAGATTGGCCAGGGCATTACGGTTTATCAGGGTATTCGTGGCTATGGAAAGAGCGGAGCAACGGAAGCGAGTGAAATCATTCATGTAGTGGCGAATCGGATTGATGCGAAACGCATCAATCGACTCATTGACCAGATCGATAAGCAAGCCTTCATTACGGAATTTGACATCAACAAAACCAAAGGCGGAAAAATCCGGAGTTTGTTGGAGAAGCGCTAAACGAGAATGCCTTAGATTTACGTTTATGGACATTCTTAAAATCGCGAACGAATGGGCTCGAGATGAAATTTTCTCTACCCGGTTTTTCATTGTATTTGCCATCGTTTTTATTGTAGCTAGTATTGGCTTTTGGCAATTGGGCAAAACGGCAACAGCAAAAGCATTTGTTTTTCCAACCTTGGTGGCTGGACTTCTTTTAATGGCTGTGGGTGTTGGTTTGTACGTTACCAACCAAGGGCGGTTAAATCGCTTTACTGCAGATTTTGAAAATGATTCGACAGCCTTCGTTCAAGCAGAGCTTGAACGAGCGGAAAAAACCGTTGTTGAATACGAAAACGTGGTGTTTAAAGTTATCCCGTTAATCATTGCTGCCGCTGCGCTATTGATTGTATTCGTAGATCGACCACTTTGGCGCGCCATTGCTATTACTACGATTGCCATGATGGCCGTTATTCTACTCATAGATAGTAACGCAAGTGCACGGATGCAGGAATATAAAACCCATTTAGTGGAGGCTTCAACAAGCTCCGGGATAAACGACTAAAACGCACTATTCACTGGCATAATGATCGTGTTCGATCATATCATTGGCTACTTTTTGGTGCCAGAGTTTTTGGTCGTGTTTGTCGAGACTGTATAGGGTTTCTTTATCGTATTGAACTTGGGCTTCTCGCCATTCGGCGAGCAGCTGAGTAGCCAATTGATGCACTACGGCTTCATCCTCACAGCGAAATTGCTGTCCTTCAAACGTTTTACGCATTTTTCGGGCGAATAATTCTGTAATGTCAAAGTGCAGCCGTTCGTGGCCAAGATGATAGTCTGTTCGTGCCCGTTCTTTGACCCAAGATTGGTCTTTTAAAAACTCTGCCGACACACTTACGGTCAAATTCCCATCGGTATGGCAGCGTACGTTGTAGTTGAGTGCCGATGCTGTTACGGCATCTCTGAAGTTGTCGGCATAATCCGGAATGCCTTCATAGTCGTTCCAGTTTACCGTTTTACCGGCGTTCCACTTAATTCTGTTTTTCTTCAATTCGGTGAATGAAAAGAAGAAGACTCCTAATGCGATCACCCCCACGTATATCCTTAAATTCCTCATGCCTAGTAGTTTATTTTAAATATAACGAAACAATGGCAGAAATAATTATGCGTCTTCCACATCAACTGGCTCATTCTGAGCCAGTTCCCACTGCCGAAAGCGATCGAGGTCTTCGGAGATCGAATTGATGACCCAAGCCACGACAGCAGCATCGTCTACTAAACCAATAACTGCAAAGAAATCGGGGATGAGGTCGGCGATGAATAGAAAATAGATGACAGCCCCCAAGAGTTTAATGATGGTGTTCTTGGGAAGGTCTTTATAATCGCCTTTGAAATAGGCCTTTAGCATCGAGAAGAGCGTTTGCAGGTTTTTGCTGAATGTAGCTGCTTTCTCTTTGGTAGTATCGATAAGTTTGGAGCGTTTCGTCGCATCGTCGAGCACTTGCTTCACTTTCTCGGGCTGGCCGAAGATTTCCTTTGCGCGTCGTTTCGCTTTATTAAAAAACGGATTTTTCATTAATGAATACGTCTTGACTTTGAAAATGAAGTTACAAAAAACCCCCTAGGCTTTGCCTAGGGGGTTTCACTATGCTAAAAGTGTTTGTGGGGTTGTTTTTAGTTGGTGTCGCGGTAGCGTTGGCCGTTGATCGTCACTGACTCCTCGTCTTCATTCACTTGAATATCAACAATCTCATCGCCGTTCAATTCAATACGTACTCGATCGGTTTCGCCATCGGCATTGCGCTCATCCACTTGGATATCTAAGATTTTCTTTCCAAACAAGTTCAGTTTCACATTCTCCGACTCTCCATCTTGCCAGAACTCATCATCCCAATCGTCGTCATCGTCATTGCTATCGTTCACTTCTGGTTCGAGTGGCAATCCATCTTCACCGAGTTTAACCAAGCCAGCATCAGTCATTTCCCAAACGCCATCGTAAATGGTCATTCCTCGATAGCCATCGGCTTTTGTTACGCGATCGATCATATACTTCACCGATTCATCAATGGTGATTTTCTGTCCTACTGGAATATCTAAATCCACAACAACGTGCTGGGCGCGCCACAGTTCTTTCTCACCAAGTGTGAAATTTCGCGGGACTTCGATGGTACTTCCGGAATTCGACACGTTGTAATCGATGGCTTCGGCCCGTTCTTTGGCCAACTGGTTGCTCTTCCCTCTCGCATGAAGCTCTTTGGTTACATAAGCTACGGAGTCTTTAGATTTAAGAATACGGATCGATGCTTCCGAAGTCACGTTGTCGTTCCAATCGAAGCGCACACTTCTACCTGTTTCTTTGTCCAGATTAAATCCTTCTCCCGAGGCTGAAATAGTTACAGTTTCCGAAGCCAAGGCAATGGCTTGTTTGTCTTCAACGGTAGCTCCCCGTGTCATATCACGGCCGAAGTTCCCGAATGTAATGCCGGTAAATAGTAAGCCTACTATAAAGGCACCTAAGCTGCTGAAAGCGATTAATGGCATGTTTGTTTTGGTTTTAAATAACAGTTTTAATAAGAGTAATACAATGAATACTATGGGGGCGCCGAGGATAAAGAGTACGCCGAGAAGCGATACCCAATTCATCCATGAGCTACCAAAGATGTGGTCGGAGATAAACGGGGCGGAAATTGCTAAGGCTCCAGCTCCGAAGAACAACGATGCCAGTAAAGCAAAGAGCATAGATCCAGCGATAATTAATCCTATTCCTAAGAAGAATACTGCAATTGCCTTTGCAATCCAAGAGAGCACCGATCCAAATCCACTATTCACGGTATTAATTCCACTCTCATTTAGGTTTTTTTTTACTCCGTCGGCATTGCGCTTTATCGTTTCCAGATTAATGGGCTCTCCCCGCATCTTCATTCGATCGGATGCCGATTCCGCTTTGGGAATTGCAATCCAAGCGATGATATAGCCCCAGAATAGGAACCAGCCTGAAATCGGCACTAAGAAGACGAGCCAGTCGAATAGTAGTGCGATGAAAAGAATACGGAACCACAATGGGTTTTCAATGCCTACGTATTTAGAGATGCCTGAAAGCACACCTCCTAACCACACATCCTCTGGATCGCGGAACAATTTCTTTTTTCCTGTTCGGGTAGAGGTCGCTGTTGCTGAAGATGAAGTAGACGTTGCCTCTTCATCATCGAAACCAAATTCTTCGGGACGCCCCATGACTTTAATAGCATCATCTACGTCTTTCATGGCAACGATTTGCTTTCCACTTTTATCGAGACTTTCTTGGAACATTTCTGCGAGTCGCGCTTCAATGTCGTCTATAATATCTTGGTGACCTTCCACATCGATAAACTTTGCACGAACGGCATCTAAGTATGCGTTCAGCTTAGCATATGCGTCTTCGTCAATCTGAAAAGGGAGGCCTCCCAAATTCACGTTAAATGTCTTATTCATGGTCGTTTGATTTATGGTTAGTGGTGACATTGACGGCATGAACCAAATCATTCCAAGTCAAGTCGAGTTCTTTTAAAAATTGCTCGCCGAGTTCGGTAAGCTGATAATATTTTCTAGGCGGGCCTCCGGTGCTTTCCTGCCAGGAGTAGCTAAGCAGGCCGCTGTTTTTCAGTCGAGTGAGTAGTGGATATAAAGTTCCTTCTACTACCAGCAACTGTGCGCCTTTAAGCGTATTCAGAATATCTGATGCGTACGCTTCTTTGCGGGCAATAATGGAGAGTATGCAGTACTCCAGCACGCCCTTGCGCATTTGTATTTTGGTATTTTCTAGCTTCATCTTGTTGTTTTACACGTTCGCTAAGTGTTTTCAATTTGCTCGTTATCTGTTCTACTAAGTGCACTGTTTTAATGTTTAACAATGCATATGACGATACGTATACTACTTTGGTTACACAAAGATATAAAAAAAAGAAGGTAGCTTGCAATACAAAGTAGTGTATTGAGTCGCAACAACAGCCTATAACAATTGTTATTACTCATGATTAGAGCTTGTAACTTTTTTGAAAAAAAAGTTTAAATCACCCCGATTAGGAAGATGCAGGGTTTCTTGTGGAGGTTGATTTTGGCGTTTTTCCAGCTTTTGATGGGCTGAGTTTTGACAAACTCAGCCGGTCCAGTTAAATCGGCTGCTACGCAGAGCAATGTATTCGGTTGAAGGTGATTC
>JAHQVX010000109.1 GCA_019634125.1 Saprospiraceae bacterium
ACTTACTATTTAAATAATTTCAAAAACGCCTCGAGTCATCTTTACCCGAAACGGGCGGCAAAAATAGGCTTTTTGCTTGAAATTTGCAAGGAATTTCAACCACTTACTCTGTAATCAAAAGGATTAAACTTTTCTGTTTTTCTTTTTTAAAAACCGAATAAGTAAAAACCCAAGAACCAGAACAGAAAAAAGAAGGATACTCCAAACGAGAAGCCCCCCATCATACTTTACTAAATTTTTAGTCTCCATTTGCAACATTTATTAAAGATCCGTCATATGGATCGATTATCATTATAAATGATCTAGAACCAGAATATCCAAGAGTTTGATCAAGAACTTTTACTCCAACGGAGTAGAAGCCATAAACTTGGATTTTGTAATTTCCTTCGGAATCTAACTCACCACTAAAACTTGTTTGATCCCAAGTCAACAAAGGGTTGATTCCAGAAAAAAAACTGACCACTTCTAGCAACTCATATTCAAAAATACCATTATTAATATCGGCATCCAAGATAGATTTAGCTTCAATATTAATATAAACTGGAGGAATCGGCCAAATCAACCCCTTAACTGCGGTTACATGTGTGTCATTATCATCATAACTTTGAAAACTGACTTCTGACATAACAATAGAGTTTTTCCATTCCACAAAATCTTGGACTGTTTCGAATTCAAGAACTTCTTCACCCGACAATGAGTCATCAAATTCCCAACTATCACCTTCCTCCATGATCGAGTTTAATTCTTGAGCAAGTTCCCATCTGTTTTGATCTTCCTCCGAACAAGCATATTGCTCGCAGAATTGCCAGCAATCGGTATTTCCAGCATTTACACAGTTTTCATAGGCATTGGTATTCCCACGATCGCAGTCAAAGCCTTCGATACAGACTTGGCCATCAGTAGGTGGATCATCAGTATCTACAGGTGGTGAACTCGGGCCATCCTCGTCTGTACCCCAACCACCGGCATCATCTGGATTATCGCCGCCTTCTTCACAAGCCACAAGTGTTATGGACACAGAAGGTGGTGAGCCCTCACCGGGGTATAGCCAGTAATCACATTCTTCTGCATTCCCAAGAGCAAAAGAATGTGCGCCACTGGAACAACTCTGGTAAACCTGTTGCTCACAATATTCAATGTCTGGAATCGATGCAGCCAAATAAAAGGCATCGCCTTGACCAGATTCATCGACCTCTACTACGCTCAATAATTGATTATCTATCGTAGAGACTTCATAATACCTCCAATTATCTGGGTCGGGATATGTAATTACATAATTATACAGCTTCCCATTCATTTCATAAGAATAGAAATTCCGCTTTACCTCTCCATGAGTTTTAATGGGAATCACACTACCTTCAATATGTGGTTCTGTAAATTCATAGCCATTATTTAAGTCTAATTTATTGGCCAAGTCTTCTGGAGTCAATTCATTGATGGTATTGAAATGAATACCCACATCATTATCATTCAACCTCTTCACAGCCTGTCTTGTAGCAGCCCGATTTAAAAAAACTTCCTTATCAATCCCAAGTTGGAAATTCACTTCTTCCTGTTGCGTTGCAACAGGAAGCGCTTCCTCACTTTCACAACCTAAGATGAACACTGTACATAAGCAAAACAAACCCTTAATTAAATTTTTCATGATCTAACGCATTTATAAATAAAGTAATCACAAAGGCATAGTGCTTAGGGCTAATTGGAATCCTGGACAGAACGCCCTGCACACTATACCCAAGGGTCGTTGCAACAACACTTCAATGATGGGGAAAAGGCCTGAAAAAGGGGCTAACCTTTCGGTGGGGTTTTGGACTTAAAGCCTAACCCGAAGGGTTAGGCAGTGGCGCAAGGAACTAAAAATCAGCTTGTTATAAAAGTAGACAAATCAACAATTTTTTACCTCCACTTCTGTTAAGGTTTTTTAACCTAGACGTTAACCTTATATAACATGCATTATGCGAATTCTGGGAACGTGCGCCAATAGATTTGTGACATCATCAAAACCAATTAACATGAAACCAGTAATCGTATCTATCCTATTAATGTTCAGCGCCACAATTTTTGCCCAAGACATTAAAGAAGTCAAAGTGAACCACATCACTATTAGTCAAGACGCTTCCAATGGAATTGAAGATTTGGAGCAACTTTTAGCAGACCTCAAAGACAAGAGTTCTGAAATTTTTGAACTGACCGAGCAAGTGGGGTCTAAAAAGATTTCGTATGCGCTCACCATCGGTGAGCGCCCAGGTCCCTTCGAAAGTAGAACAGCCCTCTTAGCCGCTTCTTTTCCCCACAAACTAGGTGAAAAAACAAACACGCAGCAAACCAAGTATCATTATGTCACCATTAAAAACGAATCTGAAGATGGGTTGGAAGCCATTGAGGCCTTAATTCAAGATTTAAAAGACAGTAATTCCAAGCTCTACAAATTGCATCAGAAAATTGATTCCGACAAAATGCACTTAGTGGTGACCATTGGAGAAGAAAAAGCAAACAGTTAAAAAGGGCGTAGTGTAGGAGCGTTAAAAGGAATCCTGGACAGTGATAACTCTCCCCCACTACGCCACGCGGGTTGCCGTTTGAAAACAACACATCAATAATGCGCAATATCCTGCAAACCCTGCCTAACCTTTAGGTAGGGTTTTTTGTTTCGGTCAGTCCTACTTGGATAGTTGCCACCCTTACTCATAAAAATCAACTATGTATATCCGTTAATGTCAATCGAATCCAAAACGTAATCACTTTTGAAGTTGTTAAGACAAATTTTTCGTTCTTGAAAGAAAAATTTAGAAGTGTAAATGGGTTTTCTCTATTTTTACAGAGATGTCAGATTTTGTAGTTAGTGCCCGGAAATATCGTCCAACGAAATTCGATGAAGTCGTTGGCCAAAAACATGTATCTCAAACGCTAAAAAATGCGTTGAAAACCGATCATTTAGGGCATTCTTTCTTATTCTGTGGTCCGCGAGGCGTTGGTAAAACCACTAGTGCACGGATTTTAGCCAAGGCGGTGAACTGCACTAATAAAAGTGCCGATTTCGAACCTTGCAATACCTGTGATTCTTGCGTAGCTTTTAACCGAAATTCTTCCTTCAATATTTATGAGCTAGATGCTGCTTCACACAATTCTGTAGATGATATTCGAGCATTAACCGAGCAAGTTCGCTTTGCCCCGCAACAAGGAGATTACAAAATCTATATTATTGATGAGGTACACATGCTCTCACAGTCGGCCTTCAATGCCTTTCTTAAAACGTTAGAGGAACCGCCGAGCTACGCCATCTTCATTTTGGCCACCACAGAGAAGCATAAAATATTACCCACCATTTTATCCAGGTGCCAAGTCTTTGATTTTCACCGAGTTCAAGTGCCTGATATTGTAGCCCACCTTCAGCATATATGTGCACAAGAAGGCTACTCTGCAGAAGAAAGCGCCCTTCATGTGATTGCACAAAAAGCTGATGGGGCCCTTCGAGATGCCTTATCTATCTTCGATCGGATTGTTAGCTATACAGGCAGCGAAATCAGCTATCAAAGTGTGGTTGAAAGTCTCAACATTCTGGATTACGACACCTTCTTTCAATTTACAGAAGCCTTATTAGCACAAGACAAAAATCAAGTGCTCACATTGTTTGACGATTGCCTAAAAAAAGGCTTTGAGGGCGATAACGTCATTCTGGGCCTTGCAGGCCATTTTCGAGATTTACTCGTTAGCACCGATCCGAAAACCCTAGCCCTATTAGAAGTACCTTCGGATGTTACTCAACGCTATCACCAACAAGCCCATACAGCCAGCTTGAACTTTTTATTAAATGCCATTAATATCGCCAACGACTGCGATGTACACTATAAAACAGCCAAAAACAAACGTTTGCACGTAGAGTTGGCGTTATTAAAAATGTGTTTTGTAGGTCAAAAACTTCACGACCAAGCGCTACAAGTCGCCCCGAGTTCTGAGGAAAAAAAAACGGTTGATGACACTGTAGAGGCTAAAGTTGCAAGCCCGAAGTTGGAAGCGGAAAGTGAGAAGGTTGAAGATATACCTAGGAAGGCTGAAGTAGAAAGTGAGGACATGGAGGCTGGAAATCAGGAGTTGGAAGTTGGAAATGAGACAAGTGAAGAAAGCGTAAGCTTGGAAGTGGAGACTTCGGAAGTTGAAGCTGTTGAAGCAGCAACTCCTGAAGCGATTGAAGCTGATATAGAAAAAACCCCTAGCCCCCAGCAAGACTCCATTCAACGACTTCAAGCTGAACGAAAGAAATTCAATGCCAATATCAAGGCAGCTGGTGGATTTACCTTAGGTGGCTTAAATAGCTTTAAACCAAGTAATTCAAAAGAGAACACCGCAAAAGAAGTTGATGAAGAGGCTATCGAAATCAATGAAGTGCCCGCAGAAGCCGTTGAATCAGCTTGGAAACAACTGCAGCAACATTTTGAAAGCAGCAAACATATGGCCTTAGCGAATGCTATAAGCACGAGTGAAGTCAGCTATCAAGACAAAAAATTACATGTTACCGTCCATGGCAACATTAATAAGGAATTGCTCGAACAACAACTCTTGTCCATAAGTGAGTTGGTTAAGAAACAATCTGGCCTGAACCGATTAGTGGTTGAATTTCAGGTGAAAGAGATCGATAAAACAGCTCAGAAGACTTTAACTCAGAAGGAACAATTGGAAGTCTTAATGGAGAAAAATCCGGCTGTAAAAAAATTGACCGATACTTTCGATTTAGAGATTGATTACAATTAATTTTCGACTTACTTTTGGGGACTGCGTAGTTTTCAAAAACTAGCTTAAATTTGGAATCCTTATATAAGAAAGAAAAAACGACCTATGGCAAACGTAATTGACATGCCTTTATTGAGCGACACTATGGAAGAAGGAGTGATCGCAGAAGTGTATTTTAAAGTGGGTGATAAAATTTCCGGTGGAGATGTAATTGCTGATGTAGAAACCGATAAAGCCACCTTAGAAGTGGAAGCCTACGACGAGCACGAAGGCGTTCTGTTGCATATTGCTGGAGTTGGAGATGGTATTCCTGTCGGGGGAATTTTGGCGATTACTGGTCAAGAAGGTGAAGACATTTCTGAACTTCTTGCTGGCGGAGTTAAACAAGCGGAAGCTACGCCTTCTGAAAATGGTCAGGCGGAACCAGCTGTTGCTGAGTCGGCACCAAGTGCACCAAGTCCTGCACCTGAGGTTGTACCTGCTGCTTCGGGAGATAGCCGAGTAAAGGCATCACCTCTTGCAAAGAAAATGGCTGCTGATCATGGATTGAGCTTAGCATCCATTTCTGGAAGTGGCGATGAAGGTCGAATCATAAAAAGAGATATTGAATCTGCGCTTCAAAATGGCAACGCTGCCGCTGCTGCGGTTGTTCCTGTAGCTGGCGTTGCTGCTGTGGCCGCTGCTGCAGCACCGGCTCCTCAAGCTGCTCCGGCGTTTATACCTGCACCAGCCGTTGGTGAAGAATCCAGTGAATCTGTGCGCACGTCACAAATGCGTAAAACCATTGCGAAACGTCTCGGTGAAAGTAAATTCACCATGCCGCACTTCTACCTAACCATGGAAATTAACATGGATAAGGTCATGCAGGCTCGAAAAGATATGAATGAAATCTCGCCTGTGAAGATTTCGTTTAACGATTTAGTGCTTAAAGCCTCTGCGTTAGCATTACGTCAGCACCCTGAAGTCAATTCTAGTTGGCAAGGAGATTCCATTACGATCAACAAACACGTACACGTAGGAATGGCGGTAGCTATTCCAGATGGTCTAGTTGTTCCAGTGATCAAATTCGCAGATACGCTTCCATTATCTAGCTTGGCGGCTACTACCAAAGACATGGGTGGTCGGGCGAAATCTGGAAATTTGAGCTTAGATGAAATGAAAGGTGGAACGTTCTCTGTCTCGAACTTAGGGATGATGGGCATTGAAGAATTTACAGCCATTATCAACCCGCCAAATGCAGCAATTATGGCTGTAGGTGGCATCAACAAACGCATGCGTGATGTAGGTGGTGAAATGAAAGCGGTGAATGTGATGAAAGTGACATTGAGCTGCGATCACCGTGTTGTAGATGGTGCCGTTGGTTCTCGTTTCTTGAATACGTTCAAGACCTACTTAGAGCATCCAGTTACGATGTTGGTATAGTTAACTCGTCATTGGTTCGTAAGTAAATGCTTAAGGCTTATTCCAATTTTATGATCTCTAGGCTTTCATTTGGAAGTTTTAGGACTTATTGGCTAATGGTTGATTTGAAAACCGTTTCTTTCCAAAAAGCAACTTTAATCGTAATTTAGTCGCACCTAAAAATAATATGGAGCTCTCGACCTCTGAAGAAAATTATATCAAAGCCATCTTCAAAATCACCGAACGAACTGGGGAGAAAGTCAGTACAAATGCGTTGGCTGAAGAATTTTCCATTAAAGCCGCCTCGGTGACAGACATGGTGCAGCGATTGGGCGAGAAAAGCTTGGTGCATTATGAGAAATATAAAGGCGTTTCTTTGTTGGAAGCGGGCGAATCAGTTGCGAAGCAACTGATTCGGAAACACCGACTGTGGGAAGTCTTCCTCGTAGAAAAACTGAATTTTTCTTGGGATGAAGTGCACGAAGTTGCCGAGCAGTTGGAGCATATTCGTTCTCCGAAACTCACTTCAGAGTTGGATGCGTTTTTAAACTATCCCAAATACGATCCACATGGCGATCCGATTCCCGATAAAGAAGGGCGAATTCAAGCCCGTATCAAATTGAACTTATCGAAAGTGCAGAAAGGTCGAATTGCCGAAGTGATTGGCGTAGAAGAAAGCGAAGATGATTTTCTTCGGTTTTTAAGTCGAATTGGTGTTCAATTAGGCACTAAGCTGGAAGTCCTCGATCGCTTTGAATACGATGGCTCTGTAGTAGTGCAAGTAGATGATGAACGGGAGGTGACACTTTCGGAGAAAGTGGCAACGAATTTGTGGGTAACTCTTGAACAATAAACAATAATTTCGCGAAAAAAAATAAACTATGAAACCAACATTGGTTGTTCTAGCTGCCGGAATGGGTAGTCGATATGGAGGAGTAAAACAAATGGATGGCTTTGGGCCGAATGAAGAGTGGCTCCTTGAATATTCCGTATTTGATGCCATTCAAGCTGGATTTGGAAAAATAGTTTTTATTCTTCGAGCCGAAATTTTAGAAGACTTCAAGTTCTATTTTGAAGCCCGTTTACCAGAAGACATTGAACGCGAATACGTTCTTCAACAAATTGATGATTTACCCGGAGATTTCACCCCACCGGCCGACCGGGTTAAGCCCTGGGGGACTGGCCAAGCAGTGTTAGTCACCAAAAACGCTGTTTCTACGCCATTTGCTGTGATCAATGCCGACGATTATTACGGCCCAAAAGCATTCTCCGAAATGCACGCCTATCTTCAAACCATTGATGCTTCGAAGTATGCATTTAGCATGGTAGGTTATTTATTAGAAAACACGCTTTCCGAAAACGGTTCGGTATCCAGAGGGATTTGCAATATTGATGAGAATAGCTTCTTAGTCAATGTAGAAGAACACACGAAATTGTACCGAAACCCAGACGGTTTCATCGTTAATGATGGCGAAGGATCTCAAAAAGAGCTAAGTGAAGGCACGTTGGTTTCTATGAATTTCTGGGGCTTCACGCCGGTTATGTTCGATAAATTAGAAAGCTACTTCAAGGCCTTTTTAAGTGAACGCGGCCAGGAGTTAAAGTCGGAGTTCTACATTCCATATGCAGTTCAATCTATGATTGATGAAGGCTTAGCCGAAGTGAAGGTATTGACCAGCAAAGACAAATGGTTTGGTGTAACCTACGCAGAAGATAAGTACATCGTAGAAGAGCAGCTCGATCAAATGCACGAAGAAGCCGTCTACCCAGTTATGCTTTGGTAGACAGTGGTTTTTTTCGCTTCAGAAGACCCTGTTTCGGGCTAAATAAGAAAGTGATTACAAACAAACAACCTGCTACAGTGGCCATGCTTCCGGCAATTGACCCATTAATAGTAGCCGCCAGATAATACCCTAGCACGGCACTCAATACGCCGAAGCCACAAGCTAAAAACAACATTTTCTTGAGCTGATCTGTGAGTAAATAAGCGGAAGCGGCGGGGATAATAAAAAAGGCTACAACTAGAATGGCGCCAACCGCTTCAAAGGACACTACTGTAGTTAACGATACCATACTCATGAGTGCATAGTGCCAAAACGCGGTAGAAATACCTAATGACGCCGCATAAGTTTCATCAAACGTAGTGATTTTCAGTCCTTTAAACCCAATATATACAAAACCCACTACAATGATTGTTGCTGCAAGTAGCACCCAAACCGTGTACGGCAAATGGTCTAAGACTGTTCCCGTTACTAAAATATCCAGAGGCACATAAGCAATTTCACCATGGAGAACACAGTCTTGATCCAAATCGATTTTACCTGTGAATGCTGAAACCATTATCACACCTAAAGCAAATAAGAAAGTAAACGTAACTCCAATAGAGGCATCGGATTGCAACTTGAATTTTTTATGGAAAAGCTCAATGAGGAAGGTGGTTAACATGCCCACTAATGCCGCGCCTACTAACATAGGGAGTGAAGCGCGGCTGCCAGATACGAGGTAAGCCACCACTAAACCCGGAAGTACGGCATGTGATATGGCATCGCCAACCATACTCATCTTTCGCAATACCAAAAAGCTACCCAGTAAGGCTGCACAAATGGCAACAAGTGATCCAGTAAGAATGATAAGGAATGCATCCATTTGCGCTTAGTCTTTAATCTTATTAGGTAGTTTTTCCCCATATGGAATCGTAGAGTCGTGGGGATCTAATTCTGGCATTTCGAGTTGATGCACGAGTTCTGCTTCGATTTCTGGGGTGATAATATGTTCAATGGCTTCGGCATCATCGTGGACATGATCAGGTGCGATTTTCAGATATTGCGTCAAATACATTTCCCAAAGGCGGTGCAGGCGGGTAATTCGTTTCCCTTCTTCAACGCCTTTTTCAGTGAATCGATAATCCAAATCGGCTTTCTCTAACAAGTTTTCTTTTAGTAATTGCTGCAAGCCCGTTTTTAGTTGACTGGGAATAAAAAACCGTCGGTTCGTTAATTGGTCCACTCCTCGTTGTTCATAGAGTTGTCCATCTTCCTCGGCCAACTTATAAAACAGCTTTAAGATATTCTCTCTGAGGATTTTACGTTGCATTTTTTGTTGTCGAACTTGTCGTACAACAAGCCCTTTTTTAGCACCGAATAAAAAGGAAAATATTGCGATTACTGAAATCACGATAACAATCCAAGGTCCAGTTGGCATTCGTGGTGTGGTATAGGAAATAAATGCCCCAACAATGCCTGAAAAAGCACCAAAAGTGGCTGCTAAGAGAAGCATTCGCTTCAGTTTATCGGTCCAAAATCGAGCTGCAGCTGCTGGAGTAATCAATAGTGCAGCCATTAATACTACTCCAACCGCTTGAATGCCAGTAGCTACCGCCAAAACGGTAAGCGTGGACAATAAAAAATCGTAGCGGCCCACCGGAAGTCCAATGCTGCTGGCGAAATCGCGATCGAAAGAAATGAGTTTGAGGGGTTTGAAAAAAAGGAATATGACTAAAATGACTACAATACTGAGTCCACCAAAGACGAAAACATCTTGGTCGACCATGGATGCTGCTTTTCCGAAAATAAATTTATCGAGTCCGGTTTGGGAGGCATTTCCGGTTTTTTGGATGGCGGTGAGTAGCATAATACCGATACCAAAAAACCAACTCAGTGTGAGGCCTATGGCGGTATCTGTTTTAATCCTGGATTTGTTGGTAATCCAGTCGATGAAGAGGAGTGACAGCCATCCTGTTAGGATGGCTCCGGCGAGCAGAATAGCTGGATTTTTCGTTTTGAAGACGAGGAAGGCCAGGCAGATGCCCGGGAGCACAGCATGGGCAATGGCATCTCCGACGAGTGCGCGCTTTCGGAGGAATAAGAAGCAGCCCGTCAGGGCTGCGCTAGCCCCAATTAGCACTGAACCTAAGACGACATACCGGACATTCGGGTCGCGTAAGAGTAAAAAATCTATGACAATATCCCAGTCCATTAGCTTTCCCGTACTGGATAACCCTTTTGTTCGATAATCGCATGGATTTGATCGAGTATACTCAATTTACCTCCGTAAGCTTCTTGTAATAATTCTTGTGTAAATACTTCTTCGGTAGGCCCAGCTGCGATTAATCGTGTATTTAACAGTACAATGTAATCGAAGTACTTGGCTGCACTTTGGAGGTCGTGGTGTACGACCATCATTGTTTTTCCGCTGTCGCGAATTTCTTGAAAGACTTCGAAAATGGAATTTTCGGTGGCGGCGTCTACGCCGGCGAAGGGTTCGTCCATGAGGTACATCTCTGCCTGTTCTGCCAGTGCCCGCGCCATAAATACGCGCTGCTGTTGTCCGCCAGATAGCTGTGCTATCTGGCGTTGGGCGAACTGTAGCATTCCCACCTTTTCCAAACTCTCCGCCGCAATGCGCTTATCCTTTTTGGATAAGCGACGGAACAAGCCACTTCTACCATAACGACCCATTAACACAACATCCATCACATTCGTTGGAAAATCCCAATCCACCGATTCTCGTTGAGGAACATAACTCACCTTATGACGGACTTGCTCAATATCTTGGTCAAATATCTTCACCCAACCACTACTCGGCTCTACAATGCCCATCATAGATTTAACCAAGGTAGACTTACCCGAACCATTCGGCCCAATAATGCCTACTAAGGCGCCATCCGGGATATCAAAATCAATATCCCACAACGCAGGCTTCTGGTTATAAGTAACTGTTAAATCGTGGACTTCAATAGCTGTTTTCATCGTAACGCATTTACAATGGTATTCACATTCGATTTTACCATGCCTTCATAGGTACCTTCTTCTGTTCCCGCTTCTCCCATAGCATCAGAAAATAGTGTCCCTCCAATCGCTACTTCATGGCCTTTTTCTTTACAGCCTTTGACCACGGCGTTGATATCTCGAACAGGCACTGAACTCTCTACAAAAACCGCCTTAATCTGTTGATCCACAATAAGATCGACCAATTCTTTCACATCTCGCAAACCTGCCTCAGAAAGCGTAGAAATGCCTTGAAGTCCTTTGACCTGAATTCCATAAGCAGCTCCAAAATATTCAAATGCATCGTGCGCAGTAATTAAAATCCGCTGTGCCTCTGGGATTGAATTAATTTCTTGTTGAACCCAACCATCTAAAACCGTCAATTCGGCTTGTTTCCCTTCTACATTGGCTTTAAAATAATCGGCATGCTCGGGATAACTATGACTTAGCAAGTCCCCAATTTCTTTGTAAACAGCTGCCCACAATACAACATCAAACCAAATATGTGGATCATACGTTGGACCATTGGGATCAACCACTTTCAATGCCGCCTTAGGAATAAACTCAGCAACGGGATGTATGACTTTATCAGGCAATTGCGCCATTTTCTCGAAAACTTCAGCCATCTTACCTTCCAAATGCAAGCCATTATAAAGAATCACATCTGCATTTCTAAGTAACTTTAAATCACCATGGGTGGCTTTGTATAAATGTGGATCTACTCCTGGCCCCATAAGTGATTCTACCACAACGTATTCACCACCTATAGCTTGGGCCGCATCGGCTACCATTCCCGTTGTAGCCACAATCTTAATCAGACCCTCTGCTGATTCAGTTGAATTCCTTTGACAAGAAATTGTGGTCAGTAGGATTAAACATGCGAAAATGCTAATTCGTAAATTCATAATACAAAGATAATTTAAATAAGGCAAAAAATAATTTTAGACAAGACTAAAAATAGTAGAAGTCTCGTATTTTTCTAAATTTGCAGCCAATGACAAAAACACAACATATAAATATCAAGAACCGGAGAGCCACTTTTGACTATCTCTTAGAAGATAAGTTTGTGGCTGGTTTGGTGTTGACTGGCTCGGAGATAAAAAGTATCCGGGAAGGCAAGGCCAATCTTACAGATGGTTTTTGTCATTTCCATCGCCACGAATTATGGGTAAAAGGACTTCACATTGCGCCTTATAAGCAAGCATCCTATAATGGGCATGAAGAAATGCGCGATCGTAAGCTTTTGCTCAACAAGCGAGAACTTAAAAAAATTCGTAAAAAGTTAGAGGAGAAAGGCTTTACCCTTATCCCTACTCGCTTGTTTTTAAACGACCGAGGCTTTGCCAAACTAGAAATTGCATTGGCCAAAGGAAAAAAACAATACGATAAGCGCGAAAGCTTAAAGAAAAAAGATAGTCAACGGGAGTTGGACCGTATCAAGAACCAACGTTATTAACTCAATAAAACTGTACAGAAAATAAAAATCCCCAGCACGGCTTTTATACCGAACTAGGGATTTTTGAGGGGGATGAACGGTGAATACGCTTCTGCTCAAGAGTGGCTTTTGCATAAAGGGGATAGAGTGTAAGGGGACAAACCATTTACCTCTTTCGCAAAAGCGTATTCAGTTTTTTGAGCAGCATTTTGAAAAAAATGGGCGGGGACAATAGCAATCGGGGGGGATGAGTGTGTTGGGGACATAACACATTGCTAAATACCCTTTTTTTCAAAATGCTTGCTCTAAATTGGAACACTTCCATCAACACAAATTTGTCAAGTGAGGGGACAAGCGGGGGATGTCTTGTCCGTGTTGATAGGTTATTCCTAATTTTTTATTCAGTTTTCACAGTCTGAGTTTTCTTCTTAGCAAGAATTTCTTCTTGTTCCGGTTCAACTAATAAATCTTGTGAACAACTTCCAAATAAGAACAATGCCAATAGCATAGCTGCAATACCTTTTTTCATAATAATAGTGTTTTGTGTGTTTCAAAGAACAAGTGGTTAGAATGTTAATGGGTTATAAAAACATTCTTTGCGTAAGTTGGGTGTTTCGGGTATTGTCTGTGGGTTTTTGTATTTTAGCTAAACAGTGTTAATACTTGAAGTACTAGCATGCCTAATCCAATCATACAAATTGTGCTCATTAACCAAATTGGAGTTGTTGTTTGCTTGGTCATTTCTTGAGTAGTTTTCATTATAAATTTTTAATTGGTTTTTAAATCGCAGAGATTGTTGTTGCTCTCTGACGATGTCAAAGATGGGGGTAGAAAATAGACTTTTTGCCACCCTGCAGGGCGGTTTTAAGCCGGGTTGGCAATACTACCCACCCGGGTAGGTGGGCGCCAGAATGCTTGCTATTACTGGAAATGGAAGGTTTTCCAAAAACCTACCCGAATTCTTTTAATTTTTGGATGACTTGAATTCGGTTCGAAACGTCAAGTTTTGTATAGATGTTTCGAAGGTGATATTTTACCGTATTTACGGAAATAAAATGGGCCTCTGCAATCTCTTTATTGCTTAATCCTTTTTCAATCGATTGTAAGACTTCGTATTCCCGGTCGGTGATTTGAGTCAGCAGGGAAGCATTGATTTCAACCAAGTCGGGTAATTCATCTGGGACTCTATTTTTGGAAACAGGTTGCTCCACAAAATTGGCTACACGTTCTTGGAGGGATTCAATTTGTGAATCCCGTTGATTGAGTTCTCGCTCAAACTCTAACGCTTTAATTTGACGACGTTGCTGGAAGGTATAACGCAAGAACAACATGAAGCCGACAGAGAGAATAAGTAATGCCAATAAAACACTAACACCTACTTGTCTTCGCTTTTGCTCATCTTTCTTTTCTTGTTCTAAACGAAGGATGCGTTCTTCCTTCAAGTCTGTATCATAGATGGTGCGGAATTTTTCTAATTCTCTTGTGCTTTGCTCGGTGATGTATTTTTCTCGCTCTGCGATATATTCCTCTAATACACCATTGGATTCCTTAAACCGACCTAAACTGCTTAGAATCTCGCTCTTCCTTCTTAGATTGACGGATTTAATATCGAAAGGAATATTCTCTGTTTTGAGGATTTCATCCACTAATTCTAAACTCTTATAATAATTTTTTAGGCTTAATTCGAGCTTCGCCCGTAAACTAAGACTCCTAACAATGTATGTTTTTTCTTCTAAGTTATTTATGACCGTATCTGCATCATTTAAATACTCCTGCGCCAGGCTATATCCATTTCTCCCGATTTCTAAATCCGAATAATTCAAGAAAAGCGGAATAGAGAGAAGAACATCTTTTCTATCGCCAACAACTTTTAGCCCTGCATTGAGATAATGTTCAGCAGTATCAATATCACTTTCTTTCCCGCCCGACTTGAATTTCTTAAGGTAAAAATTACTGAGGTTGGTAAACAAAGCAAGGGAGTCGTATTCTGTTTCCACATATTTACTTGATTCTCTCACATAATTGATCGCCTCATCAATCTTATTCCATTCCAAGTAAATGATGCCGAGTTCATTTAAATCTGTGTTGAGTTGACTGGTATCTTTTCGTGCTTTATGAATTTCATAGGCAATTAAGCGTTGCTCTAAGGACTCTTGATAATCACCAAGTTGAAGGTTGGCAAAAGAAAGATCCGATAAGATGGAGGCTTCAATGTCTTTGTTCTTGGCCCGCTGGGCAATTTTTAATCCTTCTTTGCCCCGCGTAATGGCCTCGGAGTATTGGCCCATGAATAAGTAGGTAGATCCCCAAAAACTAAGAATATTGGCTTGAAGGGAGAGGTCATTTTTATTGTTTTTTTGGGCAAAAATGAGGGCCTTTTGGAACGATTGAACGGCTGCCTCATTTTGATCTAGGTAGTATTGAGCTTGCCCTAATAAGAAATGGGCTTGCGCTTGTTTGCTTTTTTGCCCCTCTACTAAACGTACTAACTCGGTGGCGAGTTGAAGTGCTTGTTCTGGGTCATCTTCTACAAATTCTTCTGTCATTTGTAAGAAGACATCTGCTTTTTCCCGCTTACTGACTGCTTCTTCCACCTGCTGGCGGTAAGATTCGTGATCTACTTGTGTATACGACGAAATCGATAATACACAGAATA
>JAHQVX010000110.1 GCA_019634125.1 Saprospiraceae bacterium
CATGATATACTGGCTTAGAAACTCCGTTAAATGCTGTACTTTCTTCAGCAATGGTTTGAACATCTGGGAAATGATCAAATACCGCCTGATTGAATTCCTTGATAAACTCAATAGCTTCCAAGTTTTCCCTTCCTCCAAAGCGATTTGGCTCCCACTCCCCTGCTTCTCGAGAATAGTCGAGATACAACATAGACGCCACAGCATCTACTCTTAAGCCGTCTGCATGATAGCGTTCCAGCCAGAATAAAGCATTACTGATCAAAAAGCTTTTGACTTCATTTCGACCATAATTAAAGATCAAACTTTTCCAATCTGGGTGATAGCCTTTTCTTCCATCTGGATGTTCATAAACGTGGGTACCATCAAATAACCCCAAGCCATGATCATCGGCCGGAAAATGGGAAGGTACCCAATCTAAGATGACGCCAATATCATTTTGATGTAGGCAATCGACTAAGTACATGAAGTCTTGTGGCGATCCGAAGCGAGATGTAGGGGTAAAATAGCCTGTAATTTGGTAGCCCCAAGAAGGGGAATAGGGATACTGCATGATAGGCATAAATTCCACGTGGGTAAAGCCCATTTCCTTGACATAGTCCACGAGGTGTGTTGCCATTTCACGGTACAGCAGTGGCCGGTTCTCTTCCACGTTCCACATCCAAGATTCAGGATGGATCTCATAGACAGAAAACGGCTTGTCCAAGCCGTTTTTATCTTTCCGATACCCCATCCATGCCCCATCATTCCAAGTATAGTCTGTATCCCAAACTACACTGGCTGTCTGAGGTGGATGCTCCGAATGCAAAGCAAACGGATCGGCCTTTTCTGTGGAAGTGTTGTTGTGGTGAGAGTGAATTTTATACTTGTACGTTGTTCCTTTTTGTACCCCAGGAATAAAGCCTTCCCAGATACCACTGCCATCCCAACGTACATTCAATGGATGATCGCCATCTAACCAAAAGTTAAATTCACCGATGACAGAGACCCGCTTTGCAGATGGCGCCCATACAGCAAAGTATGTGCCCACTTCTCCATCTACCTCAATAACATGAGCGCCTAATTTTTCATAAAGTTTATAATGCTTCCCAGCTTTGAACAATTCAATATCAAAGTCAGTAAGTAAGCTGTAGGGTTTAACCATTTTGGGATTTTAGGCTTTTTAAAATTTGAGAAATTCCTTTCAAAGGAATAATTGTCCATGTAGGTCGTGCATTTAGCTCATAACCTAATTCATAAACCGCTTTCTCCAAAATATTATAGCGAAGTAAATACTCGATTTCAGACTGGTAACCGATATTCAAATTATTCTCTTGTACGATATTGACATAGGTATCTAAGAAAATACCGACCATAAAGGAATACAACCATTCACCCAGTTCGAAGAGGTAGTCTAAATCTGCATTGAGTTCTTCTTCATTGTTGAAAATGGTGGCGTAAATAGAATAGTGAAAAGATCGGAATAAACCAGCAACGTCCTTGAGTGGAGATTGCTTCACCTTCCGATCACGAATCGTACTTTCGGGCTCTCCTTCAAAGTCAATGATATAAAAGTCATCGTCGGTCACCAATACTTGACCCAAGTGATAATCGCCATGGACACGTATGCGTTGACTTCTTAATTTAGTTTCATCAAAGCTTAAAATCTGATCCCGGATTTGTTTTCGATACTCTAAAAATTCTGAGGCCAATGTCTTAGAGCGTTCACTTAACCGAAACAAGGTATTCTCTAATAAATTGACCCGATTCTCATATTGATAGATCAATCTATTCTTGAGCCATACGGTATAATCACTGTTATAATTTGACGGAGTAAAGTCAAGGTCTTGGATTTCTTGACCCAGTTTTACGTGCATTTCAGCTGTACGTTGGCCTAATAACTTCACACGATTAATACTGTTTTCACCAAACAACTCATAAAGTTCATGAGGAACCCTATTAATCGCTACAGCAGAAAACAATTGTATAGAAGGCAGGAACTCTACACTTCTATTTTGCTGTATGGCTTTCAGAAAGAAGGCCTTGGTAGGCGGCAAGAAAAACTCCCAAGCATCGCCTTGATTCGGAATAAGCTCCTGCATTAACGCTACAGAAACACTGTAATTATTACCTCGAACCCAATTTACACTTCCAGCATACTTTGGGGAATTCGGAAAGGCTTTTCGTTCTGTTAAATAAAAAGACATTTCATAATCTGGATTTGCTCTGTCGTACAACCTTCTGTAAATCTTCAAGATGTACTTATCATTGATTATGATGGACGTGTTGCTTTGCTCACCAGTTAGTAATCGAGAACTTTCATAGGGCTCATCCATTGAAAGGAAAGAACCGCGTTCAAAAGTAAGCGTACCGGTTTCCGTAGTAATTTGCTGGGATTCCTGAATGTTTTTAAAGACTTGTGCCCGAAACTCATCCAAATAGATGGCATCGACGATAACGCCTTGCTCTTTGCCTAATAAGATCTGACAAACCTTGGCTTTCTCAGGTAAGTCCGGACTGCCTTCAAGAAAAACCAATGGAAGGAAATACGTTTGAACGAAGGCCTCCCTGAAATTCACTTCTAATACGAGTCCATGAACGCGTTTTTCACCGATAGTGTATGGCTGAATATTGGTGATTTGAATGTACTTGATCGTACTGGCCTTACCCGCATACCATCGTTGAGAAATAATATATTCTCGGATGATTTCCTCATTAAACTTGGCTAAAAACCGATTATCCTCAAACAACTCCACCCAGGACGTGTCGAACTCCAGTTGTTCATCTGGAAGCTCTTTGTAATCCTTGCCAATTCCCTTGGGTTTCTTGAGGGTTGTCATTAATCAAATTTAACTTCAAATAGGTGATATGGTAAGTCTGGCGATAATTCTACAAAGCACCATTCCTCATTCCAAGTATATTGGTTGCCTGTAATTAAGTCGTTCATCGATAATGGTGTTCCTACTTCCTTCCCTAACAAGTGATAGGGTACTTGCACCCATCCTTGCTGGGTATAATTGGAATCTAAATTCACAATGGCTAAAACATGGCTGTCCTTGTTCTGATCCCACTTATAGTAGGCGAGAATTTTATCGTTTTCGATGGAACAGAAATGTATGTTATTGGTTTGTTGAAGTGCTTTATGTGCCTTGCGGACGTAATTGATCTTAGTGATGAGCTTAGTGAGCTTATTCTCTTTCGTCCAATCCCAGCTTCGCACCTCATATTTTTCTGAATGGTAGTATTCCTCTTTACCTGAAACTGCTGTGTTTTCGATGTATTCGTATACTGGACCGTACAATCCATAATTTGAACTCAAGGTCGCTGCCAAGAAATGCCGAATCACATATTCTGGTTCATGGCCGCTTTGTAAGCTCCATGGATTAATATCAGGAGTATTGGGCCAAAAGTTTGGTCGGAAGAAATACTTCTGATCCGTTTGAGTTAATTCGGTGAGGTATTCAATCAGTTCTGCTTTACTATTCCGCCACGTGAAATACGTGTAGGATTGAGTAAAGCCTTGTTTGGCCAGTTGATGCATGACTTTAGGCTTCGTAAATGCTTCCGAAAGGAATAATACGTCGGGATGTTTGGCTTTTACTTCATTGATAAGCCAACCCCAAAAACGGAAGGGTTTCGTATGCGGATTATCTACTCGAAACACCTTGATCCCATGTTCTACCCAGTACATACAGGCGTCAAGCAATTCGTTCCAGAGCTTCTTCCAATCGCTGGTTTCGAAGTAAATGGGTAAAATATCTTGGTATTTCTTAGGTGGATTCTCCGCGTATTGCACTGTACCATCTGGCCTCCATCGGAACCATTCTGGATACTCTTTCACATAGGGATGATCAGGTGCACATTGCAATGCAAAGTCCATCGCAATTTCAATATCATGTTCTTTGGCCACTTGAATCAGGTCCAAGAAGTCTTGAAGACTCCCTAGCTCAGGATGAATGGACTTGTGCCCGCCATGTTTAGACCCGATTCCCCATGGCGAACCAACATCACCGGGCTCTGCAGTTGTCGCATTGTTTTTTCCTTTCCTGTTGACTTCTCCAATAGGATGGATCGGTGGGAAATACAGGGTATCAAATCCCATTTTAGCCACACGAGGAACGATTTGCTCACACGTTTTAAAGGTCCCGTGTTGTCCGTCTTGGCCTGTACTTCGTGGGAAGAACTCATACCAAGTGCTGAAGCGCGCTTTTTCTCTATCGGTATATATCTGAAAGCTATCAGAGCTCACTAAGAAGTCTTTGGAAGGATACTTGACAAAAAGGTCATGCAACTCGTGGGATTGAGCGATGGTTACCGCTTGGGCATATTGATTTTCATCTTGAAAAACAGAAATGGCATTTCTGAGATAGTCTTTTTCGTTGGAATCGGCTTCTTTTAGGATAGGTAGTAAATACTGTACACCATCTAATAGTTCTGAGGTGACGTGTTGACCATCTGCGATTTTACGTTCAATGCCGTGTTGCCAATTCAAGGCATAATCGACCCAAGCTTCTATGCCGTAGGCAAAGAAGCCTTGTTTATCCACTGTAAAGGCAGCTTGCCAACGATCATTTTCAACATGCTCCATTCTGATTTCATTCCAGTTACGGCCTTTACTGTGTTTGTATTTTAAGGCTGCTTGAACAACATCGTGTCCATCCGAAAAAACATCTGCTTGAACATGGATGATTTCATTGACAACTGCTTTAATCGGGAATTCTCCTGCATTGAGGGCAGGATAAATGTGCTCAATAATGGCTCTGTTTTGGTCTCGAAGCATGGGTTGAGATAAAATTAAGTTGAGAGACTAAATTATAAAAAATAGTTATTGTGGACGTAAAAGTATGGCAGCTTCTTCGGCGATTTTACTCCCGAGTGCTACACCCATGCCTCCTAGGCGAACTGCCAAGGATATTCGATCGCTGATTTGCTTGACTATTGCGCGTTTAGTTGGGCCAACGCCCATAATTCCACTCCACCAATTTTCGATGGAGACCTGACTATTTGGTAAGAGTTTTTGCTGGAGAAAGTCTGTTAAATAGGTCTGAATGCTTTCGCTATGGCCAAATTCGGCAGTAGTTTCACCTTCCGGATCGATATTTCGTGCCCCACCGAGAAGTAATCGATTTCCGACATTTCGGAAGTAGATATAGCCTTTATCGACATGGAAGGTTCCTTGCCAAGGCAAGGAACTAATGGGCCCTGTAATTAAAACTTGGTTCCGGGCGGG
>JAHQVX010000111.1 GCA_019634125.1 Saprospiraceae bacterium
CTCAGTTTTCACATCGTTTACGCTAAGAATGGATCTTCCTGAAGCGAGTTGGAGAAGGAAATCGTTATGTTTTATGGCCATGGAATCTACTTCTTGGAATGGAGGTAGGGTATGCGCGTAGGGATGAAAGCCACCGACTTCAACTTCGTATCCCGGATAATCAGGGTGTTGAATTGACGTCCATTCTGTAAAGATGGTTCTTCCTTGTTGTGCAGCAGTCCTTAAGAGATCAACACTTTGGTTGTTGTCTTTGTTGGGCAAGAACTTGGCTGCTTCAAGCGAGTCTTTCGGGAGTTCAAATTTTGTTGGCCACCAAGCTGGGGAAGAAAAGCTGAACCGTCCATAATGGAAATAGGCCCAAGAGTGGAAATCCCCACTTGGGGCAGCGGATTCTGGAGCGCCTTCCGTTTCTAAGTGCTCTTTATACATGGCTGCTACGACCTTATTCAAGGCTACATCTTTTTCCAGCCATGAGGCCACCACGCGTTTTGATGCTGCTCCTTGGTTGTAATTGGTGGGGGAAGAGAGGTTATTCGCTGTTCCAAAACTCATAACTGCAAACACATTCCATTTATCGTAGAGGTAGTCAAGCAACCCTTTGGTTTCAGGCTCCGAAACAGGGTGATGGCCAGCAAAGGACGTGAAGTTGGGATACTTATAAGTAAGGTTGTGGTTAAATGCCACGCCACCAGGTCCATCTTCGTTGTAATGGCCATCTTGGTCGTTGTCTAGGCCTTCTTCCATTACTAGATAAATACCTTCTTCGCCTTTGGAAACATCTGCCTCAACAAGGACACGGGGGTCTGCTTCATGCGATCGGTAAGTACCCGTAGGGTGTTTAATGCGCATCATAGTGATCAGTCCATCTCCATTCAAGTCGTCGTACCCATCTTCATCAAAGTCGCCATCTCGATCATTATCCATCTTTCGACTGTTGTCGATGCGTTCATACTTCAGGCTATTAAAGGCTTGTGCATAGGCATCTGGCGATACATTCGGAATGACAATAAACGTGGTATTACCGAGAAGTTGATTGATGGAATCTACCGATTGGTCGTTGACCAATCGTTCTGCAAATTGCAAGGCGAGTTCCACCCCCAATATATGGGAACCATCTACATTTCCAACCACGACCAGTGCGGGATTGTTTTTGTCTTTTCCAATTTCTACTGCTTTTATTGGTTGGTTGGAAGCAGTGGTGGCTACTAGCTTAATTGTTACTAGAGAAGAAGTGCCTAAGGCCTCTATCCGTTGGTTGACTTCACTGTTCGTAGGATAATCATTTTGAGCAGAACCAGTAAAGGCAAAACCGATTAATAGAACGGCCAAAACGAGCTGTTTAATCATGGGTTTTTATTTGTTCTTGAAAGATAATAGAATTGGTATTAATGACTCGAAACTGAAATTTCTGTTACAGCCCTTCGCTTGGCTTAAGTATCTTAGTAACCAAAGAAACGCATTGAGTCATACTATCATCATCGGGGCTGGTATTGCCGGCCTTACTACTGCTTATTATTTACATCAGGCGGGACATACATTTACCATCTTAGAAGCCAGCGATGGCATTGGTGGGCGGGTTCGAACCGATGTTCATAATGGCTACTCGTTGGATCGAGGTTTTCAAGTATTGTTGACGGCTTATCCAGAAGCAAAACGCCTATTAGATTACAATGCTTTAGACTTAAAGCCTTTTTCCCCTGGAGCACTCTTGTTGCAAGAACAAGGGAAGACGAGTCGAATCGGTGATCCACTTCGAGATGCATCCAGCCTTTTCCCTACGTTGACTTCTTCTGCTGCGACGATGGGCGATAAATGGAAGATTTTTCAATTAAAAAATCGACTACAAAAGTTATCTGTAGATGCGGTTTTTAAACAAATGGAATGTTCTGCTGAATCAGCACTGAAAGGCTATGGATTTAGTGAGAAAGTCATCCATCAGTTTTTTGAGCCATTTTTTACAGGCATTTTCCTAGAGCCCAACTTACAGGCAAGTCGCCGCATGTTCGATTTTGTATTTAAAATGTTTGGGCAGGGAAGTGCTGCGGTGCCGAACTTAGGCATGGGTGAAATTCCAAAGCAAATTGCCGCGCATTTGCCCGAAGACAGTATTAAGTTAAATGTAATGGCCACAGCGATTAACTCAAAATTCGTTAATGCGACGAAGGGCGATGTCTACAGTGGCGACCAAATAGTTGTGGCTACGGAAGCGGCTCAGTTTCTTACCGACTTGGAGCCTTCTATTTCTAAGGAACATGTATCTACGATACATGTTCACTACGAAGTACCCAAAGACCCTATTCAGCATCGCTTAATTGCGCTTAATAGCCAGCCCAACCAGTTGGTGAATAACATTTCCTGCATTTCAAAAGTCGCTCCTGGATATAAAGGCAGTAATAACCATGAGTTGTTATCGATTACATTACGCGATGCATCGGTGAATATGGATGCGTCGTTGGACACGGGAATTAAAGCAGAATGCCAACAATGGTTTGGTGAAGACGTTAATGATTGGCAGTTGCTGACTATGCATAAAGTAGACTATGCCTTACCGGTTCAGCACAGTGTGACACGGGCAGAGGTGCATCGACTAAACCCTTACGTATACCTTGCGGGTGACCATAGCAGCAATGGCTCTTTGAATGAAGCGATGCGCAGTGGCCGACTCACAGCAGAAGCAATTATTGGCTAGTTTTTTTCCGCTCATTTATGGAAAATGGAACCAGATAGAATCTAAGGAGTATAACTAACAAACCTTAGTACTTATGAAAACACTATTTTCTTTGTCATGGATCCTGATTTTAGCATTTGGTTCTATGAATTGTGGGTTGAATGCTGGAACATCTAAAGGGGAAAACAGCGAAGCTCAAGCCAATGTTTTAACTCCATTGACTGCATCGGCGACGCTGCCCAATCCATCTGAGTCTTCTAAAAATATTCAAGTGGCGTTGTTGTTAGACACGTCCAATTCTATGGATGGGTTGATTGAACAAGCCAAGTCGAGGCTATGGAATATTGTCAATACGCTGACTACATTGAAGTATAATGGAAAGAGCCCAGAGATCTCGATATCATTATATGAATATGGCAACGACGGATTGTCTGAGAATTCAGGTTATATCCGACAAGTGACTACACTTACGCAGGACTTGGATTTAATTTCTGAAAAATTGTTTGCCTTGCGCACGAATGGCGGGAATGAGTATTGTGGCGCGGTGATTTCAGAGGCCAACCAAGCTTTAAAATGGGAAGACGGAAGTGCATCAATGAAGTTGATGTATATCGCGGGAAATGAGCCGTTTGATCAAGGTAGCACCCATTATAAGGAAGCGATTAGTGATGCACGTAAGAAGGATATTTATATCAATACGATTTTTTGTGGCCTTCGCGATGAAGGGGTGAGAACGCATTGGAAATCGGGGGCTGAGATCGGTGAGGGCAAGTATTTTAATATCAACCCAGACAACAAGGTGCGTTACATAGAAACGCCTTATGATGCGCGGATTGATGAATTAAATATGGACTTGAATAACACGTATTATGGTTATGGTGCTTTAGGCAATGCGAAGAAGGAAAACCAACTGTTGCAAGATACCAATGCTTCCTCTATTTCGGAGTCGAATAAGGTGAATCGAGCGATTAGCAAGTCGAAGGCGAATGCCTATTCTAATGAAACCTGGGATGTTGTGGATCGGGTGCGGAAGGATAATGAATTTTTGAGACAAGCAGCGGATAGCGAATTGCCGGAAGAGATGCAGGGTATGACTTTGGAGGAGAAGGAGGCATTTGTTGCGGAAAAAGCGAAGGAACGCAAAGCGATTCAAAAGGAGATGGAAGCATTAGCGGGTAAGCGTCAAAAGTATATTGATAAGGCTATGAAAGCCTCTGGTGATGCAGCTGTAGATGATTTGGGTAAGGCTATTGAGACTTCGATTGTGGAGTTGGGAGCGCTGAATGGCTTTCGGAAGTAGTGGATGTTTGAAATGCAAAAACCCTCGGCAAAGCCGAGGGTTTTTTATAAATATGTTTTATTACACGGCTTTTGGAGTAGGAAGTTCTTTCTCTGGTGTAACTGTTTTTTTCACGGAAGCACTTGGCGCTGGAAGCGCTTCTTCCTTCTTGTCCGGATTCATTCGACTAATAGTACAAGCAATGTGCGCACCAGGTTCAATTTCTAAATCGTGGTAACGTACATCGCCTTTAATAAATGCCTTTGGTTTAATGGTGACTTTACCGCGTGCTTTGATATTTCCAGTGATATTCCCAGCAAAATCAGCATCCTTACAAAAAATATCTCCTTCCACACTTCCAGTATCAGAAACTACGAGTTTTCCTTCCGAGGTAATGGTACCTTTTAAATGGCCATCTATTCGAATGTTGCCTCGACACTTTATCGTGCCTTCAATTTCTGTTTCTTTTCCAATAATATTCAATGAAGAATCCGTACTACGCGAAGGGCTTGCAGGACTCGTTGGTCTTGATGGTGGAGTAGAAGTACTAGTCGTCGGGGTGATGTTGTCTTTTTTGGAATTAAACATGATACGTTGCTTTAGGGGGAGAATAAAAATAGTGTTCTATATCTTCGTTTTAGTGATTTTTTAACGTGAAAAGTCCTTGTATATTGTGTCTGTTCGATCAGATTGGTTGCTTGTATCTTATTGAATTACAGTTACATTTCCTTGCATGGTGATCTCCTCGCCTTTTTCATTCACAAAAGTCACATTATATAGAAACACACCAGGATCTACTTGACCGTTTACTTTTCCATCCCAATACACTGTATGTTCTACAGAGTTGAACGGACGCGCATCGTAGACGAGCTCGCCCCAGCGGTGAAAGATTTGATAGTTTTTGATGTCAACATACGTCCAATACAACAATTGGAAGCATTCATTTTTTCCATTTCCATTAGGTGCAATAGCTGTAGGCAATGCAGCCACACAATCTCGATCTAGAAGTTGGGTCATCTCATAAAAACAACCCGATGCATCTCTTACCTCAATGGTGTATTCACCTACATCTAATCGGTCAAAAACAGCATCATCACGGAAAGAACCGCCATTGATGGAATATTGATACGGCCCGACGCCCCCAGTTGGGACGACCCGAATTTCGCCATTTCCATCGGCGCAAATTGGAGCCGAAATCTCTACTTCAGCACTAAGTGGTGTGCTTCCAGGCACTTCTACCTCAGCAGTAGCAATACAACCAAAACTATCTCGGGCATAAACCAATTGTTTCCCACTCGGAAGTCCTGAGAACATGTTTTCTAAGTCGTAATCTATCCCATTTAAGCTATACTCAACGAACGTTGCATTTTCGCTGGTGGCAGTAATGGTAATCACTCCATTGGCGTCGCCGCAACTGGTTCCAGTTGCGGAGGCGTCGGTAACGACCACAAATCCTTCATTTTCTAACGTAGCCGTTGCGGTTCGGTAGCAACCTTCTCCATCACCAGCGTAGATCGTGTATTCTCCAGGAGCC